>CANLPK010000068.1 GCA_947492885.1 Bacteroidota bacterium
CTGAAAATGCATCGTCAATGATATCCGTTGCACCGCTATTCTCATTATATCTCTTTTCAAATGCAGCCCATTGAAAGAAGGGCATTGATTTTATGATATCGATTGCCTTATTTTCAAAATCAGTAATATCTCTTAGTAATTCTTTTTCCTTCTCTTTTAGGTTCCCGCCTTTAGTGAGCCGTTCAAAAACTTTCATTGTTAAATTAAATGGAATTGGATAGTATCTCCTTTTACCATCAAAAGTAACGCGTACCTTAATTGGGTACGTTCCATCCTTTTTAATCCTTCTATTATCTAAAAACGTTGTGGTTGTTGCATTCATAATTATTTATGTTTAAAAAAGGGGAAGCTATTGATTTGCACATAATTTGCACATAAAAGAAGTAAACATACGCATAGGACGGTCAAGGAAAAGAATTAGCCAAATGCTTGTAACCCTTTATCCATAATACTTTTACTATGTCCTAACCTTGTATGTTATTTTTATCTTTACCGATATTTTATTGACTCATAATCAGGGGGTCCTTGGTTCGATCCCAAGCTGGTCCACCAATAGTAAGGGTTTCAGGAAACTGAAACCCTTTTTTATTTCTCAATATTTCTTTTAGCTAATTTTAATTGGTGGTTTTCGTAATTCAGCACTATTGCAAATCTAAGATTTGCTTACACTTCCACGAAGTCAGAGACTTCGCGGAGCCGCGGAGCCAACGCGCGGCCAAAGGCTAGGTCGAAAAGTTTTTATAATAGGTAAGATTTTTGTGCAGCACTATTGCAAATCTAAGATTTGCTTACGCTTCCACGAAGTCAGATACTTTTCGGAATAGGTGTGACTCTTGCGGAGACGAGAATTTTATTACGGAATAAAAATCACATAAAACATGATTTAAATCTTGCCAATTGGGGATTAACTTAATATTGAATTAATTGAAAAATCTATGATAAAAGATAGATTCGATGCATGATTGAATATAACAAGAAGGAGATACTCGATATCTTAAAGGAGGTAGATAATCTGATAAGTTCAGCAAAGCATTTAGAAGAACAAAATGCACAAACCTTGAATTTGATTCATCCAGAAAATATAAATTCTGCCTGTAACCTATTGCATTATATCGCAATAAGAGCAAAGGATTTCCGACAACTTCAAAAATCATTATCCAGTTTAGGGATATCATCTATTGGTCATTCCGAGTCACATACTCTTGGCAACCTAATGAAGGTAAAGCGTTTGCTATTATCGATAATTGGAGAAGAAAGCAAAGACGTTGAAGTGGAACTAATCTCACAAAAAAACAGCAATCATTATATTAAAAACAATTCGGCTACATTATTCGGAAAAACAGCGTTTGATGGACAATCCAAAATTATGGTGACACTGCCAACAGAGGCAAGTACGAACTACAAACTAGTTTACGAATTAGTGAAAAATGGAATGCATGTAGCACGTATCAATACAGCCCATGATAAGAAGACTGATTGGAAGAAAATGATTGACCATATTAAAAAGGCGAGTAAAGAAACGGGTAAGAACGTTAGGATATACATGGATTTAGAAGGCCCAAAAATTAGAACTGGTGCGATAAAATCATTGAAAAATAAAGTGGTTAAAGGAAAATTAAAGTCTCCTTCTATTCTACTATTCAGTGGTAGCCGAATCCTATTAACTAAAGGAAAAAAGGCAGATGATACACAAGGCCGGATTTCAGTACAGCTTTCTTTGAAAGAAATATTCGGACAAATCAAACCCAATGAAAGTATTTGGTTCGATGATGGTCAGCTAGGTGGTAAAATTATTTCCGCAAATAACAAAGAAATTGAAGTTGAAATAACACACGCTCCGGAAGAAGGTTTTAAATTGAAATCGGAGAAGGGGATAAATTTTCCAGATAGTGAAATTAATATAAATCCACTTACTAAGGAGGACCTTGAAAATTTGAAATTTATTGCCAAACATGCCGATTTGGTTGGTTTCTCTTTCGTTCAAAAACCAGAGGAAATTACAATCCTGCAAGATCTCCTAACTGGATTAAAACGTGAGGATATTAGTATTATCCTCAAAATTGAAACAAAATTAGCATTTGAAAACTTTCCTAATCTTCTGTTTTCAGCATTGAGATTTAAAAATTGTGGGGTGATGATCGCTCGCGGTGATTTAGCTGTTGAAGTTGGATATAATCGAATTGCAGAATTACAAGAAGAAATACTATGGTTTTCGGAAGCTGCTCATGTACCTGTTATTTGGGCTACACAGGTTCTTGAATCACAAATAAAAAGAGGCATTGCTACCAGAGCTGAAATCTCAGATGTGGTGAAAGCGGTACGGGCCGAATGTGTGATGTTAAATAAAGGCCCATTTATCATCGATGCGCTCAAAACCATCAAAGATATCGATATGCGCATGGCAGCTCATGAAGATAAAAAGCGAAAAATAAATAGGTCGTTGGAAGTGGCGATGAAGTTTGTGGATGCTTCTGTGAAAAAGCACGCAGCAGGTAAATAAATTGATGGGTGATTGGTGATAGAAGTTATTAAGCACTATTGCAAATCAAAGATTTGCTTACGCTTCCACGAAGTCAGAGACTTCGCGGAGCCAGAGCCAAGGAGCCGAATAGGTAAGAAGTAAATCGTAAAAAGTAATTCGTATTAAATACAACAGCAATGAATGCTCAAGTAGTAATTATAATTGAAATTATATAGTACTATAAAAAACTCTAGCAACGATTCCCGTCTTATGTCTTCTGTCTTCTGTCATAAGTCCCACTCCCCCACTCACTGCTCGAATACAATAGAACTCGCCGATGCTCCTAAGCTTTTGAGTAAGGCGGAGACTTCGCTTACAAAGGTTTCGGGACCGCAGATATAGAAATGTTGTTTGAAGTCGGGGACTACTTCGATGAGGAAATCACGATCGAGTTTGCGATCCAGGAAGCCAATGACATTTTGCCTCGTGAAGAAATTTACAAAACGATTACCAAGCATCTCATGCAACTCCTCTCCCATGACAATATCATCCATGGTTTTATTGGAGTAAATCAGAATATTATCTTGAACACGTTTGAGTTTTTGCAAACTACGTAATATCGACAGAAAGGGTGTAATGCCCGAACCTGCTGCAATAAATACCCCATTGCCCTTGAAGAGGATACTGCCAAATACATCGTGCAAAATCAACTCTTCGCCTTTATTCATGCCACCCATTACTTTGGTAATTCCATTTCTATTGGGGTAAATCTTAATCATGAACTCCAAAAAAGATGCATCGGGTAAGGAAGTGAAATTGTATGGGCGTATCTCATTTTTCAACTCGGGTTTATTAATGGAAATATTTACGGCCTGCCCCGGTATAAAACTGAATCCTTCGGGGCGCTCCAGCACGAAGCGCTTCACATCATGGGTGACATATTCTGTTTCTAAAATGGTAACACTCACCTTCCCAATATTACTTTCATTCATGGAATTGATACGTTTAATGGAAGGCAAATTACGAAATATATTCAGGTTGTAGGGTTAAGCAAAATCATATAATTACTACTTTCATGTGATACCTCCAACCAATAAGTTTTCCTTACTTGCACCGCAAAACCACCTACTAATGAAACCATCTTTAATATTAATTTTATGGAGCAGTATTTTTCTGCTGGGCCTTTCCTCCTCCTGTTCGAAAAATAAAAACTACCTCAACCGCAACTCCGGTACCTGGGAAATTTCTTCTATGCAGGTCGACTATCTCAATAAAAATGGAGGTGTTGATAGTACTACGAATACTGGCATCACAGGCTTCTTCATGTTTTATGATACTCCTACCACGGGCGATGATCCATTTTTTCTATCGAGCAATGGCTGGACCATCAAAGGAAGGGAAAATCATAGTGCCCATTTCTATCGCTCCGATGGTAGCAACATTACGATGGTTACTACCATTGGTCAGCTCGAACCTGATCGTAACTATACCATCACCAAAAACTCCAGAAACAGCATGACCATTGACTATTCAGGCCTCGCAATGAATTTCTATGGCAACTATTTCGGAAAAGTAAAAGAACATATCGTTTTAAATCGTATCAAATTTTAAACTATGAAAAAATATTGTATCACAATTTTGTTGTTCGCAACATTGATAGGCAATGCTCAAAATGCATTTACTTTCGGTAAGAAATATGGTGTGATGAATTTAGATAATATCAATCGCACCGTCTATAGTTATAATTATGCACGCACTTGGCTCACCCAAAAGATGCCCTATTTCCACTATATGCAGGGTTATGAAGGAAGCTGGCAATCGAGAGGTGAACTGGTAGGATTCGAACTGGTTTTCTCTCGCATCAGCGAAACAAATATTGCGTTTGGATTAGAACCAACCTCCGGATTGATGGGTTACCGCAAAATAAAAATTGGCTATGGTGGCATGAGTGGTGGTGTCACTGTGAAAGTGCTCGATACCAAACATCTTGAAATTGTACCCTCCCTCGATGGCGATTTGCATTTCTTTACTGCAAGCACCACCTACTCCAACGATGCTGCATTTGCTGGTGGTACCGAAGAAGGAGTGATTAATAATATTAAGCTTGCAAGTACTCTGAGTGTGAACTTTAGTTTCATGGCAACGTCTTGGTTTGGAATTAATATTCGTCCTTACTACCAGCAACCCTGGGGTAGAACCAATGTGGAAGGACTCGCTGCCTATTGGGGTGGAAGTGGCACAGGTTCTCAAAGAGAGAACGTACAAAATTATGGTATCAGTGCTTCGCTAATCCTGGAGTTTGGGAGAGATGTAGATTAATTTTACTTCAGGCGATACACACGCAATCGGCCCTGGTCGTATATTTTCGACTCCAGATGTTGTTGCACCTGTGGCATGGTATCGATGGGTGCATCAGTATATAAATAATGAGCGCCTTGGGAAATTTGATATTCAAATTGCGGTATATTAAATCCTTCATCGAATGCCCATCCTTTTTTATCGATATAGTAGAGTAAGATAAAATGCGATTTATCGAAACCTACAATCACACGTTCGTTTTGCGGAACTAAATTACGAAGCACTTCTTTGTTATTATAAAAATCGACATTGAACCCCGGCGATACCGTATTCCAGCGCGGGTTGGCTCTCAGGTAGGCAGTAATGGGTGCCAGCAGTAGCAAAACGATTACCGCATAACGAAAGAATTTCTCTTTTCGATTGAGTAAATGCCAGGCACCATAGGCGACAATCAAAAACAAGATGGGCAAGAAAGGAAACAAATAATAATCGTGCACCTTGGCAATCATATTCAGTTCGAAAACGAAATAAAACAGAATCGCTGCGCCCCAAAATAAAAATAATGGAAAGCGCTTTGAATGCGTGCGACGGTAGCGATATGCAAAATAAAATCCTGCGATGAAGAAGGGTACCGATGCATAATTGAGCAAGAGTTCTGGCAAAGTGGAAATTAAATTTGCCTGAAGTATATCTAATAATTCGCTGGAATTATTTCGCAAATCAATCATTCCTTTTACAACGCCATTGCCGCCCCAGGTGGGTATCACCCATACATACCAGGCCAATGCAGGGGCCATCACCATTAAATAAATTAGGGAAGCCTGCATTGTTTTTTTTAATCCAAAACGCAAATTGTTTTTTAATTCAACGCCCAAATAAGCGGCAATGACACTTCCATAAATAATGAATGGAAGTTTCGCTAAGGTGGCCAGGCTCAGAAAAACGGCACTGAACAATAAGTTTTGCCAGCGCGGATTGGATATCCATCTAAATAAAAAAACGAGGCTCCAAATCGCTGCTGCCAATGCAAAATTATCAGGTAAAGGGTTGATAGTATAATAATAAAATACTGGAGAGAAATTAAAACACCAGGCACCTATTACCGCTAATGTTTTATTTCTAAAGATACTAAGTAACAAAAAAAATATTCCGAACACCGAACCCATCCCAATGATAAACGAAAGCACCCTGCTGATGGCGATATGTGGTCCAAACACACGATATACCTGCGCAAACAGCCATTGCATCACTGGGAATTCCATGCGCACCACCCGATCCGTTTCCGGATTTTCGTGGTACTTCGGATTCATGATATTATTATCTTCCTTATAAAAATTATCGATGACGGTTTGTGTTTGCGTTTGTCGCCATACATGCACTCCCACCAAATCGCGCGTGAATACATGCCAGTGCATCGCCAAACTAATTAGCGGAATTAGCAACAGTATTTTACGGTAATGGATTTCAATGAATTTCATCATATAACAACAAAGACTATCTTACAGGCCACGAAGATAATTACATCGGCTTGGCTAACCAACCAATTTATTGAATTACTTGATACAATCCAGGTTCCTTTTGATACACCTTATAGGCATTGCCTTGTGTGCCATAAGGGAATACGAAGATAGGAGTGGCATCGAGCAATGGAGCAACCGAGACAGGCATAAAATAATACTTGCCTAAGTGGGTGGTCATCTCTTTTGTATCATAAGTTCCGGGAGCAATATGATGGTAATAGAGATAGTAGATATAAGGCTCTAAGATTCCATGGTCCTGGGTTACATCGGTATTGATTTCTACGCGCTGAAACTCCGAATCATGCTCTTCTAAAAAAACAAACACTTCTTTGATGCCGTAGTGATAATCCTTTTGTGCATCCAATTTATATTGCTTGAAATAGTAATAGGAGAAGTTCAAGGTAGAGAGCATCACCACCACAATCAAACCAGTAACGATGATGCGTTGTATTTTTTGATTTTGAATATTTGATAATATCACTTGTATTCCCATCACTGCAAAAATCAACATCAGCAATACCGTATGTATATTGCGTAGCATCGTGTATTTATGAATGGTGAGGGCCGCCGGAATGGGTGCAATGATGAAGTATAGTAATAAAAAAATGGATAGCCTGCGATCGATAAAATTGATTTTACCCAGCGCATTGGCAATCACAAACGCGATGCCTGCATAACTAAAAAATGCGAGTACCTCTTGTATGCTTCCAAATCCTGGCACATGATGCAGCATGAATTCATCGCCTTTACCAAAATAAAAATAAGGTAAGAAATAACTGATATAGCGGGTGATGAAACCTGAGATGAATGGCTCTCCACTGGCAGCGAGAGAGATATTTTTAAAACGTGCATTGTAAATTTCCGGGTAACGCAATGCCAAATAATAGAGTGGTGCAATGAGCACTAAAAACAAAATAACTCCTGGTAATGCCTTCCATTGATAATCCTTAAAGTATAATAAACCGAGGATGGCCACCATGGGAGGGAAAAATAATTTCATCGTTGGATAAGAATACACCACCAACACGGCGGTGATTCCAACCCATATAAATCGCAGTATCGTTGGTTTATCTTTCGCCCAAAAAAATGTATTGAAGAATAAAAGCATTGTAAACGGCACCGTACTTGGAGGCACGGCCCAACGTGAAAGTGAAATAGCAAAAGGCGCTGTTGCCAAAAGAAAAGCCGCAATTAGCGCGATACGCTGATCATTAAATATTTTTTGAATCAATACATAAAACAAAAAGATACTCGCAATACCAAGTAATGAAACTGGCAAACGAGTAGCATAATCATTCAATCCAAGCAACGCCGCAACAGGCATCGATACATAGTTGATGAAGGGGGAAGTCCAGTCGCCAAACGACTCAGGAATAAATGGCAAGAAGGCACCGTGATGATCATGCAAATTTTGTGATAGGCAATACGAATCATAGCCAGTCACCAACTCATCCTGACTTAAAGCAGGCACCGCCTTGGTTAAATTGAAAAGGCGCAACGAGGCACCCAGCAAGAGGATGAGGAGTATTAAGAAATATTTATGCTTTAATACTCCATTCATTAATGTATCAGTTTTTCGAAATCGGCACGGAAATGTCGAACGGCACTTGCCACAGGCCAGGCTGCTGCTTCACCCAACGGACAAATTGTTTTGCCATCGATTTTAGTTTGTAAATCCCATAGCAAATCAATATCGCTTGGCTTGCCATGACCGCTAATGATGCTATGCGTGATCTTCTCCATCCATCCAGTACCTTCACGGCAAGGGCTGCATTGTCCGCAGCTTTCGTGATGATAAAAACGATTGAAGGTATATAAGTTTTCGGCAATATTCACCGTTTCGTCCATGACAATAAAACCACCCGAACCCATCATGGTTCCTGAGATGAAGCCTCCTTCACCCAGGCTTTCGTAGCTCATCATGCGTGGATTTCCATCTGAAGTTTGCAAGATTAAATTGGTAGGTAAAATAGGAACAGATGAACCTCCAGCTACAACAGCTTTTAGTTTACGACCTTTCCATACACCACCACAATATTCTTCGCTATTGATAAATTCTTCAACGGATACTTTTCCCAATTCAATTTCGTACACACCCGGTTTATTGATATGACCTGATGCCGAAATTAATTTTGTTCCTGTTGATTTTCCAACGCCAATTTTTGCATATTCATCACCACCCATGGCCACAATAGGCACTACGGCTGCAATGGTTTCTACGTTATTTACTACGGTAGGGCAACCATACAATCCAGCCACAGCAGGAAAGGGTGGTTTCATACGTGGATTGCCACGCTTGCCTTCTAATGATTCTAATAACGCTGTTTCTTCTCCGCAGATATAAGCACCACCACCCACTTGCACATGCAACTCTAAATTATAGTCGGTACCCAAAATATTGTTTCCCAAGTATCCTGCAGCTTTCGCTTCTTCAATTGCTTTTTCTAAAATTGGAACGATATAAAAATATTCACCTCTGATATAAATAAAGCCGGTATTCGCTCCCAGGGCAAAGCTTGAACAAATCATTCCTTCAATTAACAAGTGAGGATGACGTTCCATCAGGTAACGATCCTTGAATGTTCCGGGCTCACTCTCATCTGCATTGCATACGAGGTAACGAGGAACCCCGGCAGGCTTGGCCAGGAAGCTCCATTTCATTCCGGTAGGGAAACCCGCGCCACCGCGACCTCTCAGTCCCGATTTTTTCACTTCATCTACCAGTGCATCTGAAGTCATGGTTTTGATGGCTTTCTCTGCAGAAGCATATCCTCCATGTTGTTTATATACCTCGAGCTTATTGATATTGGCTACGTGGTCGTTCTTAAGTAATAATTTTGTGCTCACTGAATTCGGATTATTTTATAGGACGTTTTTAATTAAAAAGAACTATGTATTACTTGTGTGCTGTTAAACTCACCTCATCGAAATAGGTGGTGCGTTTACCGCTCTTATCTAAATTTTCGATGATGGTATCTACTTTTTCGGTAGTTAAATTTTCATAGTATTGTGCTCCCACCTGAAACATGGGTGCAGTACCACAGCTTCCCAAACACTCAACACGCTTGATGGTGAATTTCCCATCGGCAGTAGTTTCACCAGCTTTGATATGTAATTTGTTTTCTAGATGCTGAATAATTTCTTCTGCACCACGAAGCCAGCAGCTGCTGGTATGACATACTTCAATCACACATTTTCCTACAGGTTTTAAGTTGAACATCGAATAGAATGATGCCACTTCATATACTTCAATGGCTTTGATAGCAAGCAAAGTAGCTATATAATCCATCACCGGTACATCCAGCCATCCATCAAATTCGGCTTGTGCCAAATGCAGTAGTGGCAGCAGTGCCGATTTCTTTTTTCCTTCCGGATATCGACTGATGATTTTATTTGCAGTCTTCAATGCGGCTTCGTCAAATTTTACTTCCATGTCGGTTATCAATTATCTATTGTCAAATAAAAATATTAGGCGTCGAGTTCGCCAGCAATCACATTCAAACTACTCAAGGTTAAGATGGCATCACTCAACATGCGACCTTTTATCATTTCGGTATATGCCTGATAAAAAATGAAGCAGGGTCGGCGGAAATGCAAACGGAATGGGTTTCTTCCACCATCGCTAATAAGATAGTATCCCAACTCTCCATTACCTGCTTCTACCGAGTGATACACCTCACCTTTGGGAACATCTGTTTCGCCCATCACAATTTTGAAATGGTAAATCAACGCTTCCATCTTATTGTATACATCCTCTTTTGGAGGTAAATAAAATTCAGGTAAGTCGGCATGGAAATTCCCTGTTGGCATTTTATCGATGGCCTGACGAATGATTTTATACGACTCCATCATCTCATCAAAACGAACCATATAACGATCGTACACGTCGCCTGCTTTTCCAATAGGAATATTAAAATCAAAATCCTGATATGATGAATACGGATTGGCAATACGCACATCATAATCAACACCCGATGCTCTGAGGTTAGGACCCGAGAAACTGTAAGCCAAGGCACGATCAGCGCTTATCGGGCCACAGTTAATGGTACGATCCATGAAGATACGATTACGATTCACCAAGGCTCCAAATTCGGCATGAAACTTAGGAAACTCAATCATGAATTTATCCAACTTCAACCAGGCCTCTTGTGGGAACTCACGTTCCATACCACCGATACGTCCGATATTTGTGGTGAGTCGTGATCCGCAGATGGCTTCAAATATTTCGTAAATCAATTCACGCATTTGAAAGAAATACAAGAAACCTGTTAAGGCACCGGTATCTACGGCAATTACCGTATCGCATACAATATGATCGGCTATACGCGAAAGTTCCATGATGATAACACGCATGTATTGTGCGCGTTTTGGAATTTCACAACCGATGAGTTTCTCCACCGTCATATGCCATCCCATATTATTGATCGGTGACGAACAATAGTTCAACCGATCGGTGATGGGTGTAATTTGATTGTATGGACGGCGCTCAGCAAGCTTTTCAAAGGCACGATGAATATACCCAATGGTGGGCACCGCATCAACAATGATTTCACCATCCATGGTGAGTATATTTTGAAATATACCATGGGTCGCTGGATGCGTTGGCCCTAAGTTGAGGGTGGTATATTCCTTTTTTTCTTCCTTTACAAAATCGTCAGTCATTTTCTTTTATAAATTAAATGCCATACTATTATCGACCGAAAAATTTATCGTCCTTATCATCACGTCCCATATCTTCTAAAGGATATTCTTTGCGAAGTGGATGATAGTTCATTTTTTCCATATTGAGAATTCGTTCCATCTTAGGATGTCCCTCAAACTTGAAACCATAGAAATCGAAAGCTTCGCGCTCCATCCAGTTGGCAGCATCAAAAATATCGACGATGGTTTTCATATTCATATCGTCCTTAGGCATGAATGCTTTCAAGCGAATGCGTGCGTTGGTAACCAAATTATGTAATTGATACATCATGCTGAATTCGCGTGATGGATCGTTATCGGGAAAATGGGCACCACATAAGGTGGTGAGATAAATGAATCCTTCCTTGTTTTTAAGATAGGTTATCACTTCCTTGATATCGTCCTTATTAAATTCGTATACAGAGAAATCGAAATCGCGTGTTTCACTAATGAAAGCATCACCAAATTTTGATTTCAATTGTTCTCCTAATATTGTTTGATCAGTCATGGGTTTGTTTGATTAATTTATTTCATCACCAATTCCATAGTCCCTCATAAGCTCCTTATATGCGGGTTTATCGCGACGTGAGAAGCTCTCGTTTTGAGCAAGCTCTTGTATGCGAAGCAATCCGTCCAATACTTGCTCTGGGCGCGGCGGGCAACCTGGTATGTATACGTCAACAGGAATGATACGATCGATGCCTTGCAGTACACTGTAAGTATCGAATATACCACCCGATGAAGCACAAGCACCCATGCATAAAACCCAGCGTGGCTCGGCCATCTGCTCGTACACCTGGCGAAGTACAGGAGCCAGCTTCTTACTAATCGTTCCCATCACCATAAGCAAATCGGCTTGTCGCGGACTAAAACTCATACGCTCACTACCGAAACGACCCAAGTCGTAATTGGCTGCCATGGTAGCCATAAACTCAATACCACAACAGCTCGTGGCAAAGGGCAAAGGCCATAGCGAATTTTTTCTCGCCAATCCAATCACATCACTGAGCTTGGTGGCAAAGAAACCTTCACCTCTCAATCCAGGAGGTTCATGTTTACTATCGATAATTATATTTGACATGCTTTATTTTTTTTGATATGGGGTAAGAACTTTTATCGCGTTATCGTAAAATTTGGTTTCGTAATTTAAGGAGAATTACTTTTCAATAATTAATTTATTCCCAAGTAAGGGCACCCTTCTTTAGGATATAATAAAAGCCAATAAGAAATACGCCGATGAATGAAAACATTTCAATGAGTCCTGTTAAACCGAGCCCTTTGAAATTCACTGCCCAGGGATACATGAAAATTACTTCCACATCGAAGAGCACAAATAAAATGGCTACCAAGAAATACTTAATAGAAAACGGTAGTCGGGCATTCCCTTGCGATGGAATACCACACTCGAAGGATTCCTGTTTGGTATGGGTGGTAAATTTCGGACCTACTAAATGTGTAATCACCATCACGGCAACAACGAAACCCAAGGCCACAAGAAACATCATGGCAATTGGCAAATAATCAAGAGCAGTACTTTGCATAGGATCGTTTTAAAGGGCAAAAATAAGAGAATTGTTTGTTATACTGTGGTTTAAAGGTATTTTTTTTGCACATAATCTCTATTATGTTTGCATCTTATGTTCAACAAACAGGAAACTAATATGACTTTGCTCATAGCCCTCAATTTATTACCCATTTGGGGCGTATGGCAATGGGGGTGGACACCGTTCATGGTGTTCTATCTCTTCTGGCTCGAAACCCTTATCATATCAGGTTTTAATGCATTGAAGATTGTTTTTTGCCGTGGCGATGAGTACGAAAACAAGCTAGAGAACAGCAATCATAAACTTTCTGATGCTCATGTAAAATGGGGATCACATCTCAGCAAAGCATTTTTTTATTTTATGATTCGGGTGGGTATCTTTTTCTTCTATCTCTTATTTATCGTGGTTTTCATAGGTTTCATCATGTCGGGCAACGACGATGATAAACAAGTATTAAGCACATTACTCCTCTTCAATAAATCGTTCAATTATGCTCTCCTTGGTTTCATTTTAAACCAGGCTATTCAATTCATTTTTAATTTCATTTTGAACGACGATTTTAAGCGAACACATCCATCCGATTTTGCCGCTATCTTCGATGGCCGACAAATAATCATTCATGTGGCGGTGGTAATTGGGGGAGTTTTTGGGGGATTTGTTGGAGGTGCCTTCACCCACGATGGCCCCCCTACAACACCCACCTACCAAATGGCCGTGTATCTCTTTGTCATCAGCGTTTTCTGCGTAGTGAAAACCATCTACGAAGTGATGAAAATTAAAGGAATTACACACAAGAAATTAGCCCGAATTTGAAAAACCCCCTCAATCAGGTGAGGAGGCGTAGCGGTCGATTTAAGTATATTTGCATATCAAATTTCTTCATATAATATTTGATTAAGTACTACGCCAAGAAGGACCTTCTTGGCGTTTTTTTTTCCTTCAATTCGATTCAATTTTTTAGCAATTCTAGAACTTATATTTTTTTCATCACCAATGATTAAAATCATATTCTCCATTTTTTAATGTAGCTTTGTGCTAAGTATGTCAAAATATTATTTCAGTCTCTTTTTTATCCTCTTTCTATTTCCTTATTCGTGTAAATCTCAAAAAGCTTCGGGCAACAGTAAAAGTGCTAAGGAACACTATATGAAAGCCGAGCGCCTTTTCTCCGAATACAAATATGCCGATGCGGTGGTGGAGTATAAACGCACCCTCGAAGCCGATCCCAATTATAGCTATGCACTCTTTGCTATTGGCGATTGCTATACTGCCTTGAAAGATGTGGAGCAGGCGAAATTTTACTACGAGAAATATATTGCACAATACCCAGGAAAACCCGATGCGTATTTTGCACTCGCCGAGCTCTATAAAAATCATTTACAATTTGAAGAAGCCATCCCCTACTACGAAAAATATATCTCGAAAGAAAAAAGTAACGATGCCCTCAAAGCCAAGGCGGGTAAGTTTATCCTCGATTGTAAATTTGCCTTGGTGGCCATTAAAAACCCGGTTCCTTTTGCACCCGTGAATGTGGGCGATAAAATCAATACCGAGGTTCCTGAGTACTTTCCATCGATTAGTGCCGATGGACAAAATTTTATTTTCTCACGCCTCGTGAATCGTCAGCAGGAAGATATCTATATCACCCACGATGATCATGGAACATGGGCACCAAGTCAGCCCATCAGCCCCTTAATCAATACCGACTATAACGAAGGCGCACTCTGCATTTCAAGCAATGGTCAGTACATCTTTTTTAGCAGCAATAAACCCGACGAGAATTTCGGAAGTCACGATATTTACTTCTCTTTATTACAAGGAAAAACATGGAGCAAACCCTATAATGCCGGACCAAAAATCAATTCAACCTATTGGGATTCTCACCCCAGCCTGAGTGCCGATGGCCGCACCTTGTATTGGTTAAGCACTCGCCCGGGAGGCTATGGTGCAGAAGATATTTGGTATAGCACTTTGGATAGCACCGACCATTGGACCGAAGCAAAAAATATTGGCGCTACCATCAATACCCCATACAAAGAATTCACGCCTTTTATTTATACCGATGGCAATACCT
>CANLPK010000069.1 GCA_947492885.1 Bacteroidota bacterium
TGAATTTCACTTGCACGAAAGACTTACATGCAGTTTATCATCTTGATAATGAAACTGAAGAGAATCATTAATATACTCTAGTAATCAATGCTCAAAGCAATTAAACCAAACATCGAATCGAGTGTGCTGCAACCTATGGGTATTCGGCAAATAGTATCTCATGTTGCATTTGATGTAAATCATGTGTTGCACGAATTGAAACACTATCTCCCATCGCAAACTCCACTAAAGGATTTTATACATCATAATTCATTACATGCTTTTCAACATCTTAATTTTTATGACGCAATTTTCAAAGCTTCCAAGATATTTGGCTATCAGGTAACACTCGAACTAAATGACTACCGGGAATTATTTAAAAACCATAGAATAAATGAATCCATTCTTGACAGGACTATTATTGAAAAAGTAGGCATTGACCATTTAGCTAAATGGAAAGAGATTGTATTGAATAAACATTTTGTAGAAACGAAAAGCCCATATCTTGGCCATTTACGTTCAGAGTGGAAAAATAAATATTCAATAGACCTTGATAATCTTGTTCAGCCATTATTGTTTAGGGTGGCAAACCATTATTTCGATCAAGGAATTTCGACTTGGAAATTCCCTGTTTCCGATGCTGGATTTATTGCTAGTTTGCGAGAGCTAGAAGTAAACAGCTATACGAGCCTATTTCGTAATTCGAGAGCTAAATCCTTACTTCTTGATTCCGATTGCAAATTGGCCAACCTACTGCACATTTTGGTGGGGAAGGAGGCCTTTTATGATCAATATCTATTTGATCAGCAATTCAGTCATAGAGGATGGTCAGGAATGATTGCAACCCTTGAATCATCACCTAATTCACTCTTAGATACCCGAAAGGTTACACTCGAAGAGTTCATTCGATTTGAGTTATTGCTTGAAATAGATGCACTCGATTCTAAATTTGGAAATCAGTGGAAGCCTTTATGTATAGATACGAGTGTTACTCCACTAAAAATATTCGAGGTGTCGGAGGATACGGAACTAAATTCTGTTTTCAAAATTTGGCAAGATGCGTTCGAATGGAGTTACTATGATGAATTTTTCGCTGGGCTTTCTCAAAATGAGAATAAGACTTTCAAAGATGAAATCTCAAATTCGTTTCAGGCTGTATTTTGTATTGATGAAAGGGAGTGTTCGATAAGGCGACATTTAGAGCTGAGTGACCCCAATTGCGCCACGCTTGGAACCCCGGGCTTTTTTGGAGTGGAATTTTATTTTCAACCAGAGAACGCTCAATTTTATGACAAATTATGCCCCGCACCTGTAACTCCAAAATATTTAATTAAAGAATCGGGAGTTAATTCTAAACGAGGACATGAATATTTATACTCAAAGAAATTACAAGGTTGGTTTAATAGCAGTTTAAATATCATCCCTAATGGTATTCTTTCCGCACTGAAATTATACAGAACGATATTCAAGCCAAAAATGAGCCCCGCTATTTCGAATGCTTTTACTCATATGACAAAGAGTAGTGTTTTAAGTATCGAAAATGCCGATGTAAATCAAATTGAAAACGGCTTACAAATTGGTTTTACTATTGAAGAGATGATATTACGGGTTGAAAACCAACTCCGGGGGATGGGACTAATAACAAACTTTTCTCCAATAGTTTATTTGGTAGCACATGGATCAAGCAGTGCCAATAACCCACACCACGGCGCACATGATTGTGGAGCGTGTAGTGGTCGACCAGGGTCAGTGAATGCACGTGTTATGGCATCAATGGCCAATCAGCCAAAAGTCCGTGCAGGATTGTTGCAAAACGGAATAATTATTCCTGAAGCTACTCAATTTGTAGGTGCATTGCATGATACTGCTGCTGATGAAATTGAATACTATGACGAATTTATTTTATCTGAAGAAAATCGAAAAAGACATTTAAAAAACAGTGAAATATTTGAAAGGGCTTTAGACCTTAATGCAAAAGAACGTTCTCGACGATTCGCATCAATCAAGACGAAGCAATCTATTAAAAAAATCAGAAAGTCAATTAAAGACCGTTCAGTATCCTTATTTGAACCTCGTCCAGAACTTGGACATGGCACGAATACACTCTGTATTGTTGGAAGGCGAGCCCTAACTAAAAATTTATTTCTTGACAGAAGGGCTTTTCTTAATTCCTACGATTACAGAACCGATTTAGAGGGTAAGTTATTAGTGGGAATTATGAAGCCATTGGGTCCTGTATGTGGGGGTATTAATTTGGAATACTACTTTTCAAGAGTTGACAATCACAAATTAGGAGCGGGCACTAAATTGCCTCATAATGTAATGGGATTAATAGGAGTAGCTAATAGTTGTGATGGAGACCTTCGACCAGGCTTGCCGTTGCAAATGATTGAGGTACATGATCCTTTACGATTAATGATCGTTGTTGAGCATTTCCCAGATGTAATCCTAAAAGCTATTCAAACAACACCTGATATGTACGAATGGTTTAAAAACGAATGGGTTCATATTGCTGCTTTTAACCCGGAAACTAAAAAAATATCCTATTTCAAAGATGGTATATTCTCAGAATATAATCCAATAAAACAACAAACAGAAAGCGTTTCTGATATTGAGCGTCTTATTGAATCGGCTCAAGAAATGGAATCAAATCACATTCTGCATGCAACGAAAGAGAATTTACCTCTATTTAAAATTTAAGTATTTATGAATCAGGTTTTACAGTTATTTATATGGCTTCCCCTATTGGGATTTATAATAAGTTTGCTTTCCCCTTTTAGAAATGAAAAGCTAATAGCAAGAATTGCTATCTGGACTTCGGGGATACAACTAATTGGGATTCTAGCTTTTACTCTATTTTGGATTTTTGATAATTTCCCAATTCTCACAAAGAAGCATCTTATAATATTTCAATCAGAAGATGTAGAGATATTTATAGACTATTTTTTCGATAAGAACACCGCTGTATTTGCAATTTTAGGAGCCTCCATTGTGTTTCTTGTCTCACATTTTAGCAAGTATTATCTTCATAGAGAAGCTGGCTTTAAGAGATTCTTCAATGCCATTCAATTGTTTTTCCTCGGGTATAATATAGCGATATTTTCAGGGAATTTTGAAACACTCTTTACTGGATGGGAGTTATTAGGGATTTCTTCATTCTTGTTAATCACCTTTTATCGAGATCGTTATCTCCCCGTTAAAAACGGATTAAAAGTTATTTCTATTTACCGCCTCAGTGATATCTTTTTAATTTTGGCAATGTGGATGAGTCATCATTTATGGCACGAGAACATCACCTTTATTGAGCTTAACGATGCCAAATTAGTCGCTGATCATTTATATCTGCACCAAGGATATGCTGTTTTTATTTCATTAATGATTGTATTCGCCGCAATGATAAAATCGGCACAGTTCCCATTCACTAGCTGGCTTCCAAGAGCGATGGAAGGCCCTACTAGTTCAAGTGCGATATTTTATGGTGCACTCTCGGTTCATCTAGGTGTTTTCTTGCTACTACGAACCTTTCCATATTGGGAAAGTTTGGTTACTATAAAGATAATTATTTTATCGGTGGGGGTAATCACATGGCTAATTTCATTATTAATTTCACAGGTTCAATCATCTGTTAAAACCCAAATTGCTTATGCTTCTGCATCCCAAATTGGATTAATCTTTATTGAAATTGCCCTAGGTTTTCATGAATTAGCCCTAATTCATTTTGCAGCTAACGCAATTTTCAGAACTTATCAATTGCTTGTATCCCCTTCCGTTCTTGGCTATCAGATACATGATATGGTTTTCAATTTTAAGCCACAAGACAAATCCCTCAAATTAAACTTTATCACGAAAACAAAAAACTCATTTTATATACTCTCCATTAAAGAATGGAATTTGGATAATTTACAGCAACGTATATTATGGAATCCATTCAAATGGCTTGGAAAAAGAGTTTCTTTCCTTGCAAATAAAATTTCAATTATTGTTATATTCATAATCTATGCGATTGGGGCATACTGCGATTTATATCCTGAAAGAATACCTTCACAACTCTTCGAATTACTTCCATTTGTTTCTGCTTCTATCGGATTGATATTAATATTGGGAGCATTCGCAGAAAGAGGAGACGCAATGTGGGCTTGGAGTTTTGTGATATTAGGCCAACTATTTATTGCGTTATCAATTGCATTGTTAAATGAGAATTTCGGAAATAATTATATCGCATTGTATTTAAGTGGTACCGTAATATCTGCCTTAGTAGGATATGCTTGTTTGCAAAAAATTCAGGCTATTGATAACGATATTGATCTAAATAAATTTCATGGCTATTCGTACCAACAATCAAATACTGGTTTTCTATTTCTAATTTGTTGTTTAGGAATGATAGGACTCCCGTTTACCCCAACATTCATTGGCATTGATATACTTTTTAATCATATTCATAAGCATCAGGAAATACTAATTATTTTAACCGCATTGAGTTTTGCATTCATGGAATTAGCACTACTTAGAATCTACTCGAGAATTTTTCTTGGCCCCTCAAAGAAAAACTCACATGCAATGGCTTATCGTTCAGCCTAAACCTACTAAATTATTTACAGACATAAAATAATGCGTTAGAAAAACAATCATACCAATTAGTATAAGATTGAATTTGAAAATTAAAGCTAAATTTATTTTCCGGTTTTATCCCCTATGATTAATTTTCGATGTTGAATTCCCCAATCACGCAAAGAATCAATTACTTTCTTTAAGGTCATAGAATAAGGCAATAAGGTATATTCAACTGATACTGGCACTGTATCGTACACCGTACGCTTGATAAGTTGGTGTGCTTCTAAATCCTTGAGTTCTTTAGATAATACCTTTGATGTAATTTTAGGAATGCTTCTTTCTATTTCACCAAAACGTTTGTTGCCTTTCGACATCGTGATTATGATTTGAATTTTCCATTTCCCATTGATTACATCTAATGTATCGCGCACCGCAATTAAATCTGCAGAGCAATCAGTATTTGATTTATGTTCCATATCATACTAACTTTCCTAAAGGTAATCGGTTACCTTTGGGAAACTACTAACTTTTAGTAAGCAAATATCGTTAAGTTTGCGCAATAATTAAATTAAAATATTCATAAAATGTCATCTAACACAACTTCCCCATCTAAAGCTTTACATATTGGCCTTTGGGTTTTACAAATTTTACTTGCCTTTATGTTTTTAATGGCAGGGGCATCTAAATTCTTTACTCCCTTAGAGGCTCAAAGAACCTCCATGGAATGGGCTAAACACGCCTCCAACGCAGTTATTTATATTGCAGGCTTAGCTGAGATTTTGGGCGGATTGGGCTTAATCCTCCCTTCGTTATTGAGAATCATGCCTTGGTTAACTTCCATTGCGGCCCTAGGCTTAGCAATTGTAATGTTAATAGCAACAGCATTAAATATCTCAATTGGCGAATCTAAAGCTATTATGCCTACAATCCTCATTGCAGGCATAACACTTTTTGTTGCTTGGGGCCGCTATAAAAAAGCGCCAATCGCAGCAAAATAATAAGTGAATGTTAAGAAAATAAAAAAAGAGGCCCAGGCCTCTTTTTTTATTTTTAAAAAGATTAAAATCTATTGGTGACCTCGGTGGGATTCGAACCCACGACCCGATAATTAAGAGTCAGCTGCTCTACCAACTGAGCAACAAAGTCATTTTAGGGTGGCGAAATTACATAAATTAAAGATTAAATCTTGACTAAATTCAATTGTTGGATTTTAAAATCATTTGATATGATAAATTAATTTCAAACTAATGTAATAGAAAATAATTTACATTTGAATTAAAATCAAATCAATCATTTATGAAACCAATTTACTTGTTACTGGTTTTATTCATTGTATTAATCACCATCTTTTCCGCTTGCAATGGCTGTGGAATACAACACCTAAACGACAATATGGGAAAGGTTTCCAAAGCAATAAAATCAGCTGACAGCACCACTCAAAAGGTTTCAAAAGGAGCCTCAAAATTTGTTCGACATGCAGAACAATATATCGATACTGCATCTTACGGTAAAGACACTGCTGGGCATTGGCATAAAAAATAAATTACCAAAATCTGAGCTGCGATTATAAATTATCTTGAATTTTAATTCTCAACTAGTAATCGCTCACATACCGTATTGCTAAGTGTTTCACCATTTCGCTTTGAATAGCATACTACCATCGTATGATCAAATGATTCGATAGATTTTACTTTCAATTTTACCCCAAGTTTCAATTCTCTTGAATTCAAAAACTTCAGAAATTCTGCGGAGGTATTTATTACTGCAGCTAAGACTACCGTTTCTCCGGCCTTGCAATCGCTTAATTTGCGATAACTCCTCCATTCAATTTTCCCATTCTTGTCTGGAATTGGCGATCCATGAGGGTCAATCTTTGGGAATCCAAGTAATTCATCCATCTTTTCAAAGAACTCAGGCGATTGAACATGTTCCACTTGTTCGGCTATTTCATGCACAAACTCCCATCCAAATCCCATCTTTTGCACGAGAAACATTTCGGTGAGTCGATGCTTTCTGATGATGAAGGCAGCTTCCCTCTTACCTTTTTCAGTAAGGCGAATTGGCTTATAGCTTTCATAATGAACCAATTTCTTTAATGCAAGCTTCTTCATCATGCTAGTCACTGTTGGCATCTTCAATTCCAAATGCCTTGAGAGTTCGTTCACATTTACTTCCCCCGATCTCTCGGAAAGATTGAACAAGGTTTTTAAATAATTCTCTTCTATTAAGGAATTCATAGGGCAAAGGTAATAACTAATTGTGGCTTATGATTAAATAACTATCAAATCATTTTGTTTTAGCCATCTAACTTATTACTTTTGCTTCATTAACTAATAATCTAATGTTCAAAGAACTAATTTTCCGTGCCTCCTTAATTACCTTACTGGCAGTTATGTCATTAGCTGCCTGCAGCAAACTCGCTCCTTCTGCGCCAAATGAAAATGAAATATTAGATGGGCCTATCGAGGGGTTAACTCTAGCTCAAATGCAAATACATTTGAAGGGAGATCTGGCATTTAATGATGAAGTATTTACCATCGACAATGGGCTCGGTCCAATATTCGTTGCCTCTAGTTGTGGCAGTTGCCACGCAGGCGATGGGAAAGGGCATCCATTTAGTACCCTTACCCGATTTGGACAATCTGATACTAATGGGAATAAATTTCTAAACCAAGGAGGGCCTCAGCTACAACATAGAGCCATTCCTGGTTATGCACCAGAGCAAATTCCAAATGGTGCTTCCTTTTCCAAATTTCTCCCTCCAGCAAATACCGGACTTGGTTATTTAGAACTAGTATCTGATGCCGACCTCATTGCGATGTCGGATCCAAATGATTTAGATAGAGATGGAATTTCGGGGGTGCCTAACTGGAAAACCTTACCTAATTATATTCCCCCATTTAAAGATGCTATAGAAAAAAACACAAAATATATTCATCGCTTTGGAAAGAAAGCAGCTGCTTATAACCTTTTACATCAAACTGTAAATGCCTATAACCAGGATATGGGAATCACCTCATTCTATGAACCGACAGATGCATATAGTGGCCTTGCCATTGCCCCTGAGGTTAGCAATACAACACTCAATGATGTGGTATTCTATTTACAAACACTGAAGGCCCCTATTCAAAGAAACGAGAACAACGAAAATGTAATTGAAGGAAAAAACAAATTTATAAGTATTGGTTGCGAAAAATGCCATAAGCAAACCTTACGAACAGGATACTCTCCAGTTGAATCACTATCGTTTAAAGAATTTCACCCATTCACAGACTTATTACTTCACGATATGGGAAAACAATTAGATGATGGCTATACCGAAGGAAGTGCCTTAACTTCAGAGTGGAGAACACCGCCTTTATGGGGCCTTGGACTCTCTCCCAATTCACAAGGAGGACAATACTTTCTCTTACACGATGGGAGAGCTCACAATATTGAAGAATCAATTCTAATGCATGGAGGCGAAGCATCTGTATGTATTGATGCCTATAAGAAATTAACTCCTACAGAAAGACAAACCATTTTAAATTTCCTTCAATCACTTTAACACTATGGAAAGAAATGGATTTATCAAATCGTGTGTTGGTTTCTGTTTAGGAGGTTTATTTTTAGATATTGGAATGACCGGCTGTGTTTCTGCAAATTACTTTGCAAAATCAACACGCAATAACAATATTCTAAACATCTCTAAAACAGAATTCTTGATTGAAGATAACAGTCGAAAAAAACATAGGAATTATGTATTAATAAAAACTGAGTTACTAGGATTTCCTATTGGACTCTACAAGCATTCAGATGGAGAATTTACGGCGATATTAATGCAGTGTACCCATCAGGGTTGTGAATTACAAGCGAACAATCAATTATTAGTTTGCCCTTGTCATGGCAGTGAATTTAATAGCTATGGAATCGTTCAAAACCCACCTGCGGAAAGGAATTTAAAGACATTTAAAACTACCACAAACAATGACACTATATTTATTGAATTATAAAAAACTGCTTCCTTTTATTCTAATATTACTGGCTGGAATTTTCAGTAATGCTCAGTCGAACAGTTTGCGGCTTCAAAAGAATCCTAATGACACACTGAAACCTGCAATGAATATGGATGCCGCCTATTCTCGGCCATTTCATACTTTCGATAAGTCGCCAATAGCTATTGGAGGGTACTTAGAAGCCAATTCAAATTATCACATTACTAATGGTATAAGCGATGGATTCTCTTTTCAAATGCGAAGAACTACTTTATTTTTCTCGTCAACTATTGCTCGGAATTTAAAATTCCTTTCAGAGATAGAATTCGAAGATGGAGCAAAAAAAACAAATTTAGAATTCGCTGCGATGGATATCGAACTTCATCCTTCGTTAAATATTAGATGTGGCATAATAATGAACCCTATTGGCGCATTCAATCAAAACCATGATGGACCACGCTGGGATTTTATCGATCGGCCACTTTCATCCACAACCATTCTCCCCGCTACTTTGTCTAATGTGGGTTGTGGTGTTTATGGGAAGCATTATTTCCCCAATTTCAATATCGGTTATGAGTTCTATTTAACCAACGGTTTCGATGACCATGTTATTTCAAATAGCTTAAATCGCACTTCTTTAGCATCTGGAAAAGTCAACACTAATAAATTTGAAAATAGTAACTCGGGCGCTCCAATGAGCACAGCAAAAATTGGAATAAGAAACAGGAAAATTGGCGAGCTTGGCGTTTCCATGATGACGGGGATTTACAATACATGGAAATCAACTGGATTGATAACTGACAATAAACGTAGGTTAACAGTGTTTGCTATCGATTTTAACACTCAAATAATTCGAAATAGGATTACACTAAACTCCGAATTGGCTTTTGTAAATGTGCAGGTACCAACAACTTATATTCAGAATTATGGCGAAAAACAATTTGGGTTTTATTTAGATATTGTAGGCACGCTGCTCCAAAAAAAAGTATTGAATTGGAATCAATCAAAACTCAATTTAATACTTAGAATGGAATATGTGGATTATAACCGTACCCTATTAAAAGAAACAAGCAAGCCAATTCTGGATGATGTATGGGCAATAGTTCCAGGAATCTCATTTCGGCCTGTTGGAACCACAGTGCTAAGATTTAATTATCGGCTTCAATTTGATAGAGATTTTTTAGGCAACCCTGCAAATTCTAAGGGAGTATTTCAATGCGGATTTTCATCCTATTTTTAGTTGTAAATCTGGAAACAAACAAAAAGGGGCTAATGAATTATTAGCCCCTTTTAATAATCTTAAAATTTAGATGCTAGTCTAAAAATGCCTTATTTCTTCTTCTCTTCAGGCTTCTTCTCGGCTTCATTTTTCTCGCTTAGCATTTCCATTAACTTCAATCCCATCAAACCACTTAAGGAGCCATCAGTAGAACTTCCATTACCACCACCGATGATGATATCAGGAATAATTTTAATATTACCACGTCCAATTTCTTCTGTGATTTTATAACGAGTGAAATTATCACCTCCCATGGCTCTTACCTGAAGTTCGTAGGCTTCGGCTGTGCTCTTACCAATTGATAAAATTTTCTCCGCTTCTGCATTACCAGTTTTTGCAATTCTTTCTGCTTCTGCAATCGCATTCAATTTTGTTGATTCGGCCTGAGCAGCAGCTCTTAATTTAATGGCTTCACTTTCTGCATTCACATTCAACTTCAAACTAGTCGCATCTCCTTCCGCTTTCTTCACTGTTGCATCGGCAGTTCTTTGAGCTATCTCAACACTTTGTTGAGCCTTTACAATTTCTTTTTGCATATCGGCAATCGCAGTTTCTTTCTCCATACCTTGGCGTTTCTCTTGTGCCATCCGTTGAGTTTCATAGGTCTTCTCTTCTTCTTGTGCAATCTTTCTATCAGTTAATGTTTTCATTAACGCTTCTGGAGGAACGATATCACCAATTAAGGTATCAACAGCATTTACATTATATTCTTCAAGTACCTTTCCAATATGCGATTTGGCACTTTCCTGACGTTCTTTACGAGTACTTAAGAAACTAATGACGTCACTATCTTGAGCAGAGTTACGGAAATAGTTTCCAATCGTAGGCTCTAACACTTGCGAGACGAGATTGTTCATGCTGCCAAATCGCGCAATAACTTTCGGTGCTTCATTCGCAGGGATATGAATTATTTGAGCTACGTCCAAATTGAATGGGAATCCATCCTTACTCCTCACCGTGATTGTACTTAAATTTTTATCCAATGCATGACTTTCACTTCGAGCGTTCGCCCAGTTAAGTACTAAGTTAGTAGTAGGCACTAATTCAAGTTTCATGGTGTATTTATTTAAAGGATATTTGCCCGGGCCTAAAGGCTCCATCCAAACACCTCGAAATCCTTTACTCACAATATTTCCATGCTTAAATGAATCACCTGTCATATCTTTTCCATCATCACCGATATAGCTTATTACAACTCCAACGTATCCAATAGGCACATCAGTCATAGGCATTTCTTCGAGTTGCACTGCCCAAGGATTGATATAATAACTTCCGGCTAAAACCATTTGAGGTTGCAAACCACGACATCCACCTTTAATTAAAAAGGTATCTATATCTTGAAAATTATTATGCCCTTCAATTTCTTTGCCTGCAATTCTTCCCGATGGAATTGGCTCACCATCCATTGTGGTTACAATCCCCAACATGTTTTCATGAATGATCGATTGGTCGGTAATTGTGATGTCATATAAAAAAGAATTTAAACGATATGAGCCCGCGGTGATATAGGCTGTTTGTCGACCTCGTTGGCCTCCATTTTCTAAGAATTTTATTGCATCCTGAAAATTATCGCTTTCAACTTTTCTTGCTAGTATTCTACCTGTTGGAATTTCTGCGCCATCCTTAGATAATACCAACCCAATTTTACCTTCTGGAATAATTGTAAACGGAACCATTTGAACTCCAAATTGCCATGGCCACATAAACCAATATAAACCCGGTGCAAGGGTACGTGCTTGAAATCCCGCTTCTCCCTTGGTTGCCAAAATTTTCCCGTCAGGCAAACTTCGATTGGCTCCAAACAATACAAACTTTTTAGTCACCAATCCAATTCTATCTTCAGGTACGATGACCATACCAAAAAAAACACGCAATACGAATTTGTAAAATACAATACAAAGTACCACGCACAATACAATCCAGTAATCAGAAACTACAGATAATAAGTCCATAATGATTTAAATAAAATATTAAAAGTTAAATTAAAAATGAGTTTTTTCAATAAGTTGGCAGAACGCCTGAGGGGATGAATTTTACATTTGTTTAAGTGATTTTAGAGGTACAAAGGTCGCATAATATTAAATGATCCTCCAAATTTATTTTGCTATTTAACAATTCACCTTGCCAAAACACCTAATTATACTGTGTTTGCTTGTTTGGCCAAGAATAGAGTTTATAATTAAAAATAGATATCCAAGTGAGACAAATTATGAAAGCGACCTTTTGAAAAACAGGTAACAATGAGATAAAATTGCCAGAGAAATAGATGATATAATTAATAAAACACATTAACAGTGCAAAGATGCCTAGTGCAAGTAATCCACGATATCGAAATTTATACAAGGCAATAAAAGTCGCAACAAAAGAAATAATACCAAATAACCCTGCAATATTTATAACGGGGTCGTGGTAGGGCGTAAATAATAAAGTAGCAGTTAGCATTGAAATAACACCACACCAACGAATAATTCGATTTGAAGTTTTGTTTTCGTTGAACAAATTAGGAACGTGATACCAAAAAACTGCCAATCCCGAAAACAAGATTATCATTGCAACGATAGCGATTGGTCGAGAAGGATTGGGTGCTCCATTTTTTGCTTGCCCGCCTAATAAATCACACCAGTAATTTTGAAGTATATCGAAACCAACTTGAGCTTTATTGGCATCGTTTCCTCCAGGGTAATAATAAGCGGCTAGGATATAGAGTGCAATAAACGTAGCTATTGCAAAGAATGGCAAGAGCAAAGAATTATGACTAAAGGAGGGTTTCAACTTGCTCTAAATTTATGTATTCATAACCAAATTGATTGGCCATTTCCTGTTTTAAGATTGTCTTTACTTCGTTAATATCTGGATTATAATTCAATTCTTGAGCTAAACTGGTAACAGCCTTATCATCGATACCACAAGGCACAATATTTTTAAAATAGGACAGGTCGGTATTTACATTAAATGCAAAACCATGCATTGTTATCCATCTGCTACAACGTACTCCGATTGCACATATTTTGCGCTCCTTGCCTTTTACTCCTGAATCTAACCATACACCAGTTAATCCATCTATTCGACCAGCTGCAATTTCATAATGCTTTAGGGTATTAATAATCGACTCTTCTAACGATCGCAAGTAAAGATGTAGGTCGGTATAGAAGTACTCTAAATCGAAAATTGGGTAACCTACTATTTGCCCTGGACCATGATAGGTGATATCTCCTCCCCTATTATTTCTAACAAATATGGCATTAGCATTTTCTAATCCAGCATCATCTAATAATAAATTGTTTTCGTCACCACTTTTCCCAAGGGTATAAACGTGTGGATGTTCGCAAAAGAGTAAATGATTTTGTGTGGTTTTTTTGTTGTTTTGTTCTCTATTATGAAGCTTGATATCTGTGTTTTGCTTCATTAATTTTTCTTGATAATCCCATGCTTTATGGTAATCAATCAATCCAATATCTTCAAACTTTACAGTTGGTTTCATATTGTAACTTTAGGCACAATAACCATAGTTGCACTGGCTTTGGCAATCATTAATCCAGAATCAGCATCCAGCACTTCCGATTCGCAAAAATGCATGCGGCTACCTGCTTTTATTACCCATCCTTTCGCAAGAACCTTCTCGCAAACGCCAGGATTAAGGTATGAAATTTTAAGGTCACTCGTTACTACATATTCATTCTCAGCAACTAGTGAATATGCCGCAAATCCTGAAACTAAATCAGCCAGCGTAGCGATAACACCTCCATGTAGAAATCCACTTTGTTGTTTCAGAAAATCTTTGAATTGTATTTCGCCTTCCATATAACCAGGAGTTATTTTGGTGAGATTGAATCCAATATGATGCATGAAGTTTTGTTTTTCTAAAACACCTTCAATAGCTTTAATATAATTAGGATTCTTCGGCTGGAAATTCATGAGAATAGTCGGAAATAATTAAAACGATTTTAGATTAAAGATTTCAAGTCCTTCACTCCAGGTGCCCGTTTCACGGTAAAACCTTCTGCATACTTAGCTCCAATAATTCTACCCATATCCATCGCTCTAGCTGGCAAAAACTCCCAAAACTCCTTAGTTGCTATGGGTGTTACCGGGGCATTCGAATTGGGGTCGAAAAATTGGCTTCTGAAACATTCAATAGCTTTTATTTTTTGCTCCCATACATCTGTAATATCAATTGCGATATCAGGGATGATAAAATGATCCTGAATATAATGGTAAATCGATTTCGGCCTCCAAGCGGCTTGAATCGCCCCATCCTCTCCTTTGGTCTCAATCTTAACCAATCCCGATAAGAAGCAGGAGTCGGCTTCTAATTGCGCTGCACGGCCATGATCTATATGGCGATCGGATATCGCATTGCATAAAACAATATCGGGCTGGTATTTTCTGATTACTCTAATGAGTTCTCTTTGGTGTTCTTCATCATTTCTGAAGAAGCCATCTTTCATTCTAAGGTTTTCTCTAGCATGAATCCCCATCACCGCTGAGGCATCTTTGCTTTCAACATCTCTTAATTCGGCGGAGCCACGGGTTCCTAATTCACCAGAAGTAAGATCAACTATTCCAACTTTATACCCCATACGGATATGTTGAATTATGGTACCACTACAAGATAGTTCTACATCATCAGGATGTGCCGCAAAAGCAAGTATATCTAATTTCATAATTTATCGTTCCCAACGACGCTCAACTAATTCAATAAAGTTATTTACGGTAGCACTTTCACGATCCCATCTTCGAGTTGCCTTTAGCTCATTAATATATTTCTTAGCATATTCAAGACT
>CANLPK010000070.1 GCA_947492885.1 Bacteroidota bacterium
TGGAATTGATGACAAAAATAAATACCGTGGTGATGGACAAAACGGGAACACTCACTGCAGGAGTTTTTAAAGTACGGGAAATTGTATCTAAAAGCATGGACAAAACTGACTTCATGAGAATAGTTTCGGCTTTAGAGCGTAAATCCACGCATCCCATTGCCAAAGCAATTGCCGAATACGAAAAGAAGGAAGGAGAGAAATATGAAGCAACGGGTATAGAAGAGATTTCTGGGCATGGGTTAAAAGGAAAAGTAAATGGGAAAGAAATAGTGGCAGGCAATACCAAACTGCTAAAAAAATATAATATTTCCTACGATGCAGCCATCGATGAAATCGTAGACAGTATTGTGGTGGTCGCCATCAACAACCAATACGAAGGTTATATATTGTTAGCAGATGAGATAAAAGCAGATGTACCGGAAGCAATAAAGCAAATGTACCTCAATGGCATAACGCAAATAGTTATATTAAGCGGAGATAAGGATTCTATCACCAAAAAAGTGGGTAAAGAACTGGGAATTAAATCGGCATTCGGAAATTTGTTGCCGGAAAACAAGATGCAGAAATTTGAAGAACTAGAAAGGGACAAGACAAAGATCATTGCTTTTGTAGGTGATGGGATTAACGATGCCCCGGTTTTAGCATTAAGCGATGTTGGAATAGCTATGGGCGCAATGGGGAGTGATGCTGCTATTGAAACCGCTAACGTGGTTATTCAAACCGATCAACCTTCAAAGATTGTCACCGCAATGAAAATAGGAAGGGCAACAAGAAGAATTGTAATTCAGAATATCACATTAGCTTTTGCTGTAAAATTGATTGTACTAACTTTAGGTGCAGGAGGACTTGCAACTATGTGGGAAGCCGTTTTTGCTGATGTAGGGGTGGCTTTATTGGCGATATTAAATGCGGTGAGAATTCAAAGGATGAAGTTTTGAAGTTACATATCGTTTATTTGAAATATAATTTGGCTAAACCATCCTCCGGTATTCCTGTACCTTATTTGAACCTCAAACCCATTAAACCTAATAAATAAAAGGCACAACACTTACTGTATCGAAAAGTATCATTTGGAGTATTTACAACTAATAGATTTTAGCGAACATACCGAAACTGTCGAGTATGAAAGTGTATCTTATAAGTCACATTTCCATATTGACTTTGGTTGCCTCGTTTTTACGCTTATGTTTAAAAAAGCGCTCCGGATTCCGAATAGTTATGCTCTCTCCTCAAAAACCAACCTAAATGCCCTATTTGTGTATCAAATTGTGTATCAAATGCCTAAAAAGAAAAAGGGTTCCAAAACCTTGGAACCCTTACTGTCATTGAGTGGTCGCGCAGGGATTCAAACCCCGAGTCTTCTGATCCGTAGTCAGATGCTTTATTCAATTAAGCTACGCAACCCTTTTGAGGGCGCAAAGGTAAAAAAAATATTGAGATGGTAAAGGATAATGATTGAAAATTTTTAAATGCTTCAATTCAAATTCCTCCATTCCTTTACTATGTTGAATTCCCGACTGCCCCCAACTCAATAATTTTTAGTAAAATTGTACAGTGATTCGCTGGCGCATACTTTTGATTTGGTTCTTCACCCTTGGGTGCCTCACCTCTGTGGCGCAGTCCTATCATACCATTAACCGCGCTCGTCAAATTGGTGCCGGCTGCTACCAGCTCAATCCCGATACCGCCAACACCTCGGGTTGCCTCTGGAGCCTCACCCAGCTCGACCTCTCCCAACCGTTCGATAAAACATTCCTAGTAAACCTCGGCAACAAAGATGGTAACGGCGCCGATGGCATCTCGTTCACATTGCATAACTCCAGCGCCGGACTCAATGCCTATGGTACTGTGGGTAGCGTGATGGCCTACGATGGCATCTCCCCTTCCCTCAATTTCGAAATCGATACCTGGGACAATGCTAGCAATGGATATCCCGATATCGCTGCCGACCACGTGGCGATCAATAAAAACGGATCGGTATTCAATGTAGTATCGGCAGCTGTTTCGGCGAGCAATAGCGGACGAAATATTGAAGATGGAAGCTGTCATAAGTTCCGTATTAAATGGGTGCCCTCCACTTATAATATCAATGTCTTCTTCGATGATACGTTACGCATCAACAAAACATACAATATCATCGATAGCATCTTTGGTGGCACCACGCAAGTGTACTGGGGACTCACAGGGGCAAGCGGTTCGCTCAGCAATCGCCAATCGTTCTGCGAGAACTTCGCCGATGCCGGATTTGATACTTATATCTGCCCGCTCGATACCGCCGTGCTCACTGCCGCCACTGCCGCAAGCTACCAATGGACACCTTCTACTGGATTGAGTTGCCCAACTTGTAAAACCACCAAAGCCTCTCCGCTAACTACTACCACCTATGTACTCAAAGCCACGAGCTTCTTCGGTTGTGTGGCCTACGATACCGTGAAAGTATTCGTGTATAATGGGCCCACTACCAATGCAGGCAACGATATCACACTATGCCAGGGCGATAGCATCCAGCTCAATATAACAGGCGCCACTTCCGTAGTATTTAATACAAGCAAATTTCTAAGCGATAGCACCATCACTAATCCGTGGTGCAAACCCACGTCGTCTGTCACCTATATCATCACAGGAACCAATATTACCAACTGTTTCCGCAAGGATACATTGAATATCATTGTAACCACGGCACCCATTGCCAATGCAGGCCGCGATACCTTCGTATGCGTGGGAGGTAATGTACGACTCCAAGCTAGTGGTGGCGCTACGTATCAGTGGAGCCCAGGCACGGGATTGAGTGCTACGAATGTTTCCAATCCATTGGCATTTCCAACAACTACTACCACCTATAAAGTCATTGTATCTAATGGCTCCTGCAAGGACAGCGATACGGTCATTGTCTCCATCAAGCCTTCCCCGCTTACGTTTGCGGGCAACGACTTCACCATTTGTCAGGGCGATAGCGTGAAGCTGCGTGCCACGGGTGCCGATACCTACCGATGGAATAGCAAGCTCTATTTGAGCGATTCAACAATTGATACACCTTGGGTGAAACCCTTATTCAGTCGAACTTTCATCGTAACTGGCAGTACTAATTTTGGCTGCTCTAAAAACGATACCATCAGCATCAATGTAATTCCAAAAGTAAAAGTGAGTGTGACGCCCGACACAGGCTATTGCAGAGGAAACAACATTCAACTCCAAGCGATTCCTTTTGCGATCACGAGCGTGCAATGGTCACCCAACTATAAAATAAGTTCTACCACAAGCCTTACCCCTACTGTGAATCCGGATGTTGATACGGTGTACACCGTGATTGTAAATAATGGATATTGCAGCGATAGCGCCAAGGTGCGCGTGAGTGTTTGGGAATATCCTGTTGCAAATGCAGGCACCAATATCACCATTTGCGAAGGCGATAGCGTGCAACTTTCAGGCTCTGGTATGGGTAATTATTTATGGTTCCCATCTGGTACATTGAGTGCTGCAAACATTTTAAACCCATATGCAAAGCCACTAGTGAGCACCGATTATATTTTGGCAGTGAGCAGCATCCATCAATGTGTTTCATTCGATACCGTGCACGTAGATGTAATCAAGCGTTATAGCGTTGATGCAGGCCTCGACGATACCATTTGCTCTGGTAACAGTGTGACACTTACTGCCACCACCCTTGGGCCGAAAGTATTATGGAATACAGGAGATACAACATTTTCTATCATCGTTAAACCAAGTTTCACCACCATCTACTCGGTGGTTGCAATCAATAACGGTTGCTTTGGCAAAGCCGATAGCGTTGTTGTGAATGTGGATACTACATTGCACGCCTCATTCATTCCCAATCCTGATAATGGTGATATTCCTTTAGAAGTGATCTTCAATAATACAAGCAGAGGGGCTTTGAGTCAGATCTGGGATTTTGGTGATGGCAACACCTCTACTTTAGCACAGCCCAAACACACCTACAATAAAGAAGGTAGCTATCGGGCACTTCTAATAATTCGTAATGCCCGCGGTTGTATCGATAGCTTTGAATACAAAATTATTGTTCACAACAGTTTCAAAATAATTATCCCTACCGTCTTCACACCCAATAACGACGGGCTCAACGAGCAGTATGAAATTTTTGCAACAGGCACCAAAGAGTTCAATTTGGTTTTATACAATCGCTGGGGACAAGTGCTCTTCACCAGCAACGACCCCGCGAAAACATGGGACGGAACACTCAACGGCAATCCAGCTCCCGATGGTGAATACTATTATACGCTTGTGGTGAAAGACAAGCTGGACGTGGTAAGCAGCTATAAAGGAATTTTCACCCTGATACGATAGTGCACAAAAATCACACGCATAAAATACCCGATTGCCACATCAACTAAATACTACTTTTGTAAAAACAATTCATTGCATCCATACATGAAAAAATATTTCATCCTCTGCTTCTGGTTAGCATGCGCACAATTTTCGATTGCTCAAGCTCCTAAAATTGTTCATCAAATTGCCACCACACCAGTAAAATATCAGGCGAATACAAATACCTGCTGGTGCTATTCTACCACCTCCATGATTGAGTCGGAATGCCTGCGCACAAGTGGTGTGAAATTTAATTTGTCGGAGATGTTTACTGCCCGCAATATGTTTATTGAAAAGGCAAAGCGCTATATGCAAAGCAACGGCACCACGCTTTTCGAAGCCGGCGGATTAGGTCACGATGCCCTCTATGGCATGATTCATTATGGCGCCATCCCCGAAGAATTTTACCCATCAGATGAAGCAATCCGCAATTCGGATATTTCGGAGGTGCAATTAGAGACTGCCCTGAAAGCCTATCTGCAAAGGGCACTCACGAATTATACAGGTGGCGATGCCTGGCTCAATCATTATATTTATATGCTCGATTCAACACTGGGTGTGCCACCACAAAAATTCACTTATAACAAAATTGAATATACCCCGCTCAGCTTTGCTACCGATATACTGAAAGTGAAAGCCGAAGATTATGTAACCATCACATCATTCACACACCACCCATTTTACGAATATTTTGCACTGGAAATTCCCGACAACTATTTATTGCAAGGTATGTATTATAATGTGCCAATTGATACCATGCTCAATATGGTGGAATACGCCATCCTAAGCAATTACGGGGTCACCATCGACATGGATGTATCGAACCAAGGATGGAACTGCTCACGCACAGGTTTCGCATTGTATCTCGCCAAACGTCAAGTAGACTATACTGGCGGCGATATTCAGGAGCAAGCCACATCACAGGAATTGCGTCAAGAATTATTTGACACAAAAGTAACTGCCGACGACCACCTCATTCATTTGATTGGCGTGGCACGTTCGGAAAAAGGAAAAAGGTTCTTTGTATTGAAAGACTCAGGAGGCCCTAACTACGGACCTTTCGGAGGATTTGATTTCGTGTCGGATGCCTATTGTAGAATCAATGCACTCAGTATTTTATTGCCAAAGGCAGCACTCACTGCTTCGATGCTGGCGAAAATAAATACCACAAAATAAATTTTATTAGGGCTTGATGATGAGTTGCATATGATCCACGGCATAACCGCTGAAACTGCCAATCACATTCTTTCCTTTCACATTACTGCGTAATTGAATCGGAGTCGCAAACGGGCCACCATTCTGCCTTGCACTCACATAACTATCCCAAAAATTATAGGTAGTACGATCCATATTGGCAATATAATATTGAATGGTATCGCCAATGGCAAACGTACGTGCATAGGTAAAATGACGATATACTCCGTTCGAATTATCATCATTGAAAAATGTTTGATTGCTATCCGCTACATCGCCCCAAGCATTAAAATATTCGTCGGTTGCAGGGCGCAACATCACACGATAATTTTGTCCGATAGAAGCAGGCTCATTGAAATGCACGGTGAAGAACGCTCGCGGCGTGGTGCCATTATTTACTACTTGTCGCGTTAAGCTATCAATGGGAACCACTGTTGGTATGGTGGTATAAGCATAAAAGTATTGGTTGTTCAATGCGATCTCTAACTTATAAGCATAACCCACCTTTCCTTGCAAACTATCATTATTATAAAAGCCTGCCAAAATAGGATTGGGATTGAGGGTGAAGGTCTTCCACGTGGTATCGCCGGGAGCATTAATTTTTCCTTCTCCAATTTTCACCACCGCATTGGCATACCCTTTCAATGAGAAATCGGGATTGAAATAATTAACTGTCTGCGTTAATAATACATAGTTCAAATTGGGATACAAATTATTGATATAGGCTTCCACCACCACCTTGCCATCATCCTCTGGCACCTTAATATTGATGTCCTTCTCACAAGATGTCAATGCCAGAATCAAGACTAAAAACGAACCGATTAAATATTTTTTTGACAACATAGATGGTCTCATTTAAAATTTGAAATTATAGGTTACACTTGGCAAAATCGGGAACAGATACACCATCTTATATTTCACTGAATTGGTTTTTTGGTCGGTCATCGCATACACGAAATAGGGGTTGGCTCGGTTGTAAATATTATAAACCGAGAAGTTCCAAAACGACTCAAAATTCTTTCCTGCTTTGGCTTTATAATTAAACGAAATATCGGCACGATGATAGGCTGGCAAGCGGGTGCTGTTCACCTTCTCGTAATTATAATTATCGATGATACTGAAGGTCGGTTGTAATTTAGTTAAATCAACCCCAACATTATAAATGATACCGCTAAAAGGCAAGGTGATGGCGTTTCCTGTGCCATACACAAATACAAAATTCGCATTCCATTTCTTGCTAATCTGATAGGTAAGCACCACACTCGCATCATGCAATCGGTCGTAACGATACGGATACGTTACAGGCCCAGTTCCAAAATCAAAAGTACGGGTGGTTCTGCTCAAGGTATAGCCAATCCATCCAGTGAGTTTTCCTTTATTTTTTCGGATGAAAAACTCTGCTCCATAACTTTTTCCGGTGCCGCGAATCACTTCCTTCTCTAAATTGGCATTGAAAAATAATTGCGCTCCAGGGCGGAATTCAATTTGATTTTGCATGTCTTTATAATACACTTCCACACTCGTTTCAAACATATTATCCTTGAAGTTTCGGAAATATCCTGCAGCATACTGCCATGCTATTTGTGGTCGCACGAGGCGGCTACTTGGTATCCATAAATCGCTTGGCAACGAAGCACCACTCGTGGTAGCTAAATGTAAAAACTGATTTACTTTATTCACCGATGCCTTGATCGAAGATTTTTCGGTTAGCACATAACGCGCATTGAGCCTGGGTTCCAGCCCCTGATATACTTTGATGCTTTGATTCTTTGCATACGATTCGTACTGCCCAGTGGGGGCACCCAAATCGTTAAATATCTCTTGCTTGTATGGACCTACCTGATTGAAATAAGCATATCGCAATCCGGCTTGCACATTTAATTTTTCGTTGATATCCCACTCATCGCTGGCATACAATGCAGCTTCGTGTGCATATTGGTTATTGATGGTTGCCGTAGTACTGGCGCTGCTTCCATTGAATTTAAAGCTGGCTATTCCGGGAGTGAAAGTATGGTAAATATAGTTGGCACCAAATAAGGTTTTATGTCGCGGACTCAAACTCAAATTAAAATCCATCTTCCCATTCCAGTCGTGCAAGCCACTGAACAATTCAAAGCGTGCCTCCTGAAAAGCAGCCTGGGTAGTGAGTTCGTACTGATTATAAATTACCGACGTATTTAAGAACAGATGGCTATTGAATACATGATTCCAACGCCCGGCAACAAATTTATTTCCCCATCCCGTACTGAATTTAATCGCACTCACATCGGGGCTCTTGTAGGCAAAAACATCGTCGCCCCAATAGCTGCTAATGAAAACACGGTTATTATTATTGATGATATAATTTGCTTTGAAATTCAAATCATAGAAATAATATCTATTGCCTTTGAATTTTGGTTTTAAGAAAGGCTGTACCAATACATCAATATATGTGCGGCGTGCAGTAAGTATGAACGAGCTTTTATTTTTCTTAATCGGACCTTGAATCATCAATCTCGATGAGATCAATCCAATGCCACCCTCCACTTGAAATTTCTGATTATTCCCTTCCTTCATCGTCACATTCACAATGCTTGAAAGTCGGCCCCCATAAGGCGCCGGCATGCCCCCTTTAATCACTTCAATATTTTTCACAGCATCGGCATTGAACACCGAAAAGAAACCGAGTAAGTGAGATGGATTATAAATCACTGCTTCATCGAGCAGTACCAGGTTTTGATCGGGACCGCCGCCACGCACATAAAATCCGGTGCTGCCTTCTCCCCCGCTTTTGATACCGGGCAAAAGGGTGATGGTTTTTAATACGTCCACTTCTCCAAAGAGTGCAGGTAATTCTTTTACTTTTTCGGCGCTGAGTACGACCTTACTCATTTCATTTTTGGTAACGTTTTTATCTTGCTTCTCTCCAGTGATTTCTACTTCATTGCTTTCAACAGTGGATGGCATCAAGCTAATATTTAATGTTTGATTGCCTTGGAGTGTATATTTAATAATGCGTGTTTGATATCCAAGATACGATACGGTAATATCGTAGGTTCCTTTTTCTACCTGAAGGGTATAATAACCATAGTTATTAGATGCAGTTCCAATGGCTTTTTCTTTAATAACCACAGAGGCCCCAATGAGTGTTTCACCGGTGGCACTATCTTTCACATAACCACTTAATCCTACTTTTTGCGAGAAGGATAAAACAGGAATTAATAAGATGAAAAAGAGAATAAATACAGGACTTTTTTTAACATTCATAGAGCGGCGGCAAAGGTAAAGCATATCTATGTAAAATGCATGTTATTAAAAAGAAAAGAGCGTCATAAGGAAGTCATTTAGCGGTGGCATTTGTTTAGGCAATAACCTATTGTCAAACCACCATTGTTTTTGTATTCCTCCACTCTCACACTCTGCTCTCACACTGACTCTTTTGCGCCCAGTCGTTGGTGCCCTTTCGCACATGCCACCGCACAACACACAACAACGGCGGCAAGGGGATTTGTACCCGAAAAAATATGATGGAAAAAGAAAACTAAAAATCGAATTAATCAACATTTTTCGAACTGCCATTGCCCTTGTATTATGTCCCCATAGGGACATCTGGTGGTAGCTTCGATGTCACCCTGAACTGACGTTCCGTAGGAACGTTTGAATATATTGTATTGAAGAATACGAAATCGTAATATCGAAATTCAAGCTTGTATTCTAAAAATCTTCATTCTATGTTCGCCGCAGTTGGTGTTGTGTTCATGCCAATGCGCAAGCCTCACCAACGGCCAATCGATGAACTGATCATCAATCTTGCACTCGATGAATCAAAAACAATATCGCCGAAAATAAAATGAATGCACCCGTTTGATGAACCAAAGCAATAGATAATGGCATCAAATAAAGCACTGTTAAAACCCCCAGCAAAAACTGACAACAAACGATGATCAATAAACTCATCGTAATATTTTTTTGCACCCTCGTAACGGGCGTACTTCGCGATCGATAATATAAATATACCACCAATCCAAAAACCAAATACGCTACCCCACGATGCATGAACAATACCCCTTGTGGCGATTCTAAAAACATTTGCCATATCGGGCGCACATTAATCACCGAATCGGGAATCCACTCTGGGCCCATCATTGGCCAGGTAGGATACATATATCCTGCTTTCAATCCCGCTACAAATGCCCCATAAATAATTTGAACTACCACCACGGGCAATAAGATATAGGCAATGCGTTTCCATTTTGCATCGCGCGTTGCCTCTGGCTTTGGATACAATAAATCGAGTGCATACCAAAAGGTAAAGCCGAAAGCCGCGAAGGCCGTTATCAAATGCGCTGCCAATCGGTAATGACTCACATTGGGGTTATTCACCAATCCACTCTTCACCATGAACCATCCCAACAATCCTTGCAAGGATCCGATACCTAATAAGATGATCATCTTCTTTAAAAATCCTTGAGGGAATTTTTTCGCCAGCCAGAAATACAAAAATGGCAGGAAGAAAACTACCCCAATAATTCTACCTAAAAAACGATGAATATATTCTAACCAAAAGATGCCTTTAAAATCTTCTAAGGTGAATGAATTATTCACCAGCTTAAATTCGGGGGAGGTTTTATATTTATCAAATTGAACTTGCCAGTCGGCATCATTCATGGGTGGCAGCGACCCCGTAGGCGTCCATTCCACCATCGATAAACCCGAATGGGTAAGGCGTGTGAGTCCTCCAATAAAAACCATTAAGTAGATGAGTACACAACCCGTAAAAAGCCAAAGGACAATATTTTTATGTTGATTATTCATAGCAACGATTCAACGCAACAAGATCAGAAAATAAGAAATGAATTACATGAGAAATTACCTCGATAATTTTCGTCGGCAAAAGTACAGAAATAGCAAATAGGTTCGTTCGTAATTACAAGAAATAATCTTACCAGCTTCCGCCACCACCGCCACCAAAGCCACCACCAGAGAATCCGCCACCACCACCACTGCTCCAGCTTCCACCACTGGTGCCGCTGCTGCTTGGTGCGCTATAGAAGCTCTCCGACATCTGGTTCATCGAATGATCCAAACTATTTAAAAAGAGATAGGTATTGAAAGTAGCATAATTACCCGAATACCAGTTAGGAGGCGGGATATCAAGCCCTTTTAATTTATCTTTCCAGGCATCGGCAACATCAAACACAATGGCAAATGGCAATACCTTATCAATATAATTTTGATCTTGTTGTAAGAACTCCTTGAGTTTATCTTGCTCCACAGTTTTAATGAACTCTTTGAAGCCCGCCAGCTTTTGATACAACTCATTTCCTTTCTCAGTTTTCTTGGCCATCTGTGCCCCGAAACCTATTAAGCTTGGTGCACATAACAGGAACGATAAGCCATACCAAAATGGCTCTCCCCAGGTGGTGATAAAATGAAAAATGGAATAGATTCCCACTATAATTCCAAGCAATACAAAAAGCATCCCCAAACCACGTGAGTTTTTCGTGTAGTAGGCATCCCTATCTACCTGTGCTTCCAATGCATCTTTGGCAGATTTCATGGTAACATAAAGTACATTTTTCAGGCTACTCAAAAGCACGGTATCTCCCGAAAGAAAGATGCCATCAAACAAGGTACGTTCGAAGGTGAGCGCTGTATCGGGTAAGTTTTTTAGCTTGGTGAATTCGTATTCTGTTTTACCACCGATACCAAGAAAACCACTGCTCTCAATTTCCTTGATTTGCAAGTAGCCACCTGCACCCCAATAAGGTACCAAGGCAGTTAAATCGCGCTTGTCGAGCTTATCATCAATCACATAACCAGCAACACTAGGACTCATATCTTTCGGTGGATAGAATTCCGTTTGTATGGTGAGTTTTTCATCCTTGCCCCATCGGTTCCAGATGAAGAACATCAGCACAAAAACGATGACAGCCAAGAGGATCCACTTCACTCCATAATAAAAGAAATTGGGCTCAGTTAAAAAGTCTTTTGGAAACTTCATACCTACTGTTACACCTTCATGATATGACAACGGAGTAGTGGTGCTTCCAGTAAATATTCTATGATCGTCGCTCCATTGACTCGTGGTATTATTTTCTTTAGATCCCATCACCCCACTGGCCACAAAGAACTCCGGTATGGCCGGCAATCCGTTGGCAAGCTCAATAGTGTAATCTACTTTCGCAATGCCCGTTTCCCAGCCATTTCCAATCAAATTAAAATAGAGTTCCGAATGGTCACTAAAAAAGTTGATTGCATTTAAGATTTTGTAGCGAATCACAAATTGTTGATCACCATCAACAAGCATTTTCTTCGATCCAATTTTCAGTTCCTTATAATCGCCTTGGGTACTTGTCGAGAAGTCCCAATCATCAACAGCAATATCCATGACGATGGTGGTAGTATAACCCGCCGATTCCATCTGTCGATGCGCCTTCTCAGTACCTGAGGGCAACGCTTCAATTTGATATTTGAATGGAATCTTGCGATACAATCCATGACGTGGCTCTAAAAAATGAACATTGATTTGTTCAACGATATCCATCGACGCATCATTATTCACTTTTACATGAACTTGATAATGCGTGATATCAAAAGCCTCCTGCGACCAAGCGAATACGCCAAAGGCCAGCAGGAACAAGATACTAACAAGAATTTTTTTCACTGAAAGTGGAATTAGAATTTCACTTCAACATTTTTCGCTTCGTCTTTGTTTTCCAATTCGAAAAACTCACGCGCTTTGAAACCACCGAAATTAGCAACGATTACTCCGGGGAATTGTTGTACTGCAGTATTATAATCGCGCACGGTAGCATTATAGTAACGACGTGAATTACTCAACTCGCCTTCGATATCCTGAAGGGCATGTTGCAATTCGATAAATTGTGCATTGGCTTTCAAATCAGGATAGCTTTCGGCAATAGCCAAGAGGCCACGCATGGCACCACCCAATACTTGGTTGGCTGCCACTTGTCCGGCCACATCGCCTGCAGGTACTGCTACTGCTGCGTTACGGGCTTGTATTACTTTTTCTAAGGTTTGGCTTTCGTGTGCCGCGTATCCTTTAACTGTGTTTACGATATTTGGAATGAGGTCAAAACGTTTTTTCAAAAACACGCTGATATCGCTCCAGCTATTATCAATTTTTATCTTCGACTTCACCAGTCCGTTGTAAGTTCCAATGATCCATAAAATCAGAACAGCAGCAATGCCAAGGGTAATCCAAAGTGTCATAATGTGATGTAATTTTAGTGTTAAATATGTTTGTTAGATGATGACTCATCATCTAATTTAAATGCAAAGTAATGAATTATAATTGATATCCATCCTCTAAATCGATGAAAGGCATATGGGATGGGCATTTTGAAATTAATAAAAAACGGCATTATGGGGTATTATTAATACGCTGAAGAGAATGAAATACAACCGAATGGAAATGAATTCGAATTTCTAAAACCCTTTTTCCTTAATGTATATCCACATCAAACGTTCCTAAGGAACGTCGATTAGGGGAGCATGATTTTCTACCCACCAAATGCCCCGAAGGGGCATAATACAACACCTTCTATAATTCAATTTTCGAATTATAATTCGCTCTTGTATTCTCGCCCTGTAGGGGCGTATCGTGGGTAGCAAAATTAGAATGATTGTGAAGTGTGAGAGCGGAGTGAATACAGCAGCGATAATGGAATTATCCTTACCCATGTATTATGTCCTGTAAGGACATTTGGTGGGTAGAAAATTCAGAGTGAGTGTGGAGTGTGAGAGCGGAATGAATACAGTAGTGATGTTCGAATTATCACTGCTCCTGTATTATGTCCCCATAGGGACATCTGGTGGGTAGAAATTAGATCCCGAACGTTTGATGCCTTGTCTAAATCCCCTATAAAAAAAAGCCCAGAACCAATTTGGTTCCGGGCTTTCTATGATTGTTTAAGCAAATTATTGCTTATCCATTTCAGCTTTAAGATTCACCAAAGCTTCCAAATCACCTAAGGTAGATTTTTCAACTTTCTCGTTCATCTTCTTCACCGATTTTTTAGTAGCTTCTTTGTCGTTTGCTATCTCTGCTGATTTTGCTACCGCTTTCGCTTTTTCATCTTTCTTCCAGGTAACAGTATGAGATACCAAAATACGTTTCGCATCCTTGTTGAATTCAGTTACTTCAAAAATTGAAGCTTCGTCTTCTTTCAAGGTAGCTTTATCAGCCTTCAATAATTGTTTGAAAGGGGCATACCCTTCAACACCATAAGGCAACGCAATAGTAGCGCCTTTGTCTGTGATTTTCATCACGGTTCCTTCGTGGTGCGACTCGATAGCGAAGATTGTTTCAAAAGTATCCCAAGGATTTTCGTCCAATTGCTTATGACCTAAGCTCAAACGACGGTTCTCTGTATCTACTTCTAATACCAATACTTCCAACTCTTGTCCTTTCTTCACAAATTCTGATGGATGCTTGATTTTTTTGCTCCAAGATAAATCAGATACATGCACCAATCCGTCGATACCCTCTTCCAACTCTAGGAATAAACCATAGTTAGTTAAGTTTTTAACAACGCCTTTGTGCTTGCTTCCAACTTGGTATTTGGTAGCAATCGTTCCCCATGGGTCTGGAGTTAATTGCTTAATACCTAAGCTCATTTTACGCTCTTCTTTGTCAAGGGTAAGAATCACCGCATCAATCTCATCTCCTACTTTTAAGAAATCAGATGGGTTGCGTAAGTGACTGCTCCAGCTCATTTCACTTACGTGAATCAAACCTTCTACACCTGAAGCGATTTCGATGAATGCACCGTAATCAGCAACAGTTACCACTTTACCTTTTACCTTGTTACCAACTTGTAAGTTTTCACCTAATTGATCCCAAGGATGCGCTGATAATTGTTTCAAGCCTAATGAAATACGACGTTTGTCATCATCAAAACCTAAAACAACTACGTTTAATTTTTGTTCTACCTGTAACACTTCGTTAGGGTCGGTAATACGTCCCCATGAAATGTCGGTGATATGTAATAAACCATCAACACCTCCTAAATCGATAAA
>CANLPK010000071.1 GCA_947492885.1 Bacteroidota bacterium
TATGCAGGCGCATTGCAGAAAAGTTTAGATGGTTCGAAGTTAATTCCGTTATCCATGATGCAATCTCCTTATCAACCCGACCCTTTAGTCCCTGATAATTTGGTGACAGATACGAAACTTGATTTAGGAATCGGAATTCATTACCAAAAGTCGACCTTTTTTAATTTAAAATTAGGAGCATCTTTAACTCATTTAAGAAATAAGAAATATCAATTTACAAACTACCAATCGCAAATTGTTGTATTTTCAAGTACACTTCCTCACTTATATTTCAATGGTTCCATGGACTTCCCATTACAAAGCAAGCTGGTTATTCAACCCAATATTTTGATTAAATATGGAGGCAAATGGCAATACGATTTGAATGTGCTTGCAATTTATAACCAATCTTATTATACTGGATTTTCCTATCGGCAAGGCGATAATTTAAATTGGATATTGGGTTATATGATTGGGAATTTCAAGGCTGGCTATGCCTTTGATTGGGTGTTAAGCCAGCTGCGGCCAGGAAGTAAAACAACCCATGAAATATTTATTCAATATTGTTTTAAGATTAGCAAACGGACCTCCTATTTAATAAATCCTCGTCATATGAAGGATTACTCATTCTAAATCGCTCATAACTAATTGTAATATTTTTTTGTTATATTTGAATTAATCTACATATTTGCATACTTACACCTTTAATCGAAAAGGAGACATGATTAAAAAAATTACCCTATTATTCCTCGTTGCCGTATCATTTAATGCTTGGTCACAACAAGATGGTTATCAAACACATTTTCAATTCAATGAAATGTCGTTCAACCCATCCTATGCAGGAAAAGTAAAAGACAAAATGTGCGTGAGTCTTTTGATGCATCAACAATATGCTGGATTCAAAAGTGAATTGATCAAGGCTGCCGATGGAACCGCCGCTGTAGAGCCTTATAATATTGGTGCTTCAACTCAGTTCTTGAATCTTTCTGCCCGTTTGTTTGGAAAATTTGGAGTTGCAGTGAATGTGATTAATGATAAGATTGGACCACAAACTTATATATTACCAAAACTTAGTTTGTCATACTACAATGTGTTTAAGAATACAAGCGAAATTTCTTTCGGTTTATACTATGGTAAAATGCAAAAAACCTTAGATGGCACTAAACTTAAGGCCCTTTCATTATTACAAAACAATATTGCCGATCCAGCAGTGCCATCAACGTTGGTTACGAGTAATATGATGAATGACTTAGGATTTGGTATTCATTACTTAAATCCAATCATGAACAATTTGAATATTGGCGTTTCAGCTACTCACTTATTGGAAGCTAATATCGTTGACAAATCAAAATCACTATTAACCCCTTTCTCTTCTATAAAAAGACATTTCTATGCGAATGCTGCTATGGATATCCCGGTGGGAGCAGGAGATTTAGTAATACAACCTAACTTATTAGTAAAGTATGGCGGTAAACTTCAAATAGATGTAAATGCCCTTGCAATCTTCAATGAGCAATATTATGGTGGATTGTCTTTTCGTCAAGGCGACAATATCAACTTGATGGTTGGATTTATGCAAGGCGACTTCAAAGTAGGATATGCATTCGACTTTATTGTAAATGGATTGAAACCAGGTAGCAAAACTACCCATGAATTATTTGTTCAGTACTGTAAGAGCATTAAATTCAAGACCAAGGTAAATAAATACATGTTGAACCCTCGCCACTTGAAGGATTCTCAATATTAATTTTTTTATCAAGCTGTCACAATAAAATTACATTTGCAGCGTTATTGATATAATTCGGCAAAAAAATACTATACTTGTCAAACAATAAAAACTAAAAATCTACGTTATTGATAAAAAGACTCTTGAAATTGAAAAAAACAAAAACTATTGAGGGGAGGATTGAATTATAAAGTTTTTTAATACGAAACTTGTTTAATTCAGTAAAATTTTTAAATTTGCAATCTATAATTAGTATAACTATGCGTAAAAGTTTTCAATTTCTGTATGTTATGGTAATGGCAATCGTCATTTTGGCTGGCTGTACAGGTGGTGATAATGGTCAGATGTACGGTGTACCTAACCGTCCAATATGGACTCATCCTCAACCTTTTGGGATGATTTACGTACCTACAGGAACTTACCATATGGGGCAAAGTGATCAGGAAGTGGGTTCACATCAAATTCATCGTAATAAGCAAGTTTCAATTCCTGCATTCTATATGGATGATTCTGAGATTTCTAACAATGAATATCGTCAGTTTGTGTACTATGTATCTGATTCAATTTTTAGAGAAAATCTTTCTCAAAGCATTGAAACTGTTAAGACTCAAATCGGTGAAGAAAGTGATGATCCATATTCTGTAATCAACTATAAGGAAAGATTTGATCCTGAATCGCAAGAGGCAACTGATGCTGCCCAATTAATGCAATACAAACCTGGAGAGCGTTTTATGCACCGTCGTCAGTTGGATGTACGTAACTTGATATACAAATACGAAATATTTGATTTTCAGGCTGCAGCACGTTCAGCAAAAGTACAAAGCACTGAAGACTTAAAAACAGCTCATAGTAACGAAGATCATTCACACTTTATCAAAAAACATAAAGTGCAAATCTATCCTGATACCTTGGTATTCGTTAGAGACTTTGCTTATTCATACAATGAGCCAATGGCAGAAAATTATTTCTGGCATCCAAATTATGACGATTATCCGGTAGTTGGTGTGAATTGGAATCAAGCCAATGCATTTTGCTGGTGGAGGACACGTCATATGAATGATTGGGCAATGTCGGTAGGTGATTTTGAAAGAACTCAATTCTTATTGCCAACCGAATCACAATGGGAATATGCGGCACGTGGTGGTCGCGATGAAAACATGTTTCCTTGGGGTGGTCCTTATATCCGCAATACCAAAGGATGTTATTTAGCGAACTTTAAACCCGGACGTGGTAATTATATCGCAGATGGTGGCTTTTATCCTGTAAAAGTATATTCTTATTTCCCGAACGATTACGGCTTATATAATATGGCTGGTAACGTTTCTGAGTGGACTTCTTCTGCTTACTTGGAATCATCCGTTTCGGTAGTTGATGACTTGAGTCCTGATTATAAATATCAGGCTAAAGATGATGAACCAGAGACCTTTAAGCGTAAAGTAATACGTGGTGGTAGCTGGAAAGACGTTGGGTACTATTTGGAATGCGGCAGTAGATTGTACGAGTATCAAGATACTTGTAAATCATTCGTCGGTTTCCGTTGTGTTCAACCTTACATGGGTCGTTCTAATAAAGACAAGAAATAATAAAAGCCTGTCCTCTTCTCTTTGATTTTATTTTTTTTAACCATATTCTTAACCTAAATTTTTTAATTTTTTAAACCTTCACACACATGAAAAAGAGTTTTTTTGAAAGCAAAGGTGCTAAACGTTTTTTGTCAATGGCTTACGGATTAGGAGCCGCAGTTGTAATTTTGGGAGCCATGTTTAAAATCTTGCACTTGAAATTTGCGAACGAAATGCTAACCATTGGTATGACTGTAGAGGCAATTATCTTTGCAATTTCTGCTTTCGAACCACCTCATCAAGATATCGACTGGAGTTTAGTTTATCCAGAATTGGCAGGAGAAGAAGGAGGAAATGCGGGAAAAAAGAACACAGGTTCAGTTTCAGCTCAACTTGACAAAATGCTAATTGATGCGAAAGTAACCCCTGATTTGATTGGTACTTTAGGTACAGGATTGAAATCTTTGAGCGAAAATGTAAATAACATGTCAACTCTTTCAAATGCAGCTGCTAACACTTCTGCATATGCTGAAAACGTTCAAAAAGCGTCTAAGAATATTGAAGGATTGAGCACATCTTATGTTAAAGCTACAGAAGCAATGAATGTAATGTCAGCTTCTTCTGAGAATTCAAAACAATACGCAGAACAAGTAAGCAAGGTAACTAAAAACCTTTCTGCTTTGAATACTTTATATGAAGTAGAATTACAAAATACTGATTCTCATATTAAGAACATGAGTACTTTCTATAACAAATTAGGAAATGTATTAGGAAACTTGTCAAGCGCAGAAGCTAATTCGGCTGGTGTAAAAGAAGAAATTGGAAAATTGGCTAAAAACTTAACCAATTTGAATAACGTTTATGGCAATATGTTGAACGCAATGTCAGCTGGCCGTCAATCATAATTTTGATTGATAACGAATTCAATTTCATTAACTTAATAAATATACCTTAAGTGGTAAATTTTTAATCATAACAATCGAATAATTAAAATATAAAATGGCATCAGGTAAAATATCACCACGTCAGAAGATGATCAATATGATGTACCTCGTATTGACAGCGATGTTGGCGTTGAACGTATCTTCCGAAATCTTAAAAGCCTTCTATAAGTTTGAAGTATCAATGCAAAGTGCGGGAAGCAATCTCGATGCAGCGAACGTAAAGCTTTTAGGTGCAATGGATAAGGAAGTTGAAAAGCAAGGAGAAAAGGCAAAACCTTTTAGAGATAAAGCTTACGAAGCGAAAAAAATCGCTGACGAATTTGTAAAATATATTGAGGACACTAAATCAATCCTTTTGGAAAAAGATTCTAAAAATGGGGCTAGTCCACGTGAAGAAGATGGTCAATTGAAAAGCTCAAAAGACATGGAAAGAGCTGTTCAGTATTTCTTGGAAAACAAGGACAGTGGAGGCGATAAAGATGCAAAAGGAAAAGAGTTAATGGCTAAAATCACGGAAACTCATGACAAATTATTAGCCCTAATTGAAGATCCGAATGATAGAGCTGGCATTAAATCCGATTTGGTTTGTACAGATCCAGAACCTAATAAAGAAGGCCAAAAATTCACTTGGTTAGAAGAAACGTTTAACTCTTTACCACTCGCTGCTGCATTTGCGAATTTAACGAAGTATCAAAATGATGCTAAGAAAACTGAGACAGATGTAATCAGCTACCTTTCTACCAAAATCAATGCAACTGACTTTAAATTTGATGGCTTATCGCTTTCAATCAATGCAGCTTCTGCTTCAGTATCGTCAGGAGGAAAATACACAGCTGAAATCTTCTTAACTGCCTATAATACCAAGCAGAAAAATGATGTTTATGTTAATGGTGCAGTGCTTCCGTTAAAGGATGGTAAAGGAATTTATGAAATAACTGCTAGTGGAGAAGGAATTCATAAATATCAAGCTAAAATTTCATTGGTTGATCCTATAACTGGCCAACCAAAAGATTATACCGCTGAAGGTGAATATCAAGTATTCTCTCCTGTGGCTACTATCTCGGCCTCGAAAATGAGTATCTTCTATGCTGGTATTGATAATCCAGTTGATATTTCTGTGCCAGGATATCGTGGAAATCAAATTAGCGCAAGTTGCGATAATGGTACACTAACAGGTACCAATGGTTCATATAATGTTAAGGTACAAATGGGCCCTACTCGTGTTGCTAAAATTAATGTTGTAGCAAAAGGCGACGATGGCACAGCTAAATCATTTGTGAAAGAATTTAAAATCCGCCCACTTCCTCCATTGGCAGTAACTGTAAATGGAAAAGAAGGTGGAGGTATTACAGGTTCTGAAATTCAAGTTTGGAACTTTGTAAATGCTTCATTCGGTCCTTCTTTCGCATATGATGGATTAACTTACGCAGTTACTAGTTACCAATGTATTGTTCAAACTAAAAACGGAGCACAACCATTTAGTATTACAGGACCCGCAGTAAGCCCCGATTTAAAAGCCGCAGCAGCTCGTTGCAGAAAAGGCGATTTGATTATTTTTTATAATATCAAAGCCGCTAGTGCAACCGCTCCAGCTAAAAATATTGATAGCGGTCCAGTATTCAGAGTACAGTAATCTTTTGAACGTTTTAATATGAAAAAGGTAATAATTATATTCATTGTTTTGTTTGCATTAGCATCACAAATCAATATTCAGGCTCAAACACCAGCATATGAAACACCTGGTGCTTTTCCTAAGCAAGCAGTTGCCGAACGTAAAATAGTGCCTTGGCCTTATTTACGTGAAGCAGATGTAATGTATTCACGCCGTATTGAGCGTGTTGTTGATACTCGTGAAAAGATTAATCTTTGTATGAAATGGCCTAAAAACCCTTTGTATGATATCATCTACAAAGCAGTTACAGAGAAAGCTACCTTGGTGGCTTACAAGTCTGATTCACTATCATCATTTTATACTGCTGAAGAAGTATTAAAACTTGGTTCATATGATAAAAACATCCAGGTTTATCCAGATCCGAATGACCCTTACTATGCAATTGATTCTGTGATTCCGGTTCGTTTCAAGCCTGAGGAAATCAGAAAATACAAAATCATAGAAGAGTGGATTTTTGATCGTAATACATCTGAAATGTATGTTCGTATTTTGGCAATTGCTCCAATGTACCGCCCTGTGGCTGGTAGTACCGGTATTGAACTTCCTGAACAAGAGATGTTCTATATCAAGTATAACGACGCTCGTAATATCTTTGTTAATGAAGAATTGTTTAACCGTTTCAATGATGCTGGTCGCTTAACTGTTGACGACTTCTTTGAACAACGCTTATTCAATAGCTATATCACCAAAGAAAGTAATGATTATGACCTCGCCATTCGTCAGTTTGAAGAATTTAAAGTAGATCCGTATGAAGCCCTATTAAAAGGCGAAGAAGTGAAGAACAAACTTTTTGAATTCGAACACGATTTGTGGGAATTTTAATCCTATCCTAAATATTATTTTAAAACCCCATTGTTTACGCAATGGGGTTTTTTTATTGCCCAAAATGGTTAAACAATCAACATATAAACCAAAGTCGAGTTCAAAATATTTATTGAAATTCAATAAACAGAAGTATTACAATGATCTCTATCATATCATCACAATGTCAAACAATTTAAAATTTAGTCATATTTGAATATGTTTGCAATGCTTAAGAATAAAATGAAATCATGATTTATTTTGTGTTTCTACGAATGTTGAGAGTAACCGTGAGAATCTTTTTTCGGCATATCCATGTGTCGAATGTAGATAAAGTACCTTACGATAAACCACTCGTAATTGCGGCCAACCATCCAGGCGCCTTCCTCGATCCTATTATCATTGCATGTTTTATTAAAAAACCGATATATTTCTTAGTTCGAGGCGATGTGTTTAAGAATAAACTGGTTCGATTAATATTCGAACAGTTTCATATGATTCCGGTATACAGAAAGGATGAAGGGTTTGAAAATATTGAAAAGAACCATGATACCAATGCGAAAGTGGCCAATATCCTTAAACAAAATGGGATTGTAGTAATCTTCAGTGAAGGCTACAGTGCCATTGATAGAAGACTACGAAATATATTGAAAGGCACTGCACGAATATGTATGCAGACCGCCATGAGCGAAAATCTGGATGTTCAAATTCTCCCGGCTGGAATTACCTATACACATAAAACAAACTATAGAAAAGAAGTGATACTTGACTTCTCAGCGCCGATAGCAATGCGTGATTTCCAAGAATCATTTGAAACACACCCTCAAAAGAGCTTTGTTAGTATCACCAATGAATTGAAAAATCGGTTACATCATAATTTTGTTGAAATCCGCAACCCTGATTGCGATGTGCTTACCGAATTACATTTGAATTATTTAAGAAATGAGCAACGGGCTCCTACCATTCCTGTAGTAACACGGAATGGTAAAGTCTTGGAACATGAACGTAAGATTAGTAATGAAATTAATTTATTGTATGAAAATGACCTACCTGCCTACGAACAATTAGAGAAGCTTACTATGACCTACCAAAAAGAACTCGTAGAAGCACGTTGCACCGATACGGGGGTGGTTTCTAAATTGCCATGGCTCTTAAGCTTTTTCGGATTAGTCCTTGGATTTCCTATCATGGTTTTAGGGGCAATATGCTGGGGAATTCCTTACCGTCTATCCTGTATCGTTGCCAATAAGAAAGTAACAAGAATTGATTTTCATGATTCCGTCACCGTAAATATTACAAATTTTCTTTTCTTTATTCTAATCTCGATTATAACTACAATTGGTGCCTGCTATTTTGGATATTATGCATTGCTATTAGTAGTAATAATCCCAGCCATGAGCACCGTTGGAATTTGGTATTTGGATGTGTTAAAACGAATCATGGAAATATTTCAAGCAGCGCCGGTAAAAGACACTTTGCTAGTTCAACGCAAGCATTTAATTCAGTTGATTGATACTCGCGAATAACCCGTCCTCTACCCTACTCTCGTTCTCAAGGTATTTAAACCTTGCATTGAGGCACATATTTTATTGGAAAATTACAAGAATTGGCAATAAAACATTTTTTACCTGCTGCTTCATGTAAGCTATTCGCTAATTCAGTTTTATTGCGCTCAAGTATTGTAACTGAGGGCTGCAATTGTACTTCTGAGAAATGCCCTCCACCACCTTCTAATTCATTCATAATGCCATTGGCTTGGTCTGTATATTCAATTACTGTTATACCTGCATCTGCACATAAATGCAAGAACCAAAGCATATGGCATGAAGAGATTGCATTTAGAAATAACTCTTCAGGGTTCCAACGCGTAGCATCGCCCCTGAAAGCAGGATCGGCTGAGCCTTCAAGCGTCACTTTCCCTGGTGCTTTGTAAATATGATTGCGTAAATAATTGGTATACGAACTGGTACCAGTACCTTGATTGCCAGTCCATATAGTGGTGGTTTGATATTGATGAACCCTTTTCATTAATTGGATGTATTGGTGTTAATAATACGTCGTGGTCGTGGTAATAATTCACCATTGCAATTCGGACATAGGTGTTTTAATTCTTCAGAGCATGATTTGCAAAATGTGCATTCATAGCTGCATATATATGCGCTAGAATCGAACGATAGCAAGGCATTGCAGCGTTCGCAAATGGGTCGCATTTCCAACATATAATTTCTTTTTTTGAGGAAAGATAAGAGTTTCAATTAATATTAGTATGCCCAATCTTGAAAATTATATAAACCGGCACTTCCTTTTTCAGATCGACTATTTCAATAAGTCTTCTTTACTCCTAGGGCGTATTGATTGATACCAAACAAATTTTTTGAGTCGTTGTTCGGCAGGAGGAAGTTCCGTAATTGGATGGAGTATTCCATCAGGCATTCCTTTGTAATTAACGCCCTGAACCTGATTACTATCTAGGTAGATATCTAAATTAATGCTAGTAATTTTATTGACTCCGATAAAGGCTTTGTTATCATCTTTAATATAATAAATACATTCTGCATCATTGAGTACCTTCATCAATTGAAGATTATTGTTTTTAAAAAAGCCATCGATATCACGTCCTTTTATTTGATTAAATCGAACGCTGTCTTCTACCGATATAACAAAAGAATTTTGCCTCATAATAAGCATATCGGCCTTTTGGTTTTTGAATTTCACACTAATGGTATCTGCGGTAATTTGCGTGCTATCTAACCATAAAATTGGGTGATTATAAAAGGTCATGATGGAATCCTTAAAAAGGTACCATAAGCTATCGGCGATTGCCTGCATATCCTTCTTGTAAATCTTTACATGATTGTAGGCTTGTATTCGTTTTCCCGCCTTCGCCGTATCCGAAAAATAGAAGATGGTATCGGCATGAAGATGCATGCTGTCTTTGTCTACGAATTGGGTGGCGATTGCTTTATTCGACACCTTAGTGAGTTGTGCTTTGCGATTATAGTAACCATAATTGCCCACTACCTGCATTTTATTGGCCGAATCAATCAATAGTATATTTCGATAGGCATCACCTATTTCCTGCTCGTTTCGCCAATTCATACTATCGCAATAAAGGGTTTGCTCAGGTTGTTTGATTTTGACTTTTTTACTGAATTGCGAATTGCCTTTCGCCCTGTCATACCAACCGTTATTACAGGTTATTGCGGTACTATCGGCGATTTTGGTAATAGTGGTGAAACCCTGAAAATAAGCCACAGAAGTAGCATTATTATATTTCAAAGTATCGCAAGTAATGTGATAGTCCTTATTCTTTAAATCAACATCCTTCTTAAAATAAGATACTTTTTCGGTCGAATAGTAATAGCCAGTGCTACTAGTTAAAGTATTGTCTTTATTGATAATCTTGCCAAAAACAGGATAATATCCAATCTTTGTCTTGGTATCATAAATTAGTTGTTGTGTGGTGAGTATAAAATCGGTTTGGGTCAATACCACATTGTGAGTGATAGTTGCTACCCGAGTATTGGCATCATAATGAAGCACATCACCGGTCACAGTAAGTGAATCGGCCTGAACCAAACGAACATGGCCATAGGCATCCATTACATTACGGGTATCGTTTTTTAAGGCACTATCACAATAGAGGGTAATATTATCTTGTCGAACAATGACTCCATTGGTTAATTGCTGAAACTTCTCTCCATTTTCCTCAAAGCCAAATAAATCGGCATGAATAATCTCTATTCCTCCTTGAGCTTTCGACAATATTGGGAGCAACAATATCAGGCAAACCCATAAAAATGGTTGATTGAATAATATTTTATGATAAATACGGCTGTGCATTGTTAGTTTTGCAAAGAAACACAACATAACGCACTTTAGAATCTAAAAAATGTTACCATCCAAGCTTATCTCATTTCTATCAGAATATGTTCCCGAATATAATTCGAAGAAATATCTGTTGGCTGTGAGTGGGGGAATGGATAGCATGCTGATGCTTCATCTTTTTCATAGCCTAAAATTGAATTTTAACGTTGCTCATTGCAATTTCAATTTGAGAGGAAATGATAGTCTTGCGGATGAGGCATTGGTATATGATACTTGCAAAAAGTTATCAATCCCTTGCTTTGTAAAGCATTTTGATACGCTCAAAGAGAAAGAAAATCAAAATGAAGGTACCCAACTCGTTGCAAGAAGGTTGCGATATGAATGGTTCGAATCGGTTCGGTTGGAGTCTGGAATTGACTTTATTTGCACCGCGCATCATCAAAGAGACAATATTGAAACGATTGTATACCGTTTTATGAATGGGGCATTTCCAGAGAGTATGCAAGGCATTAAGCCAGTTAATGAAAAGGTAATTCGCCCACTTCTTTTTGTTCCATATAATGAACTAAGGCAGTTCAGCCTCACGATTTCATTAGCCTATCGTGAAGATCAAAGCAACCAAACGAATGATTATTCGCGAAACAAAATAAGGCACGAATTGTTGCCCGCCATTGAATCCGTATTTGGTGCACATGCATTTCATAAAATAGAATCGGTAACTGGCCACTATAAGGCTTATTTCGACTTATTAAAACACCAATCGGCTCAGCTATTGAAGCCGCACAGAACATGGTTTGAAATTTCACTTCAACAATTAAGAAGTACTCCTGGAAACACGGCACTGCTCTACGAAGCAATAAAAAATTACGGATTTCATTGGAAAGCTTGTGAAGAAATATGTTCCGACTTAAATCGGGAGATAGGAAGTATAATTGAAAGTAATGACCGATTGTATCGCATTTATTTTGCAAATGAGACACTCCAATTATTGCCTTCTTCTCGTACACCTTTCTATGAAACAATTGCGCTTAACGATCACGAACAATGTATTCGAACCGCAAATGGTGGCAATATTTATATCTCTGTTATCACACGTCAGGCGCTAAATGGTTTTGAATCCAATATTTTATATTTCGATTACGACCTCATCTCTTCCTCACTTAATTTGCGTGAATATCAATCTGAAGATTCCTTTCATCCAATGGGATTAACTGGTACCAAAAGAGTGCATGATTTTTTAAAGGATTTAAAACTCTCCCCAGCAGAGAAGCAATATCAGTTAGTATTGGAATCCAATAATCAAGTGGTTGGTATTGTTGGGCATCGTATCGATGAATCGATGAAAGTTACTGATCAAACAAAACGTGTGATGACTTTAAAAGTAGTTTACTAAGCTAAAGACAACCTGTTCGGCCTCCATCAACGGGCACATTGATACCATTGATATAAGAAGCAAAATCGCTTGCTAAGAAGGCCGCAGCATAAGCTGGTTCTTCAGGATGGGCGAATCTACCGGCAGGGATTTCATGTAGCATTTCTTCACGAGCAATTTCTTCACTTATATTCTTACGCTTTGCATTATTCGTGATAATCGTTTGCAATCGCTCGGTATTGGTAGCTCCTGGCAGAATATTATTCACCGTGATACCATAAATGCCTAACTCGTTGGCCATGGTTTTACTCCAGCTTGCCACGGCACCACGAATGGTATTGCTTACACCTAAATTTTTTAAAGGTATCTTAACTGAGGTAGAAATGATATTGATAATACGCCCCCACTGTTTGATTTTCATTTGAGGAATCAACCCTTGAACAAGAATTTGATTGCAAATCAAATGTTGCTGAAATGCCATTAAAAACTGCTCGGGTTTGGCCTCCTCTATTGGGCCAGAGGCTGGACCTCCAGTATTGTTAATGAGTATATCAATATGATGTTTGGACGTAATATCAGCCACAACGACTTTCAATGATTCGGGCTGACTAAAATCGGCCAACATATAGAAATGTTTTTGTTGATTGGGTGCAGGAAGGGCATTCAATGCCACTTGTAATGTAGCTTCATTGCGTGCTAGCAAGCATACGGTAGCTCCACTTGCTGCTAGCTGTGTTGCAATTGCATTTCCAATACCTTGTGTACTACCGCATACCAGGGCAGTTTTTCCAGAGAGGTCGATAATCATGTTTACTTTAATTTACAACCTGCTTTTAATCGCAGATATGGTGTGAAAATAAATAAAAAAAGCACAATACATATTTTACTTTTGCAAAGATATTTGGTTATCTTTAAGGATTGTTTCAATATGAAAAAGTTTATCACATTATTTCTAATTTCACTAAGTCTTACACTTAGTGCTCAAAATCAAACTTTACTTACTCCTGAATTTCTCTGGAAATTAGGTAGGGTATCCGACCCTCAAATAAGTGAAGATGGGAAGAATATTCTTTACAATGTGCGATACTATGATGTTGCTGAAAACAAAGGTCAATCGGATATTTACCGAGTGAGTGCCGATGGTAAAACTATTGTTAGAATTACAAGCACACAAAATGCAAGTGAGAGCAGTGCCCGTTGGATGACTGATGGAAAAATTGCCTATTTGAGTGATGCTCTTGGTGCAGTTAATCTATATATCACCGATATTAATGGAACCAGTCCTAAAAAAGCCAATGGAGTTCCTGCAAACATTACCAACTTTGGATTTAGTCGGCGTAATGATATGCTTTACTATACTTTAGATGTTAAAGTAGGTAAGACTACAGCCGATTTGTATCCTGACCTTCCAAAAGCAACAGGGAAAATTATTGATGGATTGATGTATCGTCACTGGAATGCTTGGGAAGATGAATATTATTCGCATCTATTTGTGGTGAAGTTTAAGAATGGTAGCACTATTGATGAGCCCCTCGATATTATGAAAAACGAACCCTATGAAACGCCATTACAACCTTTTGGTGGTGATGAACAAATAGGTTGGAGCCCTGATGGTTCACGTATTGCATATACTAGTAAGAAGGTGGGAGGAACCTTAGCGGCTACTAGCACCAATAGTGAGATTTATGTTTATAATCTCTTCAATCAGAAGACCGAAAACAAAAGCTTAGGTAATTATGGGTATGATATCAACCCTCAATTCTCTTCTGATGGAATACAACTGATGTGGTTGAGTATGGAGAAAAACGGCTATGAGGCCGATAAAAACAATATCACAGTATACGATTTTGGAATGTTAACACGGCAAAACTTGACTGAGAAGTTTAAGTACAGTATTGAGAAAGCATCATGGAGTGATGATGGTAAAATGATTTATTTTAATGCAGCTGTTGAGGGTGCAATTCAAATGTTCTCAACTACCAATTTAGAAGCTAGTAATAAAGTAGTTCAACTTACTGATGCAGCGCAAGACGTTGCTGAATTTACAGTTGGACATTTAGGAAAGACAACGTTCATTATAGGAAGTATCATGAGTTTAAGCACTCCGAATGAATTGTATATTTTCAATCCAGGAAGCAAGCCACGAAAACTCACCAACGTAAACACCGAATTACTCTCACATATCAAGATGGGAAAGGTGGAGAAACGTGAGATTCGTGCGAAAGATGGAAAAGACATTCTTACTTGGGTTGTTTATCCACCTGATTTCAATCCCAAGTTAAAGAAAAAATATCCCGCAATATTATATTGCCAAGGGGGGCCGCAAAGTCCTGTGAGTCAGTTTTTCAGCTACCGTTGGAATCTTCAGTTGATGGCGGCCAATGGCTATATAGTAGTGGCTCCAAACAGAAGAGGCTTGCCAGGTTTTGGACAAGAATGGACCGATGAAATTGCTGGTGATTGGGGCGGATTGGCAATGTCGGATTTGCTAAGTGCTATTGATGATGTTGCAAGTGAGTCGTATGTAAACAAAGATAAATTAGGATGTGTGGGAGCAAGTTATGGTGGCTATAGTGTTTATTGGATGGCGGGGAATCATGACAAACGTTTTAAATGTTTTATTGCACATTGTGGAGTATTTGATATGAATAGC
>CANLPK010000072.1 GCA_947492885.1 Bacteroidota bacterium
TGGATACACCAAAGATTTTCCGGTAGAGAAATTCTATCGCGATAGTAAGTTATGTACGATTGGCGAAGGAACCAGCGAAATTCAAAAGATTGTGATTGCCCGCGCCATCAGTCGCTAATTAACTTTTTTTAGTATCGTTCGAAAGGTGAGATTAATCCTGGGTGTTATTTCTTTCGAGGTGCGTGGGATACAATGATACCAATGATGTTGGGTAGCACCGCGCATCCACACTAAACTGCCTGAAGCTAGTTCCAGTGCTGCCTTTTTCTCTTTACTATTCGCATGCTTAAATCTCATTTTTCTGGGGACCCCAAAGGAGAGTGAAACGATTTCTGGATTTACTCCAAGTTCCTTCTCATTATCACGATGCCAGCCCATGGCATCTTCTCCATTTCTATATAGGTTTAACAATACACTATTGAATGATAGGCCTGTATGAGCTTCAACCATTTGCTTTAGTTCCAGCAATATTGGCGTCCAGGGCAAGGGGTTATTATCAAGTCCCGAATAAGTATACCTGCTTTCTTTATCACCATACCAAGCGGTAAGTCGCGGCATGGGCACCATGCTACCAAATATTCTAATTTCTTGCTGTAACCAGTTCGTGGTATTGTTTATTCGATGAAAAAAATCATCGCTTAAATCGAAGGATAAAAAATCGGAAATGTAAGTTACCCAGCCATCTTCTGAGATTATTGTTTCAGGGGTATTCATTTTTTTGAAGTGCGTAAATGTGAATTTATGATAACGCCTTGATAGTAATAGCTTTTACGAGATGTATCTCATTAGCAAATTACCACATTAATTTTATCTTTGCCTTGCAATTTTACATGAGCGCAGCCACCCATACCTCCCAGCAATACGATGCCGTTATTAGTCAGTGTCGAGATATCTTTCAAAAGAAAAATACGGATTATGGTACTTCCTGGAGAATCATGCGCACCTCTTCAATTACTGATCAAATTTTTATCAAGGCGCAACGTATCCGCAGTATCGAACAAAAAGGAACTCAGAAAATTCAAGAGGATATTAGAAACGAATACGTGGGAATCATTAATTATTGCGTGATTGGACTCATTCAATTAACCCTCCCACTTACCGATGAGGTAGAGATGCCAAAAGATACGGTAATGGCTCTTTTCGAATCGGAGGTACAACAAACCAAATCATTAATGGAGGATAAAAACCATGATTACGGTGAAGCATGGAGAGATATGCGTATCAATACTTTTACCGACCTCATACTCGTGAAATTATTTCGAGTTAAACAAATTGAGGATAATAAAGGAGAAACCATCATTAGTGAAGGCATCGACGCCAATTACCGCGACATGCTCAATTATGCAGTATTTGCACTCATTCGAATCAACGAAAGTAAATCATGAAAATATTAACCAATATTGCTCGCGTTCTTATAGCGCTGGTATTCATCATCTCAGGCTTGCTTAAAGCCAACGACCCTTCTGGATTCGGTTTTAAACTCCACGACTATTTTGAGGTATTTAATTTGTCGGCCCTCAACCCCATTGCATTTGCTTTAGCGTGTGTAGTATCGGTGGTTGAAATTTTAATTGGCTATGCGCTCCTTATGGGCCTTAAACCCAAGCTTACCGCCTGGCTTACTTTTGTAATGATGCTCTTTTTCTGGCTATTGGTGGGCTTTTCAGCGTATACCGGCAAAGTTACCGATTGTGGTTGTTTTGGCGATGCCATTAAGTTTTCTGTGAAACAAGAGTTTATAAATGATAGTATCTTCTTAGCACTTATCATCCTTATTTTGTTTGGATTAAATCATATAAAACCAATCCTGGGAAAAGCAATTGGAATGGTAAGCTTTATTGTGGTTTTCTTTTTAAGTATGGGATTTACACTTAAAAATTATTTATACCTCCCCGCTAAAGATTATTTGCCTTTCAAAGTTGGAAACAGTATTCAGGCGAATATGGTGAGCGACGATCCGGATGTATATGAAAATAATTTCATCTATACTTACTTGCCAACCGGCGCCGACAGCAGTATCAATGAGGCCCGCTTAAAAGCCATCTATCATGAAGGTACCGACACTTTATACAAATACAAAGATCGTGAAACAAAACTGGTACATGAAGGCAAAAAAGCACCCATCCACGATTTTATCATATCGGATAAAGACGGCAATGATGTAACGCTTTCATTTTTTGCCGATGATTATAAACTGGTTTTTACGAGCTATGATTTAAAAAATAGCAATCGTGGCGCGATTCCACGCATCGCCAAATTGAGTGATGAATGGAGAAAATTAGGAAAAGATTTCTGGGGACTTACCAATAGTTTGGAGCCCGAAACGGAAGCACTGCGACATGACTTTCAGATGTATGTCGATTTTTATAATCTCGATGCAACACCTATTAAAATGATGGTTAGAAGCAACCCTGGACTACTTCTAATCAAGAAAGATGTAGTGATTCATAAATGGAGTAGTTATAATATTCCAAATATTGAAGAAGTGAAAAAGTTGATGAAATAAATCACTCACTTTTAATATCAAAGCTACCCGAGCTATTCAAATAATTTTGTACTGATAAGATGGCATTCTTATTTATGCTTCCATAAATATGAGGAAAGGATTCCCCAATGGTTGCCATTTCAAACTTTAATTCAGAGTTCAATAAATTTTCATCTATATGGTACACCATGATTTCGGGTACCTCACTGTAGTACCTTTCGGCAGTGGCTTTGAGCTGTGCTAATGTACTGCAGTGTATAAAGCCTTCCAGTTGTAATGAAGGGGCTTCGTAATAATCTGTAGCGTTAAATTTTGCGTGGTAATATGGTGTGGTAATATGGTAAATCATCTATTAACTTTTTTGAATTGCGGTTTCTATAATTTTAATGCTGCTGATATCTAAAATATTGAACTTTATCCATCCCAATAGGCTTCCCGACTTATCATCCAGCTTAAATCCAAAATAGATTTCTTTATTCCAAGGAAATGGATTTTCATTTATTTTTTGGTTAACAAAGAAGGTATACGTGGTATCGCCTGAGGTATAGGTTTTATACGAGGAGTCATTCGTAAATTGGTTGTCAATATGTAAAGAAGTTTCACCACTTTCAAAATTGTCGTCAGTAAAAATAATATTCCCCTTATCTAATGCAAGTGTTTTAAATGGATATTTATTAATTGATACGATACTATCCTTAGTGCCATTCGGGATGAAATAATAAGATCGAACTACTTTCTTCTCAATGGCTGGTGGCTTAAAATTCACATATGAAGTATCCAACCTTATATAAACGTTCTCATCGAATTTTGCGCCCTTAAATGCTATATTATTATTGAGAAATTTCACTTTTATATTACCATGTGCCCCGCCTCTAGGCGAGTAAGAATAATCCATATAAAAATTCAAATCATCTTCACCATCCGTGTTAAGGTCCATAAGAAATGATATTGGGGTATAACGGGATGGAATAAGAGTTGAATCTAATTGGGTTATAATCATGCCTGTTGAGTTACCAATTTCTATAGAACTAGGAATGATTGTTTTCCTAACACAGGCTAATTGCGTTAGCATTATAATTAGAATCAAATGCCATTTTGAAATCATAATAACTATCTTACCATAACAAAGATATGAAAATAGCTAGTCTACATTATCAGCCTATTTCCAAATAATTTTATTTATCATTGCTTTTTAACTTTCCCTTGTTTAGATAACAAATTAAATTGTGTGCTATGGCAATATCTCTAAAAGAAAAACCACGTTTAACATTAACTCAAATTTTCAATATGAGTTTCGGGTTTTTAGGAATCCAATTCGGATTTGCATTACAAAATGCCAATGTGAGTCGAATCTTCCAAACCCTTGGTGCTAAAATCGACGATATCCCTATTTTATGGATTGCCGCTCCCATCACAGGTTTCTTGGTACAGCCTATCATTGGTTACCTAAGCGATCGTACCTGGCATCCAAAATTTGGTCGCCGCCGCCCATTCTTTTTTATAGGTGCTGTATTCTCATCGTTGGCTTTGTTTCTTATGCCCAACTCTTCCGCACTTTGGATGGCTGCAATTCTTTTATGGGTACTCGATGCATCTATTAATATTAGCATGGAGCCTTTTCGTGCCTTTGTAGGTGATAAACTTCCTGCTGAGCAACAAACTACTGGATATGCCATGCAAACCTTTTTTATTGGCACGGGTGCAGTAATCGCTTCACTACTTCCTTACTTCTTCACCAATGTGCTCGGCTTCAGCAATACCGCCGCCGAAGGCATCATTCCCGATTCGGTGAAATATTCATTCTTCATTGGTGCCATCGTGTTTTTAGCATCGGTTCTCTGGACCGTGCTTTCTACCGATGAATTCCCACCAGAAGATATTGCGAAATGGGAACTGGAAAAATTAAAATCAAAAGGGGTTTTCAATGGTATCATAGAAATTGTACAAGGGGTTTTCAAGATGCCTAAAATCATGTTGCAGCTTGCCATCGTACAATTTTTCACTTGGCTTGCACTCTTCTCAATGTGGATTTACACTACGTCGAGTGTTGCTCAAAATGCATTTGGAACTACCGATACCACCTCGAAAGCATTTCAAGATGCTGGCGACTGGGTAGGAGTAATGTTCATGGTATATAATGGTATCTCGGCCATTGTTGCATTTATGCTTCCCGTACTTGCCAAGCGCATCGGCAAAAATTATACTCACATGATTTGTTTAATCATCGGTGGCATTGGCTTAATCTCTATGTTTATTATCAAAGATAAAACCATGCTCTTGCTACCCATGTTGGGTGTAGGTCTGGCTTGGGCTTCTACACTTACCATGCCATATGCTATTCTTGCCAACTCGCTTCCTCCCAATAAAATGGGATTCTATATGGGGGTATTTAATTTCTTCATCGTTATTCCTCAAATAGTAGCAGCTGCCATCTTGGGATTTTTTATTAAGAATATTTTTAATAGCGAAAGCATTTACGCATTGGTAGTCGGTGGAATTTCAATGGTGATTGCTGGTGTTCTTTGCCTTCAAGTAAAAGAAAGTAAAGAGGCTTAATTCAAGTAGACTACCATTAAATAAAAAAGCGAAGCTTCAATTGAAACTTCGCTTTTTTTATGATTGCTTTGCAAATTAAATGATTGGCTCGGCAGGCTTACCACTCCATTGGCGTTTACCTAAGAGGTCTTCTAAATCTTGTTGGAACAGTACTTCTTTTTCCAATAATTTCTGAGCTAAGATCTCAAGTTGTTCTCTTTTCTCAACCAGCAAATTACGTGTGCGTTGGTAGGCAGAATCGATGATACTGCGCACTTCAACATCAATTAATTCAGCCGTTTTTTCGCTATATGGTTTACCCATTGAAAATTCATCTTGGCTAAAATTATGGAATGATACATTTCCAACCTTTGAATTCATACCATAAATAGTAACCATTCCATAAGCCAGTTTTGTAATTCTTTCTAAGTCGTTTTGAGCTCCAGTAGATATTTTCCCAAAAACCAAATCTTCACTAGCACGTCCACCCAAAGTCATACACATACTATCTGTAAGTTGCTCTGTGGTATATAGGTATTGATCCTTTGGAAGATATTGCGCATAGCCTAATGCAGCAACACCACGAGGTACAATGGTTACTTTTACCAATGGGTCGGCATGTTCAAGGAACCATCCTGTAATTGCATGACCTGCTTCATGGTAAGCAACAATCTTCTTCTCTTCAGGTGATATTAATTTATTCTTCTTCTCCAATCCACCAATCACACGATCAATGGCATCATTGAAGTCTTGCATTTCAATGGCTGGCTTGTTTCTACGAGCCGCAAACAAAGCTGCTTCATTACAAATATTGGCTATATCCGCTCCTACAAATCCAGGGGTTTGTAATGCCAATTTATGAGGGTCGATGGTATTGTCGAGTTTTAAGCTCTTCAAATGCACTTTAAATATCTGTTCACGTCCACTTAAGTCGGGGCGGTCAACACCAATTTGTCTATCGAAACGACCCGGTCTTAACAAGGCGGTATCCAAAATATCAGGGCGATTAGTAGCTGCTAAAATAATAACGCCACTATCCGTTCCAAATCCATCCATTTCGGTGAGCAATTGATTCAAAGTGTTTTCACGTTCGTCATTCCCACCTTGTACTAAGTTCTTTCCACGAGCTCTCCCAATGGCATCAATCTCATCAATGAAAATAATACATGGTGCTTTTTCTTTTGCCTGGCGGAATAAATCACGTACACGTGAAGCACCCACCCCAACAAACATCTCTACAAAATCGCTACCCGACAAGGAGAAGAATGGCACACTCGCTTCACCAGCAACCGCTTTTGCCAATAATGTTTTACCTGTTCCTGGAGGGCCTATGAGTAAGGCTCCTTTAGGAATTTTACCTCCCAGGTTTGTATATTTTTTAGGGTTTTTAAGGAAATCTACAATTTCCATCACCTCTTGCTTCGCTTCTTCTAATCCGGCTACGTCTGAGAAATTAATATTCACTTTGGTATCCTTATCAAATAAGGTAGCACGGCTTTTGCCAATATTAAATATTTGTGACCCAGGACCTCCTCCTGCACCACCACCACTCATCTTTCTGAACATCACCACTGAAAAAATGACTATCATAATCAAGATGATCAAATTTCCATTTTTAAAGAAGTCGGTCCAATCTCCACGGTTGGGGTCGGTTGTTACCTCAACTTGTTTTTCGGAATCATATTGCTTTAATGATTCTTCCAACTGCCGATTAAAACTTTCCAAATCACTTACGTAAAAGAAATAATGTCCAGCAGGCATGTCGGGATTCAAGCTCTTCAAATCCTTTGAGTACGGTTCTTTTACACGTACCAAATCTTTGTTAATCACGACATAAACTCTGCCATGCTCACGGTCAATAATAATCTTCTTGACATCTTTATTAGGTAACATCTCGCGTTGTACCTTGGTCCAACTAGTGCTAACAGCATTTTCACCAGGTACCATCAAGGTAACCAAAAGTATAATCGCAATGATTCCGTAAATCCAATATAAATTGAATTTAGGAATTTGAGGTTTACGTGCTAAAGGTTTGTTGGTATTGCTATTAGGAGATAAATCATCACTGGTAACAGGGCGCTTAGGCTCCTGTTTTTGCTGGCCTTCAAAGTCGCCACCAGGTTCTTTTGTTTCGTCGCTCATTTTAACTACTATGAAATTTTGTGAATTCGATATTCCAAAAGCCATTCCACAAAGAACTTACGTCAAAGTGGCAGGGAATGGTTTCCTAAAGGTTTTCTAATCTCTCTATTTTAGCATCACCCCATAGGTCTTCGATACCATAAAACTCTCGGCGATCCTTCAAAAACACATGCACCACCACGTTAATATAATCTAATAAAATCCATTCGGAATTTTGCTGTCCTTCGGTGTGCCAAGGCCATTCGTCATTGGTTTTGTGAACTTCTTCTTCAATGCTTCTGTATACAGCATCTACTTGTGTGGTACTATCTCCATGGCATACAATAAATACATCGGTGGCTCGGGTAGCCAATTGTCGAAGATCGAGAATTACAATGTCTTTACCTTTTTTTTCCTGTATGCCTTTGATGATGGAAGGAATTAACTGATCGGTGTCGTTTACGGGTTTTACTTTACGCATTAACTATGTTAAATTTGCTGCCACAAATTTACACTTTTTTAATTTGACAAACGCTTTCGCCCCTTTACAATTTTTACCGGCTCAAATCCATGTGTTTGATTCACTTCCTAGTACGAACGATTATTTGAAAAGTATTTGTTCGACTACCGAAAACACCCCGGAAGGCACTGTTATATGGGCATTGGAACAAACGGCCGGTAGGGGTCAACACAAAAATCAATGGCGCTCAGAAACCGGAAAGAATCTCACCCTCAGCATTTTATTGAAACCTTCTTCCCTTAAAGCCATTGAAGCCTTCCGATTAAGCAAAACCATTGCCGTGGCGGTTCTTGATACAGTGCATCACTTTTCTCAGAAGAAAGTTAGTATAAAATGGCCTAACGATATCTATATAGATCAATCAAAAATTGCAGGTATCCTTATTGAAAACAGTATTCAAGGCGAATTGGTAAAGCAATCAATTATAGGAATCGGGCTAAATGTAAATCAAGTAAGCTTCCTAAGTGAGAACCTCCCAACCTCTATTTTAAACTGTTCTGGACAAGAATTCCCGTTACAAGAGGTGGCCAATCACTTACTTGCCAATATCAGCAAACGTTATCTGCAATTACAATTAGGGAATTTTAAAACAGTGGATTCCAATTACTTTCAGCATCTTTACAAAGTGCATGAAACACAAGTTTTTTTTATTGATGGGAAACAGCAAACATGCACCATTAAAGGAATACATGCCGATGGAACGATTGAGTTAATAGTGAACAATCAAATTAAAACATACCTTCATGGAGAGGCTCTTTGGAAAATATAAGCAACAGATATTGAGAATTTATAACAGACAAACATGACATTACAACAACAAAAGATAGGTATCATTGGAAGTGGACAATTGGGTAAGATGCTTCTGGAAGAGGCCGTAAAATGGGATTTAAATACAAGCATTCTAGCCAATGAAGAAAATGCACCTTGTAAAATACTTTGCAATGAATACCACGTGTGTAAGAGCTATTTTGACTACGATGCAATCTATAATTTTGGCAAATCATGCCATATTCTTACTATCGAAATTGAACATGTAAATGTCGATGCGTTAGAACAATTAGAAAAAGAAGGAGTGCATGTTTACCCACAACCTTCAGTACTTAGAACCATTCAGAACAAGGCTTTGCAAAAGGCCTTTTATGATGAAAATGAAATAAAAACAGCCTCCTTTACCATTGTTCAAAGCAAAGAGGAAATACTCAATCATTTAGCTGAAGCAAAACTTAGCTATCCATTTGTTCAAAAGCTTGCTACGGGAGGCTATGATGGCAAAGGGGTGGCGGTAATTAATTCAAATGATGATTTAGTTTTATTGCTCGATGGTGAAAGTGTTATTGAGTCGAAATTAAATATCGATACCGAATACGCCATCATTGTTGCTCGCAATGCTCGTGGTGAAACCGCTATTTACGATGCGGTGGAAATGGTTTTTAATGATGAGGCCAATTTATTAGATGTATTGGTTTATCCAGCACGTGTCGACGAAAAACTAAGCAACCAGATGAAATCCTTAGCACTCGAAGTAAGTGATGCCTTTCATCATGTAGGTATACTTGCTGTAGAAATGATTTTAGATAAGGAGGGTGGTTTATATGTGAACGAAGTGGCACCTCGCCCACACAATAGTGGCCATCATACTATTGAAGCATGCGCCTGCAGCCAGTTTGAACAACATTTAAGAGCCATTCTTAATTTGCCATTAGGCAATACGGAGGTGATACAACCCGCAGTAATGATAAATTTAACTGGAGAAAAAAATTATACTGGGAAGGTTTGGTATGACGGGTTTGAAAAAATAATTTCAAATGCCGGGGTATATGTACATTTGTACGGAAAAACCACCACCAAGCCTTTTCGTAAGATGGGTCATATTACGGTGTGTAGCAATCGTATCGATGATGCCATTGCATTGGCTAATAAAGTAAAAAAAGAAATAAGCGTAAAAGCAACATCATGAGTTCAACACCAATTGTAGGTATTATTATGGGTAGCGACAGCGACTGGAAAGTAATGCAGGCTGCTGCCGATTTTTTAAAAGAACATCATATCGCCTATGAAGCCACCATTGTATCGGCACATCGTACACCCCATCGTATGATGGAATATGCAACCCAAGCGCATGCAAGAGGCATCAAAGTAATTATTGCAGGTGCTGGCGGTGCTGCCCATTTGCCAGGTATGGTGGCGAGTATCACTCCGTTGCCTGTAATTGGAGTGCCCGTTAAAAGTAGCAATAGCCTCGATGGTTGGGATTCCATCTTATCAATTCTACAAATGCCTAATGGAGTGCCCGTAGCAACCGTTGCACTCAATGCTTCAAAGAATGCAGGTATCTTAGCATTACAAATTCTCGCCATATCGGATGCTGCCTTACTGCAAAAAGTAATTGACTATAAATTACAACTTACCAATGAAGTAATGGAAAAAGTAAAAGGTTTTGAGGGGTAAATGCTTCTTTAATCCTATACCCTACTCCATTATTCTACCCAATTCTATAGGTCTTGACCGGCAAGTCTAAAATTTTTTAAAATTTTTTAAAGTAATTTTCATTCCAATTCGTCTTTATCCTTATATATGGATATTGCAACCCATGCAATGGAAGAAATAACAAATCAGCAGAATCAGAATATTGAGGATGTGGTAAGCTCCAACAGAGGGAGGCTGCTCGATTTTATTCGCTTTCGAATTCCCGACGAAGAGGATGCAGAGGACATTCTGCAGGATGTTTTCTATGAATTGGTACAAAGCTACCGACTCATGAAGCCAGTACAACAACTTGCTTCTTGGCTCTTTACAGTGGCTCGTAACAAAATCACCGATACCTATCGTCGCAAGAAACCGGAACGTTTAGATCAGGAAATCGCCTTGGCTGAAGATGAAGATGATGCTTTGCTATTGGCCGATTTACTTCCTGCAACCAGCGATTCGGCAGATACACTCCTAATGCGTGAAAGTATTATGGATGCGGTTGAAGAAGTGCTTGGCGAATTGCCCGAAGCGCAAAGGGAAGTATTCGAAATGCATGAGTTTGATGGATTGAAATTTGAACAGATAGCGGCACTTACCGGCACTCCTGTGAAAACCTTGATCTCACGTAAACGTTATGCAGTAAGCTATATGCGGGAACGATTGCAATATTTATATAATGAATTATAATAATCTTAATTAAAAATTAAAATGACAACATTCTCATTACTCATGGCCCTTAAATTTATTGGCCTTGCATTATTAGCAGTTTTTGTTACTGGTTTCATCGTACTCAAACTTTGGAATTGGCTGGTACCAGAACTTTTCTCTGGTCCAAAGATTAAACTAAAACATGCTCTTGGATTGATGGCACTCTCCTTTATCCTCACCGGTGGATTACATCATGGAGGTCACTCAGGCGGATATCAAGGATATCCCAATCATTGCAACAATCAGGAAATAGTAAACCCTGAAAAAAACAACTAATACTTTTTCTAACAATTTAATTATTAATAAAATGAAACGTTTTTGGATTTTAAAAGGATTGAAATTTGCATTTTTTGCCATTGCATTTATATTGCTTGGCGGGTATATCATTATGCATCTTTGGAATTGGCTAATTCCTGCGGTATTCACCGGAAATATTGGCTTTGCACAGGCACTCGGAATTTTAGTGCTGATGCGTATTTTAGTAGGTGGGTTTCATCGTGGTCACCGTGGTTGTGGAGGTCATCTTGGAGGCCCTCAACACTGGAAAGCTCGCATGGAGCAACGCATGACAAATATGTCACCCGAAGAGCGTGAAGCTTTTAAGCAACAAATGAAATCACGTTGGGGCAAGCATTGTGGAGGATGGAACGAACAACCTACACCAGCCAAGGAAAACTAATAATATTTATTTAAAAAAAGTCGGATGAAATTTCATCCGACTTCTTTAATGATTTAAATTTTTAGTTAACACGTTTCAATTCTATCCTTATGGTTGTTCCTCGGTTGAGCTCACTACCTCGTACATATATTTTACCTTCATGGTACGCTTCAATAATTCGTTTTACAAGGCTTAAACCCATCCCCCACCCCCGCTTCTTGGTAGTAAATCCAGGATTAAATATAGTTTTAAATTGATTGGTCTTTAATCCTTTGCCTGTATCGGTAAAATCAATAATAACATGTCGGCCCGAAAGGTGCATAGCACAAGTTATAGTACCCTCACCATCCATGGCATCAATTGCATTTTTGGTTAGGTTCTCAATCACCCATTCAAACAGGGGAATATTTAATTTACAAATACTGTCGGTTGCATCGTTGGTATAAAATCCAAACAATACCTTTTTACTACTTCGTTTCTCCATATAATCCAATGCCGATGAAACCACTTCGCTTAAATTGGCTTCTTTGAGTATTGGCTCTGAACCAATTTTACTAAAGCGCTCTGTTATTAAATTCAAGCGTTGTAAATCCTTACCCATCTCCTCTACCAAGGTTGGATCAATATGTTCCCTGTCTGTTTTTATCATTTCCATCCATGCCATCAAAGAAGAAATTGGAGTACCCAGCTGATGAGCGGTTTCCTTACTCATTCCCAGCCATACTTTATTTTGCTCGCTTCTACGTGAAGCAGAAAATGCCAGATAAGAAACCAATAAAAACAATGCTATAATTCCGAGTTGCACAAATGGATAATACCTTAGCTGTTGAAGTATCACACTTTCCTTATAATACAAAACATTATATCGGGTAGAGTCGCTAGGGTCGAAATAAAACTTGATACTATCATTCTTGCTCTGCATTAATTGCAATTGCTTTTGCATATAATCCCCTTTTAAAAAATCAGGGTCTGAGTCACGTAGCGAATCAAAATTAAGTACCGAATTAATATTGCCCTTCTCGTCAGCTAAAATTACTGGAATGGTTTTATTGGCGCGGATTACACTATTTAGTAAATAATTTTGAGTGCCCGAACTCAAATCCTCATCCGATGTTATTAATCGATAGGCATCGGCCCATTGTTGCATTTTATTTCGCTCCTCTGCCGATAACTTCTTCACCATAAAATTGGTGTAGAGTAACGTAAAGATACCGATAGCAATTGCCACAAGAAACAACCAGATTTTCCAGCGTTTTTTACGATCGTATATTGATGGAGCTAACATATTGTATAATAAAACCTTTGCAAAATAAGAGTTTCTCAAGCATATCTGTATATCGTTTGCAATTACTGACAGAAATTTGATGCTGAAGCAATTGTTATGAACCAAATTAAAAAGTTTCCTACTTTTGTCAAAATGGCCAAAAAAATTAATATAATTCGCTTCAAAGCAACGATGAAAAAATTTGAGGAGATGGGTGAAAAAACCGGCTGGACCTATATTGAAATTCCGGAAAATATTGCCTCCAAATTAAAACCGAATCAAAAAACATCCTTCGCTGTGAAAGGCACCCTGGACGAATATTCGTTTCGTCAAGTATCCCTTTTGCCGATGGGTTCAGGTAACTTTATAATGGCGTTAAAGGCAGATGTAAGAAAGGCTTTAGGAAAAAGAGTTGGTTATGTTTTGGATGTCGTTATGGAGCCAGATAACACCCCTTTTGAGTTCTCAGAAGAGTTTATGCTCTGCCTGAATGATGACCCTGAAGCTTCCAAATTTTTCAAATCATTAACTTTTTCTCATCAGAAATATTTTTCGAAATGGATTGATAGTGCCAAAACCACTGATACAAAGGCAAAAAGAATTACCATGGCAATCAACGCAATGAGTAGAAAAATGGGATACGCAGAAATGATACATCTGAATAAAAAATCCAATTCTAATTATTAAGCTCATTAACTTAGAAAAATATCACATATTTGTAAATCCACGAAATTAAAACAATTGCTTAAAAGAAATCTTAGAATACTCTGTGTGCTTTCCATGTTCCTCTTATTCAAACGGGAGGGCTGGGCTCAAAATGAAATTGAGATTTCAAATAGTTTACTTTTTAATTCTCCTGACGGTTTCGATTTAACTAATTGCCCTGCATACATCGACAGTAGTAAGCAATTAAATACCAGACAAATTGAAACTAAAGAGTTTAAAACTCTTGATTTCACCAATGCCCTCAATACCCCGTTTGCCTTTGGTAAACAAAACGTTTGGTTCCGACTAATTCTGCATAACCAAGGCAAAGATTCTATTCAGGGAATTATACTCTCTAATCGTTGCGATATCCTAAATTTATATATTCCCGAAAATGATCGTTTTATAGAAATGAGTGCGGGTTTTGGAATCCCCAATCGTGAATATTCAAGCCAGAGTGTTCCATTTGGTTTTAATTTGAATATAGAGCCAGGAGCCACTAAAATTTACTATTTAAAAATAGAAAACTATTTCCGATTGATGCAAAATATTCGGGTGGCAATTTATTCTCAAACTCAATACCAAAACTATAAATCACGACAGTCCGAATCACGGATGCCATTTCTCATATTTCAGAGTTGCTTTTTAGCATGCATGTTATTCATGTTCTTATATACTATCCTGCAATTTTCAAGCAACTATTATAGGGGTTATGTGTTTTATGCCTTGTTTATTTTGGCCAATTTTTTCATCTTCTTTCGACTACTTGAGTTCAATGCCAATTTAAGAATCATCACCTACTGGTTTCCTCAATTTTTTTATTGCTTCGAAAATTTACTCACCGCGCTAGCCTTGATTTTTTACTTGAAATTTGTAGAGTATTTCTTAGAAACAAACTTACATCAAAGCTATCTACAAAAGTTCATTACAATTAGCGTGTATTTTCTTATTGGGTTAATTGCGTTGGATTTG
>CANLPK010000073.1 GCA_947492885.1 Bacteroidota bacterium
TGAGGGAGCAGGAAGAAGAGGGAATAAGGAATTTATAAATTTTCTTAGCATTTCGGCTGGCTCTTGTTGTGAATTAGAGACTCAGTTGATAATAGCAGAACAATTAGGATATGTCAAAGTTGAAGAAACTAGTGCCTTATTCGAAAAGCTTTCATATATCATGCGGATGAATGTAAAATTAATTAGAAGTCTTAATAGCTAGAAAGCGAATTGTTATTGAGTTTTCAGGAAACATTGGGATAAGTTTCCTTTTAGTACTTAAGGTGTTTTTAGATTTATGAATTATAATTTACATACTTACTTGTCAATAAAATAATAGAATATGCATTTCATTTAGAAAATGAACTTTAATAGATAAAAATCCGAATATTCGCAACTTTGTCTTTTACTAAATACTAAAGAGTTTATACCATATACTTTTATTAAAGCCCGCCCCCAAACAACCATGCTAACTAAAGAACAAATAGCGCAACGTATTGCTAAAGAGCTACAAAACGGTTACTATGTTAACTTAGGCATTGGAATCCCAACCTTAGTTGCCAATTATATTCCAGAAGGTGTTGAAGTGGTGCTTCAATCGGAGAATGGACTTTTGGGAATGGGCCCATTTCCTACTGAAGAAAATATAGATGCCGACTTGATCAATGCAGGTAAACAAACCATCACAACACTTCCAGGTTCTTCATTTTTTGATAGTGCCATGAGTTTTGGGATGATACGAGCTGGAAAGGTCGACCTTACTGTATTAGGCGCTATGGAAGTATCTGATAATGGCGATATCGCTAATTGGAAAATACCCGGAAAGATGGTTAAAGGTATGGGAGGTGCTATGGACTTAGTTGCTTCGGCAAAGAATATTATTGTGGCAATGCAACAAGTTAATAAAGCAGGAGAAAGTAAAATGCTTTCTCAATGCGCTTTACCTATTACAGGATTGAAATGTGTGAAGAAGGTAGTCACCGAATTTGGGATGTATGAAATTACTCCTGAAGGCTTTCGTCTAATAGAACTCGCTCCTGGCGTGACAGTGGAGGATGTTAAGAAAAATGTCGCCGGCCGTTTAATAATTGCGGATGACGTTAAAGAAATGGCGTTTTAGGAATGATTCGAAACACAGGTCTAAGGACTTAAGACTTAAGACCAACTACATACCTGTCTAATTCCCGCGAACTCCTTATCTTTGCCGCTTCTATGCTAATTCATCTTCTTAAATCAAAAATACACAGAGCACGTGTAACTCAAGCCGACCTCAACTATACGGGTAGTATTACCATCGATGAGGACTTGATGGATGCTGCTAACTTGGTTGCCAATGAGCGCGTTCAAGTAGTTAATAATAATAATGGAGAGCGCCTCGAAACCTATGTTATCAAAGGAATGCGTGGTAGTGGCGTCATCTGCTTGAATGGTGCCGCAGCGCGTAAAGTGCAAGTGGGCGATATTCTCATCATCATGTCGTACGCGTATATGACCGCCGAAGAAGCCAAGACCCATGTGCCACTTTCTGTTCATTTGGAAGAGGATCATAATACACTTAGTAACTAAGAGGATGTCTATAAAGAAAGGACTCACGTATCTATTATTCTTTGGAATCAGTGCGTTCCTTCTTTTTCTTACGTTTAAAAATACAGAATTCTCAAAAATTCAAGAAAGTATTGCTTCCTTGCATTGGGGTTATGTTTTCTTGTGTTTTATTACTACCCTCTTTGCCCATTTTTTACGCGCTTGGCGCTGGAAATTGCTCCTCGAACCCATGGGCTATAAGGCCAGATTGAGCACAAGCTTCTATGCTGTGATGATAGGATATCTTACCAATTATGCCATCCCGCGCGGTGGAGAACTGGCACGGTGTGGTGTGATGTTCGGTACAGATAAAATTCCGGTTGATAAACTTCTGGGTACCGTAGTCACCGAGCGAATCATCGACTTGCTAATTTTGATGGTGATTTTCATTCTAACACTATTTATAGCATTTAGTACCATCAATAATTTCGTACACTTCGATCAGCTTTGGGCACTACACCATCAGCTAATCTATAGCTTACTCGGTGCTGGCATATTGGCACTAATTCTACTAATCATCTTTAGAAAATTAGTTGTAAAATTAGGGCCAATCCAAAAGATATTGAATGTTTTAAAAGGCTTCAACGAAGGACTTTTGAGCGTTTTCAAAATTAAAAACCAGCTGTTGTTTTGGGCACAATCCATTGGAATTTGGATTGGGTTTTTCTTCATCAATTATACTTTCATGCACGCACTTCCAATTACCGAAAACCTCTCGTGGGAAGTTGTACTGGTGGTGCTCGCCATGGGTGCGGTAGGCTTTGCCATTCCTACTCCAGGAGGTGCTGGATCCTACCATTATATCATTAAAATAACCTTAATGTTCTATATGCTTTCTGCTGCCGATGCCGAAATATATGCTTTGGTATCACATACTGCACAAGCTGCCTTCATCGCTATCTCAGGAAGTATCTGTTTATACCTCGCTTTTATCGAACGCAAAAAAACAAGTTATGAATCATCAACAAACGCAGAAGCATAAGATACTTACTTTAGAAACTTTGCTCCCTTTGGTGCAGTCGTGGAAGCAAGACAATCAAAAAATTGTATTCACCAATGGTTGCTTTGATTTATTGCACCCAGGTCACGTCGATTACCTCAACAAGGCAGCCGATTTAGGTGACCATCTTATCGTTGCACTCAATACTGATGCCTCTGTTCAAAAACTAAAAGGGCCACATCGCCCCATACAATCGGAAGCCGCTCGATTACAAATTATGGCCGGACTCGAATGCGTGAGTGCTGTATTTTTATTTTCAGATGATACTCCATTGGAGGTCTTAACCGAAATTCTTCCGCATACTTTAGTGAAAGGTGGTGACTATACCATCGAAACAATTGTTGGTGCTGGACTTATTATGCAAAATGGAGGGAATGTAGAAGTGATTCCATTTCTAGAAGGATATAGCACGAGCAGTATTGAAAAGAAAATTAGATTATCATAGTTTTATCGACCATATTTAGTAAGTAGGTCCTGATATTTCTTGCCTTCAACACTATCACCTTGTGCATAATACGAATCTCGAATTACACCGTACGCCTTGCCAGAGTTAGGAAATATATTCACAGTGCGTTTGCCATAACGAATCCCTTCGATATAATTCTTATTCAAAAAGTATATCAAGGCCAAGTTCTCCGATGCCATCTGGCTTGATGAATCGGTTTCATACGATCGCTTTAAGTAAATCGTGGAACTGTCAAAATCATTCCTAGAGCCATAAATCACTCCTAAATTATTAAGTGCAATAAGATGGTGTGAATCGTATTGAAGTGTTTTTTGATAAGCTTCGATAGCCAAAGCAGTATCTCCCTTTTCAGATCTAGCGACTCCTAAATTATATAATGCATCTGTGTTCGATGGAAGTATTTCAATACTTCTCTCATAATAACGAATCGCATCTTGCATGTATTGCATCGCTTGCGCTCCATCTCGCTCTTTCTCTCCAAGCATTCGGTAGGTAGTTGCTAAGGCGTTGTTGGTACGGCTGCTATTCGGTGCCGCTTCTGCACCCGATTCGAATAGCGCTTGGTTCGATTTCCAACGACTACTCCCTGCAAATGTTAAAGTGCCATATACTAAAATCAATATAAAAAAACTAAGCATCATCGAACGATGCGCCTTGCCCTTAAGGTTTGTATCGTCAACTTTCAAAAGATGCGTAATGGCATATACCAAGGCAATGACGAAGCCCAAGGAAGGTAAGAATAAAAATCGTTCGGCAAGTGGCGTACCATTGATGAAAAATATATTACTAACGGGTAATAAACTGAGAAAGAAAAATAATATACCAAATGCAATGGCTGGAATTCTATTCCAGCACCATATTAATATATAAATAAGTGCACCATATAATATTATTGAAAGCCATGGCAATAGTGCCATCCACCCTATAATTGGAATTTGATTAAATGAGTAATCCCATGAAAGAGGCCATGGTGCAAGGAGCAGTTTTAAATCGTAAAATAATATTTCTAATCGTGTAGCAATAGATTCGGAAACAGAATTGGTGCCGTATAAAATATTCTGATATACATTGGTTTGACTTGCCGCCAAACTATTGCTGATGATTTGGTTACGAAGGGCAATAAATCCCAAGCCAAGTGCCAGAAAGGGAATAGCCGTGATAATTCCATCCTTCCACGATTTCTTATTGATTAAAATGATCATGAATGGAATAATTGCAGCGATGGCAATGGCACTTTCTTTTGAGCCCATCGCCATACAAAAAAAGAAACCACTATAAACTAAATTTCTGATTTTTGTAGCACTTTGCTCTGCCGATTTTAATACAAATAACAAGGCCGTAATTCCAAATAAAGCAGCCAGTAGTTCATCCCTGCTTTTTACACTTGCCACCACTTCTGTATGCAATGGGTGTGATATAAATAGCAATACAATAAATCCTGACAGATAAGGATGTAATCTCGGAAATAACTTAATGACGAAATTGAAAAGTACAATCCCAAGAATCAAATAGAGTAATAGGTTGATGGTATGCGCGGGAGCCGCTTTTTTGCCTAGAAATTCTTTCTCTAAAGCAAATGATACCAAGGTAATTGGGCGATAAGGCTGCTGCCCAGGGGCTCCGTCAAATTTCTCTAAACTACCATGACTAAAAATTTCGGGAATGCCCTTTATTCCTTTTTGAACTGATTTATGCTGAAGGAAAAAAACATCATCATCTAAAGTGAAGTCATATTTCACCGTTGCACCATAAAGTAAAAGGGTGAATGCGAAAATTATTATTCGTATCTTATTATTAGATAATGTTACATTATTCTTCGACGACTTGGTGGCTTTGGCTTTTAAATCAGGAACTTTTTTCGACACGGTGATTTTGAATTAGATGCTGCTGGCAAATATAAAATTATTAATATGAGATGCAGAAGTTCTGATTTTGATGAATGCTGCACGATTTTGATTATATTGTTTACCCCATATAATGGCAATTAATCACCAATTGAATGATGAATTAGGTGATTCTAAAAACGGTGATATTTTCGAGGGATTTATTTTTGAGGTTTTGCTTTTTTATATTAATTTTCCACCTTAAATTGATCCTCATAATGAAAAAATTAATCCTTCCCCTCTTATTTTTATTAGTTGCAATACAAGCCATCGCCTCGCCTGTATCTCCTATTGTGGCAATGCAAGCTGCACGGGTTTATTATACGCATCATGGTGCTGCTACCTTCTCTAATGCCGATTTCAATCCGGTACAAATGCCAACATTGCAAATCTCAACCGTTTCTCCTGAGGTATACCTTTACAATACCTCCAGTGGATTTGTGATTGTTTCTGGCGATGATGCAGCCATTCCAGTAATTGCATATAGTACAGAGGGAAGCCTACAACCTAATAATTTGCCCGATGGATTTATTAAGTGGATGGATAAAGTAAAACGTGAAATTAGTTTCATACGTGAAAATCATCTCGTTGCTGATGAAGAAATAAAAGCTCAATGGGACGATTTAAATAATAACCGATTCAATACATCCCTCACCAATGCGGTGAATCCTTTGATTGCTGCCAAATGGGATCAATCGCCATATTATAATGCTTTATGTCCTTATGACAATTCACATGCTGACCGAACTGTTTCAGGTTGTGTAGCTACTGCCATGGCTCAGATTATGAAATACTATAATTATCCTGCACAAGGCACCGGCTCTCATTCTTACAATCATAGCCGCTATGGAACTTTATCGGCCAATTTTGGCGCAACTACCTATAACTGGACCTCAATGCCTAATAGCATCTCCTCATCTAATAGTGCTATTGCAACACTTATGTATCATTGCGGTGTTTCTGTGGATATGGATTATAACGTAGGTTCACAAGGAGGAAGCGGGGCCTATACTTCAGCATTGCCGGGGTCATACAAAAATTATTTTGGATATCAAGCAACTGTTCAAAGGGTGACAAGAAGTTCATACAGTGATGCGAATTGGATAGCTTTAATGAAAACTGAATTAGATGCTGCCCGACCTATTCAGTATGCAGGAAGTGGCACCCATGGTGGTCACTCTTTTGTAATGGATGGCTACGACAATTCAAATAACTTCCATTTCAACTGGGGATGGAGTGGTTCGTCTGATGGTTATTTTGCCATCAATGCGCTAAATCCTGGTTCATTAGGTACAGGCGGTGGCGCTGGTGGTTTCAATAATTATCAGGATGCAATCATAGGAATCAAACCTCCTGCAGGCGGTGGAGGAGGAGGTGGCGCTACTTCCGATATGCGTTTGTATAGTAGCATCGTAGTGAACCCCAACCCAATTCAATATAATACTGGCTTTAATGTAACCGTCAATGTTGCGAATTTTGGCACCACTGCGGCTAATAATTTCACTGGCGATTATACTGCCGCCATTTTCAACTCGAGCAATCAATTCGTATCTTATATAGAAACAAAAACAGGGTATACTTTAAATTTTAATAACTACTATACGAATCCTTTAGTGTTTACTACTGCTAGTATTTCGGCCCTCACTCCTGGAACTTATACCATCGGAATTTATTACAAAGCAACTGGAGCCTCACAATGGTCGGCATTTGCCAATGGCAATTATCAAAATTTCGTTTCCGTTCAAGTAAAAGGAAATGATGTCAATACTTTAAAGCTATACGCTGCAATTACTACAACTCCTACTATCATTGTTCAAAACCAAACGTTCACAGTAAATTTCGATATCGCTAATTTTTCTGCGTCAGCATTTAATGGTGATGTATCTGTGGATATTCATAAATCTGATGGAACGCATATCCGGGAGTTGGCCATCAAAACAGGTTTATCGTTGCCAGCCAATAATCACTTCATCAACGGGCTTACTTATACTATTACTGGTGGATTGCCAGATGTTCCAGGGACTTACCAATTATTTGTATGGGATCAACCTTCAGGTGGTAGCTGGGAATTTTTAGGTAATGGTGCGTATGCAAATCCTATTACCATACAGGTTGTAGCGCCAGGACTAACTCCCGATGGCTATGAGGTAAATAATACGCAATCACAGGCCGCCCCATTAACGATGAACTTTAGTGGCAATAATGGCAATGCTAAAACCAATGCAGCCAATATTCACCTCGGTACAGATATCGATTACTACTATATCGATTTCGCTCCTAATTTCAATTATACACTAACACCTCGCGTGCACGATAGTTACAACGCTGCCGATGGTGGAAACTATACCGTTGATGCGACCTTTGTTTATAGTACCAATGGCGTAAACTATAGTGCAAGTATTGATGATCTTATGAGTGGTAATATTATTGTAAATAATGGTGGACGAGTATATTTCCAGGTATCTCCATACTATACTGGAAAGACGGGCACCTACGCATTGGAAGTGAAAGCCACTCGTGTGGCTGCATCTGCCGGTATCAATTCGCAAAACACAAAAGGAATTCAATGTTATCCGAATCCCACCTCAACAGTATTGCATATTGTAATGGATAATCCGAGTGAAATGCATTATGAAATTACAGATATATCTGGAAAAGTAATGAGTGCATTTGATGATGGATCAGGAAATATTAATTTAGATGTGCAGGTTTGGAGTCAAGGAATTTACTTCATCAAAGCCTCGAATAACGAAACTAGCTTCACTACTAAATTTATTGTTACCCGATAATTGTAAAACCTATGAAATATGTAATCCCGATGTTACTGCTGATCCTAGTAGCATGCACATCACAAAAGAAGAAGAAGGAATTGGAGTCGAAAGTTAATTATATTGGAGCACCTACTATTGTTTATAAAACAAAAAAGGATTATTCAGGGAATGTTCCTGTAATGCTCAATGCCACAAAAGATACCATCGTTTCGTATCCTGCGAAAGAGGATTTGAAACCGAATGGGAATTGGGCATATCCATCCCTACTTCATAAGGATTACTTGCTCGATAATCGTGGAATTGGCCCCAATGTAGCCTTCCTTAGATATTCCTATGAAGAGTATTATAACTTGCCCTCTATCCCTTCCGAAAAGGAGCTATTGCTTTCGATACTTGACAAAGACCCAATCAAGGAAATGTATAATTTAGGTAGCCGTTATCAATATAAAAATCTGGTCGACAGCATCAATTCTCTCATCGATAATGGGGATATTAAACTTCATAAGAAAATAAAGTAGGAGAGTCTTGAACCCATTAAGGTAACCGAATGCATATCAACGAAATTAAAATTGATACCCCCGAGTATCAGGAAATGGTAACTTTACGCGATGACGTATTGCGCAAGCCTCTTGGAATTACACTCGACCTAACTAAGTTAGGAAATGAAGCCACCGATTTTCTAATTGGTTGCTATGAAGAGGAAGAACTCATTGGATGCGTCATACTTACTCCTCTGAATTCACAGGAATTAAAATTACGACAGATGGCCGTACATGCCAATTGGCAAGGATGCGGTATTGGTTCAGAAATTGTTGGATGGGCCGAAGACTTTGCTCGACATCAAGGATATTCATTGATTAGAATGAATGCTCGTAAATATGCGATTCCGTTTTATGAAAAACTAGGTTATAGTACTTATGGAGATGAGTTCTTGGAAGTTGGGATCCCACATCTAGCAATGCAAAAGGAGCTTTAATTCTGAATTGATACTCAGACTGGTTGAATACCTTAAAGCTCATAATTCTGCATATTTTATTTCACATCGGAATTAATCAGGTTAAAAAATTTGACTTGCCTTAATATTATCTTTATTTTGCAACTCCAATTAGCTTCATAGCCCTGTGATTCCACGCCCCCTTGTCGATACCATTATCAATACCGCTCGCATAGATGAGGTGATTGGCGATTTTGTTGTGCTCAAAAAGCGTGGCGTAAACCTCATGGCATGCTGCCCTTTTCATGGAGAGAAAACACCCTCTTTCTCCGTCTCAGTAACGAAAGGGATCTATAAATGTTTTGGTTGCGGTAGGGCAGGTAATGCGGTAAACTTTGTGATGGAACATGAGAGTTTAACCTATGTGGAAGCGCTCCGTTATCTCGCCAAAAAATACAATATTGAAGTTGTTGAAGAGAATATCAATCCGGAGGAAGCCAAGGCGCTGAGTACCGAAAGGGATAGTGTTTTCATCGCACTCAACTACGCTGCTAAATATTTCCAAGAGCAACTAACCAACTCAGAAGAAGGGAAAAATATAGGACTCAGCTATTTCAAAGAACGTGGATTCCGCGATGAAACCATCGAGAAGTTTCAATTGGGGTACAGTCACGAAAATCGCACATCCTTTTATAATAGTGCTTTAAAAAACGGACTCACCGAAGAGTTTATTCTCAAAGCAGGATTAATAAGTAAGCTCGAAAGTGGTGAGGTGATTGATCGTTATCGCGGTCGTGTAACCTTCCCAATTTATAATTTAAGTGGAAAAATTATTGCCTTCGCTGGCCGAATTCTAAAAACGAATGACAAGGTTGCGAAGTATGTGAATAGTCCGGAAACATTGGTATATCACAAGAGTGAGCACCTTTACGGATTGCATATAGCGAAGACTGCTATCAAAAAAGCCGACCTAGTATACCTGGTTGAAGGATATACCGACGTCATCACACTCGTTCAAAGTGGCGTTGAGAATGTAGTGGCCTCTTCAGGCACCTCGCTTACTGATGGGCAAATTAGATTGGTAACTCGGTTCACTAAAAACATCACGGTATTATACGATGGGGATGCCGCTGGAATCAAAGCTGCCTTGCGCGGTATCGATATGCTTTTGGCCGAAGGCATGAATGTGAAGGTGGTGCTCTTCCCCGATAACGACGACCCCGATAGTTATTGCCGCAAAGTAGGGGGCACTGCTTTCGAAGAATATATTGCAGAGAATGCGAAAGACTTTATCCTCTTTAAATCGCAGCTCCTGCTCGATGAAGTAAAACAAGATGTTGCCCAACGAAGCAATGCCATTCACAATATTGTGGAGAGCATCAGCAAAATCCCCGACCCAATAACCCGAAGCCTTTACGCCGCCGAAAGCAGTAAGATTCTTCAAGTGGAAGAACAATTGATTATAAACGAAATCAATAAGCAACGGGGTATTAAAATTCGGGAGCAAATACAACCTGTAGATTTTCAATTGCAGCAAGCCCAACATATTATTGAACAGGCCGAGCAACTTGAAAAGGAAAATACAAAATCGGATTTCGAAACAGGCATGATGCGTTTGTTGTTGAAATACTGCACCAAAGAATACGACGATTCGCAATCAGTAATGCAACATGTGGTAAACGATATCATTCAAAATGAGTTTGAATTGGAGAATGAATCGTTTAGAAAACTTCTTCAGGAGTTTGTTTCCAACCTCGATAACAAAGAGTTTAATTCCGAGGACTTCTTTAAAAGTGAAGACCCTGAAATAAGTAAGGCTAGCATCGATTTAATATACGACTTCGATAAGCATAATATCAGCCCTAACTGGCTAATTCGGCAAGAAATAAGTATCCCAACGCCCGATGATAATTATAAATTGAGTATCGATAAATCGTATTCCCAATTCAAAATTTATCGTATTGGTAAAATCTACAAAGAAATTATTCGTGAGTTTGAAGAACTAAAAAATGCTACCGACCTTACCGAAGAAGATCGCATTGCCAAAGAAATTCATTTAATGCAAACCCAAATGAAAGTGAAGCAAATCGAACGCGGACTCTCAGATACCACAGGCACAGTAATATCACGCTAATTGCTATGGCTACCATTAATAAACGACTCTATGCCTTGGATTCATTTCGTGGAATTGCTGCATTTGCGGTAGTGCTTTTTCATTTTACCATGCTCACTCCGCAAGCAAGCCTGGGTTTTAAATATGGTGTAACTGGGGTAGATATTTTCTTCCTGTTTAGTGGATTCGTGATTTTAATTTCCGTAAAAGAAACGGCAACCCTACGACAGCTTATCGTAAATAGAATAGCCCGACTCTATCCAGCCTATTGGGCTGCAGTGCTTTTTACGGGATTCCTGTTTTGGTTTTACAATGTTAACTCTCAAGCCGATTGGAATGCGTTTTGGAAAATGCTGCTTGCCAATCTCACGATGTTTCAATACTATTTGCAACAACCCAATTTAGATGGCCCTTACTGGACCATGACTTATGAATTGCTCTTTTACACTTTTATGTTATTGGTTTTTTTATTCAAAGGGTTGAAATCAATAGAGCACATTGCCCTTGCAGGAATTGCATTCACTGCAATTCATAGTTTGTTTTTCAAAAATTATACGCCCGTATTATTTAATTCAATACAATTATGGGTGCCAATTCTAAGTCATTTCTCTTTGTTCATGGCTGGAATTTTATATTACAAAATCCGAACCGAGGGTGCCAATTTTCAACGTATTGCAATTATTATTGCGGCTTGGCTAGTGCAGCTTTCCTGCTTCGAAAATGGAGGTATGAGTCATGTATATATATCGTTCTATGAATATTTTGGATTGCTCACTTCCTATTTCATTATTATGTTTCTATTGGTTTATGACAAGCTTGATTTTCTAGCCATCAAGCCACTCCTGTTTTTAGGCAGTATTTCCTATCCATTATTTCTCATTCATCAATTCATTAGTAGAAGTGTAATTATTGCGGTGCTTGTAACCTACGAGCACTATACCTTTTGGGCCGCAGCCAGTATAGCATTGGTTGTTTCCATTCTGTTGGCAACCTTAATTATGAAGATGGAAAAGCCCGTAGGTGATTTTATAAAAACTCGACTATCAAAATAAAATCTTATACAAATAAAAAACCCCTCGCTGTTTAAACAAGGGGTTTTAAAAATAAAATTTTTCGAATTAGTTGTAGGTGTTCAACATTAATGGCATTACCAACATAGTAATTTCCTCACCTTCGTTTTGAGATGATGGAACCAAGACCCCTGCACGATTTGGTGTGCTCATGTTGAGTATAACGTCATCGCTTTGAAGAGCTGATAACATATCGCTTAAGAAGCGTGCGTTAAATCCAATTTCCATATCTACGCCATCGTAGGTACAACCCAATTCTTCTTTTGCTTCATTGCTAAAATCTAAATCTTCAGCACTTACAGTAAGACTGCTTCCCGCCATTTTCAAACGAACTTGATGGGTGCTCTTATTACTGAAGATAGAAATACGACGAATAGATCCAAGAAACTCCAAACGATTAATTAAAAGCTTGTTCGGATTTTCTACTGGAATTACAGCTTTGTAATCAGGGAATTTTTCGTCAATTAAGCGACAAATCAAATTTACATCTCCAAAAGAGAAAAAAGCATTTGATTTATTGTAATCAACTTTCGCTATTGCATCATCGCTATTTGGTAACGACGATTTTAAAAGGTTCAACGCCTTTTTAGGAATTACAAAATTGATTTCTTCTGTAGGTTTTACAGCAGTATTTTTAAAACGTACCAATCGATTTGCATCTGTTGCAACGAAATTGATACCGTCTTTCTTTAATTCAAATAATACACCGGTAAGCGCTTGACGCATTTCATCAGTACCTGTAGCAAAAATGGTTTTACTAATGGCATTACCCAATGACGCTGCTTTTACAGAAATGCTTGAAGCCGATTCAATCTTCGGCATCTTTGGAAAATCATCAGGTTTTTGTCCCGATAATTTATAACGACCACTATCTGTAACGATTTCGATATTCAACGTCTCTGTATCAGCATTGAATGTGATTGGTTGTTCAGGAAGTGCTTTTAATGTTTCCAACATGATTTTTGATGGAACTGCAATCTTTCCGTCAGCATTGCTTTCTACGTTTACAACCGTAGTCATGCTGGTCTCCAAATCGGTGGCCGATACCGTAAGACGCCCTTTCTTTAGGTCGAATAAAAAATAATCCAATATAGGAAGCACCGATTTCGGATTGATAACTCCGGCAATCTGCTCGATAGGCTTTAGTAAGGCTGATGATGAAACAATAAACTTCATAGTAGATAAATTACACTTTAATACTTCACGCAAAAGTATCAGTATTCGCCTTATTTACAAGATATGAGGGTAAAAAGTGAATAACTAAAAATAGTACTGATTGTTGGTCAGAATCCCTTTGAATGTAAGGAATTGGCCTTCAGATATGGTTCCTTACTTTTCAATAGGTGGGAATCAACAAATTAAAGGGTGGGAATCAACAATTCAATATCCTTGAATGGAATATCAAATCGGTTGGCAATATGCTTATTGGTAAGACGGCCTTTGTAAATATAAATTCCATCTCGTACTCCATTTTTCTCCCAGATGTATTTTCTCAATCCACCCGAATTGGCAATTTTCAATAACAAAGTACTGAAAATATTACTCAATGCATAACTGGCAGTACGTGCTACTCGTGACGAAATATTTGGAACACAGTAATGAATCACATCATGTTTAGTAAACACTGGATTTTCATGAGTGGTAACTTCCGAAGTGTCGAAACATCCACCCTGGTCAATACTCACATCAATAATCACTGAGTTCTTTTTCATGTTCTTAACCATGTTTTCTGAGACTACAGTGGGTGTTAATCCATCCTCTGCACGAAGCGCTCCAATAGCAATATCGGCGGTGGTTAATGCCTTGCCCAAAATTTTCGGATTCAATAATGAAGTATAAATGCGATTGCCAATATTATTTTGCAATCGACGTAAACGATACAAGCTATTGTCGAAAACTTTCACCTCTGCACCCAATCCTAAAGCCGCACGTGTGGCATATTCACCAACAGTTCCGCTACCTATGATGATAACTTCTGTAGGTGGCACTCCAGTGATTCCTCCAAGCAATTCTCCTTTTCCTCCATATACATTGCTTAAATATTCGGCTCCAATGAGTATGCAGGTATTGCCCGCTATCTCGCTCATACTGCGAATTACAGGCAGCGAACCCCACTCATCTCTTAAGTATTCGTATGCAATGGCAGTGACGCCACGGTTCATCAACTCATGGATATAATGTGGTTTTAAATCAGTAGGTTGAATAGCAGAAATTAAAATCTGTCCCTGACTCATCCAATTGATTTCTTCAAGGGTAGGCGGAGATATTTTCAATACAATCTCACACTTGAAAAGCTCCTCAGGATTGTAAGAAATTTTTGCACCAGCATCACTATATTCCTTATCGGTGAAGTTGGCCTTTAAACCAGCACCACTTTCAATAATTACCTCATGTCCATTATTAATAAGCAAGTGAACAGCAGTAGGGGTAAGGGGAATACGGTTTTCCTGATAAGTGATTTCTCGAGGTACGGCAATCTTTAAATTATGATCGTGCTTGCGCTCTTCTAGTAAAGCCTCTTGGGGTTGAAGTCCGGCTTTCTTAGCCAGCTCTTTAATATCGTTGGTGTAAACGTCCTG
>CANLPK010000074.1 GCA_947492885.1 Bacteroidota bacterium
CCAGTTCCCACCGTTGGGGTGTTTGCGGCAAGTGTAGTGCTTGTTACCGAACATAGTTGTTGGTCGCTTCCAGCATTGGCAACTGTTATGGAACCTGCTTGAGTAATCACAACGGTATCGCTTGAGGAAGTACAAGGTGAATTAGATATCGTCCATACGAAGGTATTTGTACCAGCACTTAAACCGGTTACTGTTGACGTTGGATTGGTAGCATTGGTTATAGTTCCACTACCATTCAGTTTTGTCCAAACTCCATTTCCTGTTGTTGGAGTATTGCCATTCAACAAGGCGGTGGAGGCACAAGCTGTTTGGTCGGTGCCAGCATTGGCTGTGGTTGGATTGAGTGCACTGGTTATATTAACGGAGTCGGCAGATGGGGTACAGTTACCGTTCGAAATGCTCCATAATAATTTATTTGTTCCTGCGCTCAGTCCAGTGATGGTGGTGTTTTCCAGGGTGGAGTCGGCAAATATCGCAGTGCCTGATAGTACTATCCATTTACCAATGCCCGAGGTAGGTGTGTTACCAGCAAGTGTAGCACTGGTGCCGCATACAACCTGGTCGGAACCCGCATTGGCAGTGGTAGGTGCTAAGTTAATTGTAAGATTGGTGGTATTCGCTGAGCCTGTAGTAGCAGGGGTGCTTGATACCACTCGAATGCGATAAAGTGTGCCAGCTACCGATGGTAAGGCTACACTGCTTGTAATGGTACCTGCCGAAACAGAAGTTAATGTTCCAATATTGGTAGGTGTTGTAAAGGCTCCGGTACTATTTGAAAGTTGTGCAGTAAATACATTGCCTGATGTAAAAGTCCCTGTGATAGTGTACGGAATACTTATTCCTGTTTGTCCGGCACAGAATGAACTTGAGGAAATATTTCCAGTGGTGATGGTATTATTATTTGCTGGTGAGATAGCAAGTGAAGTTGTATAAACATAGTCTCCCGCTTCATTCCCGTTATTATTACAAGCAACACCTGCAGAATAAAAGGTGATGGTACCTAGATTCGTGGCAGGGGCTGTCCAATTAAATGAAAATGCAAATGGGCTAGTACCTGCACCGCCATTGGTTTTGTGTGTGATGTTTACCCTGCCGTTGCCAGCAGTAACCAATTTCATTTTCGTAGTATTCGTTACCACAATAGTTCCTGCACTTGCATTGGATGAAGTGAGTGCCTCGAATCCAAATCCAAACAATGCTAATCCTGTTTTTGCTACGGTTACACTTATAGCGTAAGTGGTTCCAGATACATATCCCGAAGCTGGAATATTATGTGTGATGGCGATACTCCCACCTCCCGTGTTTAATGTATAAGAAGAATGACAACTAGTACAGTTGCTTTCTGTTGGTGAACCAGTCCTTCCTGCAATACCAGACTGGCTGGCAAAAACATTCGCTACAATAGCGATGCTAATAATGAATGTGATGATGTAAAGATACTTTTTGTTCATTTTTGAAATAGATTAGGTTGATTAATTGTTAGGTGCACCTGCGTTGATCCAAATTTTTATTTGCTTGATTTTACAGTCAGAAAGTTTACTGCCTCCTTCAGGCATAAACCGGTAACCAGCGGTGTGATTTATTGACCCCAATAGTTTCCCATTCTTTACTGTTGCTTGTACATTGTTATATCCTTTTAATATGGTGCCACTTACACTATGGCATCCAATACAATAGTTTTGTATAATTGGAGCAATGACTGTTGAATATTTTATGTTGGTGGTATCGCAAGGGCCCTGGCAATCGATATCATTTTTCATGCCTTCATTTAGCCATTTCTGTATGGTGGCTACCTGAGCTGAGTCGAGTTGTGGGTAGGGTAGTGGGGGCATTCTTAAATCGCCGTTATCCGTGATAGATTGCATTAATAAATTGCCCGAAATGGTACGAGTGGTATTGAGATAGCTATTAAGTACGATTCCATCTTTGCGTGTGGTATCGTTATGGCAACCCGACTTAGCGCAGTTGGTCGTTAATATTGGTTGGACTTCTTCAAAATAACAAACGCTATCTTTTTTATTGGAATTATCATGGAAAATAACAGTGTCGGTGACCACGGTAGGGGGAAGTGGCTCTATGGGTTCATGATGGCAGGCGATTACCATTAATGATACAACTGACCCCAGAAGTATAAGTAGATTTTTCAATTTCATAGCAACATCAATAAGGCAACTTGGCCCATAATCTAATTTTTTACAAAAGTGCAAAGTCCAAATTATTTTAAAATAATATCGGTATTACTTTTTCAATATTTAGGTTGAGTACTTGATTAAATAGGAGAGCAGCTATAATTAGTTTTGATGCCTAAAAACAGAATTTCTCCAATAAGAATATTTTGATGTATGTGCGAAAGTAAAATCTTCGCTAGAAACAATTTAAATTTTTATGCTGAATAGGTATAATTTTATACCGAATGGGGAAATTATCGGGTTGAGATAATTTCCCCATGGTATTTGCTATTCAATTTTTGATGTTATTGGGCAAGATAGCCCCCATCAACAGCATAATAAGATCCGGTAACAAACGACGATTTAGTAGAACTCAACCAGTAAACCAACTCAGCAACTTCCGACGCTTCACCCAAGCGGGCCATAGGGTGTAAGGTGGCAATGAATTTCAGGGTGGGCTCATCTAATGCATTGGTTAATAAAGGTGTTTTGATATAACCTGGGCCTACCGCATTGATACGAATATTTTGATCGGCATATTCCAGAGCTGCTGCCTTGGTAAGCCCAACTACTCCATGCTTGGCAGCTACATAGGCGGGAGAGTTTTTGGTTCCTACAGCTCCTAAGATTGAAGAAATATTTACTATGGAACCACCGCCACTGGCAAGCATTGCAGGCAATTGATAGTGCATTCCATAAAATACCCCTGAGAGATTGACTCCGATTACCTTATTCCAACCATCGATTGGATATTGGCCTGTAAGACCCATGGGCCCTCCAATACCGGCATTATTGCAAGCGATGTGCAGGCCTCCATATTTCTTCACCGTTTCATTAACAAGACGCTCCTGGTCGGCAGGAATTGATGTATCGGCTTTGATGAAAAAGGCTTCTCCACCCTTGCCCATAATATCTGCTACTACCTTCATCCCCGCCTCTTCGTTGATATCGGCAACAATAACCTTCGCACCCTCCGAGGCATATAATAATGCAATGGCTTCTCCAATACCCATACCTGCGCCTGTTACTAAGGCAACTTTGTTTGATAAACTTTTCATTTTGTGAAATATTAAAGATGAATAATAAATAGAATATTATTCCAGAGTGGAACTGCATAGTATTAAATCACAGTTTCCTTTGGAGCAATAACTTAATTGGAACTCAGGAATAGTCGTAAAAAATCAAGATTTTAGTTGCGAATCTGAGCGTCAATTTCCTATTGCATTACAAAGGTATAACTACTTTAAAGAATCTACTTGCTTTTTAATTTTAATAATTTACATGATTCCAATTTAACCATGCAGCCATTGACCTATAGCGCTTCTCGATTAAAATATTAAGAATGTTTCTACTTAAGAAGCACATTCTATAATTACATTAATTTTCAATTACGCCTCATCTTTAATTATTTTATCAAATAGCTTTTCACCTCGGAACGCCTTTAGAATCAATGGTTTTATTGATATTTTGTCATTTAATAGAGCGCTACTTATATTATGTGGAATACTATATTCGATAATGCAATTCTAAGCATTACCTTTGCTCCCCGTATATGAACAAACCCAAGTATGTATTCGTTACGGGCGGTGTTACTTCCTCTTTAGGAAAGGGCATCATCTCCGCATCCTTAGCCAAATTACTCCAAGCAAGAGGCTATACAGTCACCATCCAAAAATTCGATCCTTATATCAATGTTGATCCAGGAACGCTCAATCCATACGAACATGGCGAATGCTATGTAACCGATGATGGTGCAGAAACGGATTTAGACTTGGGGCATTATGAGCGTTTTTTAAATGTACCTACTTCACAAGCCAATAATGTTACTACAGGCAGAATTTATCAAACTGTTATTGATAAAGAGCGTCGTGGCGATTATTTAGGAAAGACTGTGCAAGTAGTTCCTCATATCACCGACGAGATCAAGCGCCGTTTGCAATTGCTTGGTGAAACAGGTAAATACGAAATAATCATCACCGAAATTGGTGGCACCGTGGGCGATATCGAATCGCTACCTTATATTGAAGCGGTGCGTCAAATGCGTTGGGAATTGGCTCCAAATGATAGCGTGGTGATTCATTTAACCTTGCTGCCTTATTTGGCCGCTGCTAAAGAACTCAAAACCAAACCTACCCAACATAGCGTTAAAGAATTGCTCGAAACGGGCGTTCAGGCTGATATTTTAGTATGTCGTACCGAGCATACTATCAGTCCGGAAATGAAGAAGAAGCTGGCCTTGTTCTGTAACGTAAAATCAAATGCCGTGATCGAGAGTATCGATGTGGAAACGATTTATGATGTGCCATTGAAAATGTTGAAAGAGAAACTCGATAAAGTGGTATTGGAAAAATTCAAGTTGCCTTTAAGAGGTGAACCCGATTTGAAACAATGGGAATCCTTCTTAGCGCGTTTTAAGAATCCAAAGCAAGAAGTGACAATTGGCCTTGTCGGGAAATATGTAGAGCTTCCTGACGCCTACAAATCGATTATCGAATCGTTTATTCATGCGGGTGCAGCCAACGAGTGTAAAGTAAAATTGGAGTATGTGCATTCTGAGTTTTTAGATAAGGAAAATGCGGTAGAGAAAATCAGTCATTTCGATGGAATACTTGTTGCTCCTGGTTTTGGTAGCCGTGGTATTGAAGGAAAGATTGAAGCCATCAGATATACCCGTGAAAACAAAATACCATTCTTCGGTATTTGTTTGGGAATGCAATGTGCGGTAATTGAGTTTGCACGCAATGTATTAAAGCTAAAAGATGCCCATAGCACCGAGATGAATGAGAAGACAAAGAATCCAGTGATTGATATGATGCCCGACCAAAAGAAGATTACTGAAAAAGGGGGAACCATGCGATTGGGTGCTTATGCCTGTGAAATACAAAAGGGTACCAAAGCATATTCTGCTTATGGTCGTCAACGTATTAGTGAGCGCCACCGTCATCGTTATGAGTTCAATAATAAGTACCTCTCCGAATTCAAAGCCAAAGGAATGATTGCCAGTGGAATCAATCCCGAAACTGGATTGGTGGAAATTGTAGAGATTACCGAACATCCATATTTTGTTGGGGTACAATACCATCCAGAGTTAAAGAGTACTGTTGAGAATCCACATCCATTATTTGTGCGTTTTGTAAAAGCAGCAATGGACTATAAAACCAAGAAAGGATAGGTAAATTATTCTTATAAAATAAAAAAGCACTCTTGAAATTCAAGGGGGCTTTTTTTATGTTTGATTGCTAATTTGCAAGTTAATAATTTGAATTTCCGTTTATGGTAGATTAAGCAACAATTTCAATTTGTTGTTCAATTCAAAAAGTTCATTGGTATTCAAACGTCCTAAGAGACCTTTAGCTAGGAATTTATCCAAAGTAGCTATTTTACTTGTTCTGATTAAAGATTGTTTTCTAAGCCCATTAGACGAAGAAGATATAAGTTCAACATCGGTTGTTTCCTTCCATTGTATTTGTGTTGTAATAAAGCAAACGGTTAGGTCAAGTAATTTGCCGGATATTACAATTGCAGGTCTTAATTTGCTCCACTCAAATCAGTAAATGGGAAAGTAATAAGTACAATATCACCCTTAGCCATTGTATACTTCTTTTAAATCGGCGAGTGTATAGATTTCTTCTTCATTTATTATGAATTCAAAAGAATCACTTGTTGATACCATTTTTTGGATTCCGACGGATAATATCTTTTCTTCAAAACTTTTAAAAAGAAAATCAGCGAAATCAGAAATCTCTTCGACTTTTTCTTGAGGTAATTGATTTAGTGCAATTATTGTGCGTTCGATTAAAATTTGTTTTGTCATTTCTGAATAAAAATTAAATATTCATTTTAATAGTATCCTTCCTAATCAAACTTCGTCCCGTCCCATGCTACACCTTCAGGAAATAATTCCTTAAATCTTAGCTTCATCTCCTGGGCCACCAGGGCGCTGCTTCCGCCTCTTGCATTTAATTGATTCATGATATTGATATAGCTTTTCTCATCGCGGTTCTGACTTAATTTAAATACATTCTCTAGCTTCTCCATCTTGATTTCAAAGCCTATAATGGCGGGCAACATCTTCGACAAATAAGTGTCGGGCAGGTTATCGTAAATGGTTTGGGATTGGGTATTTCCACTTTCAAATTTCAAAGTGAGCTTTCTCATCAATTGAATCAATTCATCATCCGACATGAAATTAATTTTCCCATTGACATGCACACTCATATAATTCCAGGTAGATCCTATCTGCTGATTGATATACCATGAGGCACTCACATAGGCATTGGGGCCAGTGAATACAAGCAAGGCATTGGGGTTTTCTGTAAAGGCTTTATGGTGGTCGGTATTACGCATTAAATGGCCTTGTAAAAATAATTCACCATTGCGCTCCTCGAGTAGCACGGGAATTTGTGTTGCAACTTGCACACCCGAGGTAAAACTACCCGTTAGAAACGCCAAAGGATGGGTTTCAATTAAATCGAGTACGGCTTGTTTGTCTTTAGTTTTGAAGTAAGAGAAATTGTACATGGTAATTAAATTAATGAATTCACATTTCTTTTCGATTAAACAGAAGTCCTTGAATAATTCTATTGCACTTGATAATTACGCTACAACTTATTTGTCAATTATAATTAATGGCTTTTTCATTATCTGAGTGTTAATCCGGATCAACCTAGTATAGTTAGCAACTTGAACGATAATTGCAAATATTAGAATTAATGAATGCTCCAATAAACTTCTCCAATTTGTCCGTTAGCTCTCTCTGTCAAGAATGCTGATTAACGCTGTTCACGGAATTTTTCTTTAAGAGGTGCCTGTAATTTTTTTAATTCTTCTGAGTTCATCTTATTATGCATTAATTTTATATGCAATGTTCGTTAAAATAATTCTTAAAGTTATATAATTCCTGTGATTTATCTTTTCTAGTTAAATCACTATTAATCTTTAAAAATGCCTGTCCCCATTCAATACATATTAAGTATTATAGCATTCTTGTAATACAGCGCACGTAGTGCATTTAGACCCCCACACAAAAAAAGCACCCTTGAATTTCAAGAGTGCTTTTTTAATTTAGTATGATTAATAATTATTTTTTATCGAGAATCTTTCCAGGGCGCTGGTTATTGGGATTCAGATGGGCTTCTCCAAGTTCCTGACGTATATGCTGCCCCTCTGCCATAATCATTTCCTGTCTCATTTTTTCCCTTAGTTTAGAATCATCGAACTCATAATGATTTTGTGAGATGACACTCTGATGCGAAATTTTTGATGGACCTTCTATCGTCCAGTCCTTGGTATGTTTGTGCTCAAAGCGACAATCATTACAAATGAATTCTTCTACTTCGCCGTACTTGTCCTTGCGCGCCGTTACTCTCAAAATCTCTTCTCCTTGATACCATAAACGAACTTTGCCCGAACACTTCGGACAATCGCGATGCGCCTCCACAGGCCTGGTAAACCATACTCTGCTTTTGAAACGGAATGTGCGGTCGGTGAGGGCACCTACCGGACAAACATCAATGACATTGCCACTGAAATCATTGTCGATAGCCTGCTCTATATAAGTGGAAATCTCTGAAACTTCCCCACGGTTCATTACACCATGCACACGTCCATCAGTAATTTGATCGGCTACCTTCACACAACGATAGCATAAAATGCATCGGTTCATGTGTAACTTTATCTTATCTCCAATATCAATGGGGTCGTACGTGCGGCGTTCAAATTCATAACGTGTAGTAGCTTTTCCATGCGAGTAACTTAAGTTTTGTAAATCGCATTCGCCTGCCTGGTCGCATACCGGGCAATCGAGCGGATGGTTCTTCAATAGGAATTCAACCACACCCGCTCTGGCTTCCACCACTTCTGGTGAAGTATTATTACGCACTTCCATTCCATCCATCACCGTAGTCTTACAACTTGGAACCAACTTTGGCATCGGGCGTGGATCCTTCTCACTACCTTTCTCCACCTTCACCAAACAAGAGCGGCAAAAACCACCTGTTTCTTTCAGTTTGCTATAGTAGCACATTGCCGGTGGAACCATGTCTCCACCCATCATACGCGCTGCCTGCAATATCGTAGTACCATCGGGTACCTCAAAAGTAATATCGTCGATTGTAATCTTAGCCATTTCTAGTTGCTATAAAAAGCGTTCAAAAATAATGAATAATTTGTAGAACATATTACAATTTCAAGATGTGTTTTACACGATTGGAAATAGATGTATACTGCACCATACGCAGGTTTTTGCAACAGTCATCAAAAAAATGATGAACATCATATTCTCAATTCATTTATTTAAAACCTGAAATCACCTCCCTTTTCTCGATTCTAAACCTTCACATTTGACCCCTGCACAACTCCCTTCGAAAGTATTATCTTCGCGACTTGTTTTTTCTATCGTATGAAGTATATTGAACCAAAGCAACTGAATATGCCTGCACTTGAGCAGGAGATCCTCGCTTTCTGGAAAGAGAATAAGGTTTTTGAAAAGAGTATTTCAAACCGTGATGGGGCGCCCGATTTTATTTTTTATGAAGGTCCACCAAGTGCCAACGGCTTGCCTGGTATTCATCACGTGATGGCGCGTGCAATCAAAGATATATTCTGCCGTTATAAAACGCTCACTGGTCATCGCGTGCAACGCCGCGCAGGCTGGGATACACACGGGTTGCCAATTGAACTGGGTGTAGAGAAAGAACTAGGAATTCGTAAGGACGATATTGGAAATCTGAATAGCGATAAATATATTTCTATTGAAGATTATAACGCCAAATGCAAGGAGGCAGTGATGCGTTATACAGGCATCTGGACCGACCTCACCGAGAAGATGGGCTATTGGGTGGATATGGATTCGGCGTATGTTACTTTCAAGAATGAATATATCGAAAGTGTTTGGTGGCTCCTGAAACAAATTTATAATAAGAACCTACTCTACAAAGGATTCACCATTCAACCATACTCGCCCGCTGCAGGGACTGGTTTGAGTAGTCATGAGCTGAATCAACCCGGTACGTACCGCGATATAAAAGATACCACCATCGTAGCGCAGTTCAAAGCGAGAACCCTGGAACATCCTGTCTTCGCTGGGTTGAATGAGGTGTACTTCCTTGCTTGGACTACCACACCTTGGACCTTGCCTAGCAATACTGCCCTGGCGGTGGGTAAAAATATCACCTATGTTATAGTTGATACGTTTAATCCATACACTTTTCAAAGGGTGCATGTGATCTTGGCGAAAGACCTGGTAGCAAAGCATTTCAATGCCAAAGCAGAAGAACTAAAATTAGTCGACTATAAAGAGGGCGATAAACTCATCCCATACGAAATTGTACTCGAGATGAAGGGGAGTGAGCTAGAAGGCATTGTCTATGAGCAACTCATGCCTTATGCGGTACCTTCCGATGGCATCGCATTCAAAGTGGTGATTGGCGATTTTGTTACAACAGTTGATGGTACAGGAATCGTGCATATTGCGCCAAGCTTTGGTAGCGACGACTTTCGTGTATCCAAACAATATGGTATTGGCAGCTTAACCTTGGTTGATAAGCGCGGAAAGTTCTTGCCAGAGGTGATTGACTTCGCCAATGAGTTTGTGAAAGAACAATACTTGAATGAGGAAGAGAAAGCGATAGAGCTAGCCAAGCAAAAGGAACTTTGGAAGGATACCATCAAGAATTTAGATAAATATTTAAGTGTTGATGAACGTATCGCCCTCAAATTAAAAATTGAAAATAAGGCCTTCAAAATTGAGAAGTACGAACATAGTTACCCTCATTGTTGGCGTACGGATAAGCCTATTTTATATTATCCTTTGGATAGCTGGTTTATTAAAACAACGGCTGTAAAAGATCGTTTGATTGAGCTCAACAAAAGCATTAACTGGAAGCCCGAAAGTACCGGTACTGGTAGGTTTGGCAACTGGCTCGAAAATTTACAAGACTGGAATTTATCGCGTTCCAGATACTGGGGAATTCCATTGCCTGTATGGCGTAACGAAGCGGGTACAGAGGAAATTTGTATTGGAAGCATGGAAGAGCTTAATCAGCAAATTGAGCTTGCAGGTGCTGCAGGGTATCCCAACGAAACGTATAAGCATAATGAGGAGCTCGACTTGCATCGTCCGTATATCGACAATATTATATTGGTGAGTAAATCGGGCGAGCCTATGAAACGGGAACTCGATTTGATTGATGTATGGTTTGATAGCGGCGCCATGCCTTATGCCCAGAATCATTATATGGGTGTGGGCGCACCACAAGATTTTCCAGCCGACTTCATTGCCGAAGGGGTGGATCAAACGCGTGGTTGGTTCTTTACACTGCATGCCATTGCCACCTTGGTATTTGATAAGGTAGCTTTCAAAAATGTGGTGAGCAATGGATTGGTACTCGATAAAAATGGTCAGAAGATGAGCAAACGATTGGGCAATGCAGTCGACCCATTTGAAACCATCGCCAAGTATAGTGCTGATGCTAGCCGTTGGTATATGATTGGGAATGCTGCACCATGGGATAATTTAAAATTTGATATTGAAGGCATCAAGGAAGTACAACGTAAATACTTTGGAACACTTTATAATACCTATGCTTTCTTTGCTTTATATGCTAATATCGATGGATGGCGCAAGGAGTCGACCAAAGAAATTGCACATCATCAGCTGGCAGAAATCGATCAATGGATCATTTCCAAACTCAATACTTTAATAAGAGAGGTGACCGAATGTTACGAAACATATGAGCCCCATAGGGCGGTGCGCTTGCTCGAAAATTTTGTTGATCGTAACCTCAGCAACTGGTATGTGCGCTTATCACGTCGTCGTTTTTGGAAGGGTGATGTGAGCGACGATAAATACGGAGCCTACCAAACCTTGCATCATTGCTTGCTTAGTGTTTCGCAGCTGATGAGTCCAGTATCTCCATTTTTTGCCGATTGGCTTTACCGTAATCTGAGTACCGAAACCGAATCGGTGCATCTCACGCGCATGCAGGAAGCCGATTTCTCTAAGATTGACGCCCCACTGGAGCAGCGTATGGATGTGGCACAAACAATTTGCAGTATGGTATTGGGCATTCGTAAGAAAGAAAATATCAAGGTACGTATTCCTTTACAAAAGATTCAGATTCCGGTAGTGAACGATTTTATCCGCGACAATATTAAAGCGATGGAAGATTTGATTAAGTCGGAGGTGAATGTGAAAGAGGTGGAGTTGGTGAACGAAGGGCAGGTTCAATTGGTGAAAAACCTGAAACTCAACTTCAAGACCCTGGGAAAGAAATATGGCAAGCACATGAAAGCTATCCAGGCTTATATATTAGATCCCACAGCTTCGGTATCAGTAATTTCCGGAATTGAGCAAGCTCAACAGGCCGTTTTTACCCTTGATGGAGAAGAAATTATACTTACCCCCGAGGATGTAGAGATCATTCCGGTGGATATTCCCGGATGGAAGGTTGCCAATGAAGGCAGTATCACGGTGGCTTTGGATGTGATGATCACACCTGAGTTGAAGAAGGAGGGAACCGCCAGGGAGATCATTAACCGCATTCAAAATATCAGGAAAGAGAAGGATTTTGAGGTGACTGACAAAATAAATGTGATGATTTTAGAGGACGAATACCTGAAAGCTGTTGTAAATAAATATTCTTTGTATATTCGCGCTGAAATTTTGGCTACCCAGATTGGTTTCAGCAATGAAATTTTGGAGGGTGAAAGTGTTGAAATAGAGGAAATTGTAACTAAAATTCAAGTTTCTAAATCTTAAAAACGATTTTTAATCCCATGGCTAAAAAGTTAACTAAAAAATCAAAACCCGCTAAAAAAGTGGCAAAACCAGCTCCTAAGAAAAGCGCTCCTGCAAAAAAAGTAGCGAAACCGGCTCCTAAAAAAGCCGCTAAACCAGCAGCACCTAAGAAGGCAGCCAAACCAGCTCCTAAGAAGGCAGCCAAACCAGCTTCTAAAAAAGTTGTTAAAGCAGCGCCAAAAAAGGTAGCTAAACCTATTGCGAAGAAAGCTGCCAAACCTGCACCTAAAAAGGTGGTAGCTAAGCCAGTAGCAAAGAAAGTAACCAAACCAGCTCCTAAAAAGGTGGTGACGGTAGCTCCTAAGAAAGTGCAAAAACCTGTAGCAAAGAAGGCGGCAAAACCAGCTCCAAAGCCGGTTGCAAAGCCAGTAGCTAAAAAAATAACTAAACCCGAACCTAAAAAATTGATTAAGCCAGTAGTGAAGTCGGCCCCAGTAAAGGCCGCAGCAGTAGTGAGTAAGGCACCCGCCAAACCAATAGCCCCGGTAGCTCCGGCAGTGCATGTGAAACCGGTTGCAAAATTGATCCCGGCTAAAAAAATTACCGTAGAAAAAGGAGATAAGATTATTACTAATACGAATACTCCATTCAATGATAAGCCAGCAGAAAAGGAAAAACCAGTATTTACCAGCATCATACCTAAGAAGACGGTGATTGAGGATATTGGCAAAACCCGCTATAGCGATATCGAACTAGAAGAGTTCCGTAAGTTGATCAACGAAAAGTTGGCTTCAGCTCGTAAGGAGTTGGATAACTTGAAAGAAGCTTTGAACAATATCTCTGACAATAGTGCTGCAGATACAGAAAGTTCTTATGCCACCTTCGAAGATGGATCGGCTACTCAAGAGAAAGAGCATTTGAGTCAAATGGCTGCCCGTCAGCGTAAATTCATTGGTAATTTAGATGCTGCCTTGGTACGTATCGAAAATAAAACCTATGGTATTTGTGCTGTAACAGGTAAGTTAATTCCTAAAGAAAGATTACGTGCGGTGCCTCATACCACAGTAAGTATTGAAGCAAAACTTGGTAAGGTATAATCCTTTCCATTCTTGATTATTAATATAACAGGATAAATCTTTGGTTTATCCTGTTTTTTTTGAAATTTTTTATAACCATAATTTGAAAAAGTTTATCCTCCCCGCCCTTGTCATTGCGTTGGTGCTTTTGGCCGATCAGTATCTAAAATACTGGGTACATACTCATATTCCTATCAACTCACATATCGTTGTTTTCGAAAATTGGTTCTTACTAAATTATATCGAAAATAATGGGATGGCTTTTGGATTTGAAATTGGTGGTGTGGCTGGTAAAGTGGTACTTACTATTTTTAGAATAGTAGCTGTGTTTGCTATTGTATGGTACCTCTTTAAACAGGTATCGCTTAAGGCTTCAAAAGGATTCATCATCTGTGTTTCATTAATATTGGCTGGAGCCGTTGGAAATATTATCGATAGTGTATTTTACGGAATATTGTATCGCAGTCAGAGCTTACCTCTTTTTCAAGGTCGTGTAATTGATATGTTGTATTTCCCCGTTGTAGATACTTACTTCCCGGAGTGGTTTCCATTTTGGAAAGGTGAGCATTTCGAGTTTTTCCGCCCCGTATTTAATATTGCTGATGCATCTATTAGTATTGGAATCATTTCTATTTTACTTTTTCAAAAGCGTTTTTTCCCTCTGGAGATACCTGCTGTAGATATTCCATCAACGCCAATTGAAACGATGGAACACCCTAACGATGGAACAATAATAGAAACTAAAGCTGATAATAATGCAGCCACTTTTTCAGAAGCTACGTCAATTGATGATTCAAAAGAAGATTCTGAGAACACTTTTGATAATACCGATACCAACCCATCAAACGATGGAGGTGCAATTGATTCAACCAATACTAACAATACGAATTTATGATTCCGGATTGGATGGGTAGATCTCAGCTATTGCTGGGTGATGAACAATTAACACGATTGATGAATTCCAATGTCATCGTACTTGGTCTTGGAGGGGTAGGAGGCATGTGCGCTGAAATGATAGCACGCAGTGGCGTTGGTAAAATGACAATTGTTGATGCCGATCATATTGAAGCCAGCAATCGTAACCGACAAATTCCAGCCCTTGTAAGTACCGATAATAAACAGAAAGCGGAGGTGCTTGCGGAACGATTAAGAGATATCAATCCTGATATTCAACTCACCGTTTTAAATGAGTACTTAAGAGATCAACGCACTTTTGAGGTGCTCGATAATGGTAATTTTGATTTTGCCTGCGACTGCATCGATACCTTA
>CANLPK010000075.1 GCA_947492885.1 Bacteroidota bacterium
CATCTTCGAATTAGCTAAAAATAAAGTAGAGCAATAGAAATTTATTCTTCGCTACTATTTTACTTCTATCGTTTTAGGCACTTCGTTATTTCTTATTTCAGGATAATACATCAGTTCTACTTTTGCAGGTGGCAGATTAAATACACCCGAAAATTTTGGAACAACTTGTATCACAAAAGTATACTTACCACGAGGCATGCTGGCACAGAAAATTGAAGTCTTGTCGTTATAATATTCGCGATGCGATTCAACGCCACTTGATTGTTGTGGCTTGGTATAATAGCTAAACCCAGCAGGAATTGGAATTTCAAGCATCACATTATCATTCGTCTTGAACGATTCAACCGTTACTTCAATGGTTGTAATTTGTCCAGGAGCAATGCTAATTGTATCACCTTTTTTATTGATGGAGCTACTAATTTTGAAAAATGTTTCATCGGGTTGTGGTTTCTCCTCAATTTTTTGTGTGATGATATTCACGAAACTTTCGTTGCCTTGATGCGTGATACGAATGGTATCATGTGCATGATAGGTGCGTGTAAATGGATAGTCCTTGGAAGCCAAGGTTCTACCATCAACAGCAACCTTTCCAAACAATGAAGAATCTTTTGAATGATGCGCAGTCCAGTCGTTGAGGTAAAGTATAATCAGATTGGCTCGTGCTAAAGTATGTCGTGTGAAATTATCACTACTAAAATATTTTTTCACATTAGGAAGCAGGTTACGTCCAGAACTATCTTTACTTAAAATTTCAAATGCTAGTAGTGTATTGGCCGCTTGGTCGTACTGATAATTATAAACCATATCTCCCCAATATAAAGCACCACCAGGCAAGGTATTCGACAAACTCACTACATCACCAATATTATATGGCTTATTTAGTTTTTGCATCAATCGAACGTACAATAATTTCTGATGCATATCCAGGGTCATGTACTCCATCTTCTTCAAAAAAGTATCGTATGGTAATTTGCGATCCATGTCTTTTAATAAGTTCATGGTTTCCAGTTGACGATTTATATCCATTGCTGGAAGTTCTGATTCCATTCGATTGGCAGCACGCAAATACAAATTGTTGGAATAGCCTGCAAGCCTTGCCTCATTGAGGGTTTTCACCACATACATGGTAAGCCAGTAATCTTCATAACTATTCTCCCACCAGCCCCAGGTGCCTTTGTTATTGCGCATTGCGTCAAGTCGTTTAATCAATTGGTGAATTTGCTTGTCACCAGTAAACGGATTGTTTAATGCTTTTTGTATGCTCTTCTCTGCGAGCAATGCACGAAGTTTAGAAGTAGTTTGTTCGGTACATCCATAGCTGTAATTTTTCAACTCTTCAATTTCCTGACGAAGTTGTTCTATCTCAGAATTATGAACATAAACTAATGCTTTCGTCATTTCTACAGGTACAATATATTGTACTTGCGTATCCACTAACATGGGGATATACGTGCTTCTGGAAATTAATATTCCTCTGGGCTTCACAGGGATAATACGTTCTTCACCATCGGCATAACCGTTCTCCATTTTTACAGAGAAGTAAGTAGTAAGTGTATCGAATGCTTTCAGTGCTGCAATCGAAAAGGTATCCACTTTCAAGCGATCGATGGTTGCTAAGAAAGTACGTTGTGGCATTTGATTTAAAGTAAAATTAATTTTCACTGGTTGTAAATTGCCTGTATAGTTTATAACCTTCCCTTTCAAAAATAGTTGATCGCCTGCGACCATGAAATTAGGCACTGCCATAGCACCTACCAATGGTTTATAAGAGCGAGTAATCATGGTGGTTAAACCACTTTGTCGATTGCCATTCATGGCAGGAACCATCGTTTTCCAGCTGGTGATATTATCAGGGAATTGCACGGTGAAGTTTGCATTTCCTTGTTTATTGGTAAGCAGGTTGGGCATCCAATATCCATAATCACGAAACACATTACGAACTCTATTGGCAGCCACTTCTTGTGCCATATCATTCAAACGTTGTTGCATCTTATCTGCATTTATTTTTTCAATTGGCACCCCAGGCATCATCACACCATTATTGAGGTAATCGGCCGACGATACTACGACCACTTCATTCAAATCCCATTGATAACTTGCAACGCCTGCGACTGTACTCATAGTAACAGGCGCACTATTATAACTGCTGGTTGATTGATCGTAATAACTTTCGGTTGCGCTTGGTGAGTTTTGAACCTTACGATTCCCACTTCCTGATTCTTTTCTTGAGACATGAGTACCTATTTCGCCCCTTTTAACCTCCACCCGATCCATATCCCCCTCAGTATAAACCACCGTGCCATCCGCTCCATATTGAATACTATCTTCTTGATGAAGCAAGCGTATCTTTATCATTTCATTTACACCCTTTTCAATATTTAAATTATAAATTACCTGATACCGATAACCATCCACACGAACCTTAAGCATATAATTTCCAGGAGGTAAAAAATTGATGGCAAAATCACCATCTTCATTGGTCAAAGCACCTCCTTTATAAACTCCGTTTATTTCGGCGATAATCGTAACATAATCAAGGGGTGTATGATACATCGCATCGACTACATTGCCCGAAATGGTCGAAACATTATTCTTCGTTTTGGTTATTTTCAATATCTGCGGTCGGATACTCACCGGTGAATCAGTAAAAACCCGGAGTGGAATCTTGGTGAGTCGTTTAACCACTTGTTCGTATTCGAAGGTTTGATCTGGATTGCTTTCCTGAATTTGATTGGCATATAAGAACAAATGAAAGGTGCCATCGGAAGGCAAGAATAAATCTTTGACGATGCACATGGCGGTATCGTTAATCAATACCAAATCGTAAGTGCCTGAGTCGGCATAACTGATATAGCCACTATAGGTTATGATATGTGATTTTGATTCATTGGTTTTGCTTATGAGCCAGGCACGTTTATAAGGAACATTCTCATGTTTTTGGTAAATGACAAGTGTATTGGAACTTTTACGATAGTCGGGTTGATAATCGCGGTAATAGATATAAGGACGAGGGCGTTGTTTTTTCTCTTTGATGGAAGTTAAAACTTTGGAAGTGGTATCAATAATAATGCGGTCGGGATGGATATATACCTGCTGAAAAGAATACGCATTATAATTGGGGTTGGTAGTATTATCAAAATACATTAAGGCGCTATTTGTTTTGGTATTGAGAGGATACGAGCGCACCTCACTCTTATTCATATAATAAATTTTATTCGGCTCGAATACAATATCATGTTCGTACAAACTATTCAGCTTAACGCGCATTTCTCCTCTATCGGTGATAGTTATGGCATAGAATACATCCTTATCAACCACTACTTTTTTATAAACAGAAGCACGATTACCAAAGAAGCATAGTTGACCTCCCTGATAAATTTTAATAGTATCGAATGCTTCATCAATATGAATGAGCAGGGTTTGATTAAGGTAATTGGTAAACTCCTTGGCCGAAAAAAGTCCGACTGGCATACGTGTGGTATCCTTCCTATTTACACTATCCAAATTGAGTCCGAGAATATATTTCATGCTATCCTGCATTTCAATTTCACCAAAATTCACTAAGGCATCATTGGTTCGAATTTGTAATTGGTGTTTGCCTGCATAGCTCACAAAACTATATTGCTGAGGGAAACTATTGCGTGAATGATACACGATTTGATTATCGAGGATAATACTTACAACAGGCTGAATATAATTCTGACGAAAAGCATACACTGCAAATTCAGGTGCCTTACTCTTTAACTTGAAGCTGAATTGGGTTTGTGCCTGGGTACTATAAACCATGCCATACCATTCATTGCATTTTAGGTGCAATGCATTCACTTGGAAATTACGCAAAGGCAAACTGGTAGCGCAATTATACACTTGAAAATACGGGCTGGTAAAATGCAGTGGTTCATCATTCCGAATCAATCCCATGTATGGAACATCGGGTAATGGAATTTCTCCAAACTGGGTATTGACACTGTATGTAGTAAGGTTCACATTATCAACAGGTCGATTCTTAGCATCGGTTACTTTGATATTTATGTTCACTGTTTGACCAGGATAGATTTCTTCAGGCTGATCGATACTTACATTCAATTTCTTTTCTTGAAAATGAAAAGCCTGGGTGCGATAATTATTTCGCAAGGCGCCTCTGTAATTATGTCCCCAAATAATATAATATGATTCGCTGCTGGCATCGGCTACTTTATAATCCAATGTTTCAGATCTTCCTTCTGCCACCTTTTTCTTGTTCTTATAAATTTCATAATGTACAGGGATTCTCAGTGGATTATACAAACTAATAAATACCGAATCAAATGCGCGCTTGCCACCCATTGAAATTACACTTTGCAAATCGGGACAATTAAATTGTGCCACCAAGGTATCGTTCGAATAGAGTTCATACATCACTGCGGCATAATCGATTTTGTGACTATACGGAGTAGCGATATTGGTTGATTGTCGGGTATAGTTTGAATAAACAGTAACTAATCGGAGATTAGCTTCGGTAGCTTTGGATTGATAAAAATAATTTGCTTGTACGCTATCCTGTTTCAAGTTGAGGGTGTAGGTTCGGTTTTTATTTTCATAACTGAAATAGGTCGAACGTGTGATCAATTCATTGTCTTCGTTGGTAAAGGTGGCATCAACAATAAACTGCGCATTAAAATTCAGCATGAGTGTATCGGGCAACTCCAGGGTGGTATACCCTGATGGGTCGAGCTCACGTTCGAAGGTATAAATACTTTGATACCATTTATTGGGAACAAAGTATTTATTGGTTTTCACTTCTGTAATATTGGAGAGCCTAACATTGAATTTGACATAACCATCCATTACTGGTAAATTATTCGCATCGCGGGCTTTGGCAACGACCACAATTTTTTGTCCAGGATAAATTACCCCTGCCGCCATCACTAAATCGTAGGTATTCTTTTTTAATTCATAGTTTTCAATATTGAAACTAATTCGTTTTACTTCTTGATTGCGATCATTTTTAAAGATGAGATTATAATTGCGATCGGGAGGAAGCGTATCACCCAATACAAACTGACCAGTATACGCGCTTGCTGTTCTGAACTTGTATTTTCCAATGAGCTTCTCTCTGTTATCATAATCGCTGCTCAGGTACACCGAGAGTCGTTCATAAAAATAGGAGCCATCATCATTCACCAAAAACGCTTTGAACTTGAGGGTATCATTTTGCTTGTATTTAGGCTGATTGAGGGCAATATAACCAGGCATAATGGTAGTATGGGAATAATCGGCATAATGATTCGAAACTTTGGGCGGATTATAATAAGTTGGGTTGATGGTCATATAATCGAAGCTGCCACCATACTCTATTTTTACCAAGGTACCATTGGGTAATTTGGGCAGCTCATAGGAGGCCATCCCAATACTGAAATTACAAATTCGTCCATCGAGTAAAGATACTTTAGCATCTTCAATAATTTTTCCTTGAGGGTCTTTTACGATGATATAATTTTTTGAATTCACTCCCCATATATCCAGTCCAAAAGGATGGCGGTGATAAGAGTTGAAATAAATTTGATGATCGATGACATGGCATACGAGATAGGTTCCGTAGGGCAATTTTTCGAAATTATAATTGCTGTCTCTCAAAAAGCTATCCACCATGGTATTAAACAACCATGCGGTATCCAGTTTGTTTTTTTGAATTAAGAACCGCAGTTGTGCCGAATCCAAACGAAGAATATATTTATAAGAACTCTGTAATTTATTCTCTTGGATTTTCTGAGCAGATAAATTCTTGGCTAAAAAAATAACGAGGAAGAAAAACAGATATTTAAGTAATGGTTTGAAAAATTTCATACTGCGAATGTTTAATATAAATAGCCATTTAGGTATTGATGGTTGTATGGCTATAATTAACTGATGCAAAAACAATTAAGTTTCCATAAACTTATTTAAGAAATCAGGAATATATTTCAGTTTTATAATCGTTGGCACCCTTCATCCAGCCTCTGTACATGCCATCACTATTGAATGGCAGGGCGATATTCCCTTGGTGGTCAATGGCAATGAGGCCTCCTTCCCCACCAATTTTCACAAGCTTTTCTTGAACCACAATACGGCAAGCCACTTCCAAACTCAAGCCTTTGTATTCCATAAGGCAGCTAATATCGTAGGCTACCACGCTTCGAATAAATAGTTCGCCGTGGCCAGTGCAGCTGATGGCGCAGGTTTTATTATTGGCATAGGTTCCAGCACCTATGATGGGGCTATCGCCTACCCTTCCAAAACGCTTATTGGTCATGCCTCCAGTACTTGTTCCAGCGGCCAAATTACCATTCGCATCAATGGCAACAGCACCCACAGTACCAAACTTTTTTTCGGAGGTATGATCGAGCTGAAAGGTATCGGTGGCTTTAATTTTTTGCCACTGTTCGTAGCGAAGTGCATCGTAAAAATAATCGTCGTTTTCGAAGGCAAGTTTCTGGCTATGCGCAAATTTTTCGGCTCCTTCACCCATTAAAAAAACGTGCTCACTTTTTTGCATGATGGCCTTTGCTAATACTATGGGATTACGCACGTTTCGTATGCCAGTAGCAGCCCCCGCACTTAAGTCAATTCCACTCATGATGCTTGCATCCATTTCATGTTTGCCCTCAGCATTAAATACTGCGCCCTTACCAGCATTGAAGAGCGGACAATCTTCGAGCGACATAATCGCTGCAGCCACGGCATCAACAGCATTCCCTCCTGCCTCTAATATTTTATAACCGGCATCCAGTGAATCCTTCAAAGCCCCTTTATAGGCAAGTTCTTTTGCATCACTCATTTCCGATTTAAGGATAGTGCCTGCGCCTCCGTGAATTACTAATCGTGGTAACATAAAGCAAAATAACGTTTTTTGAATTGAAATATAGATGACTGAAATTTAAAATTTAGTAACCTTTATGCTTCCTGGGGCAAGCTTCATTCGCATTTGTTTTCCCCCTTTTGGTTTCATTTCAATTCAATACCTTCGTGCTTTAAACTCCTCATCCTATGTTTAGTAAAAAGTTGTTCTTTCCGTTGGCTATTGCAATACTATTATTCAGCAATTGCTCCAATACCAATAAAGTAGCTCCCAAAGAAGGATTCACCAACGATCCATTGGTTGATCACCGCGATACCACCTTATCGGCAGGTGATAACTTCTTTTTGTATGCTAATAATGCCTGGTTCAAGCAACACCCGATTCCTGCATCAGAAAAGAGCAACGGAATCTTTTTAATGGTAGGCGATAGCATCGACAATATTATTAAAGGGATGTGTGTGGGATACAGTCAGCGCAACGACTTGAAGCCGGGGAGCAACGAACAAAAAATTGGAGATTGTTATTATAGTGGTATGGATACCGCCACCATTGACCAATTGGGTATTGAACCTTTGAAAGAAGAATTCAAAAATATCGATAATATCAAAACGAAAGAAGACGTGCTGAGTGCAATTGCACATCTAAAATCGATTGGTGCATCCACTTCTTTCACTTTTTATATTGATAAAGATGATAAGGATGTAACAAAATATATCCCCATCATAATGCAAGGTGGCATTGGCTTACCCGACCGCGATTATTATTTCAATACCGATGCTGGCAATACCAATATTCGTAAACAATACAAGGACCATCTAAAAAAGATGATGGGAATGCTGATGGAAGATCAGATTTTTAGTGAATCAAAAGCCAGTAAAGTAGCAGCAGATATTAGCGTATATCAAATGGAGGAAGCCTTGGCCAAAGCAGCGCGTACTATGGAAGCCACCCGCGACCCAGAGAAGAATTACAATAAGAAAACAATGGCTGAATTACAAAAACTCAGTCCGCATTTTAACTGGAGTCATTTCTTTGAACTCATCGGGGTGAAGAATGTTGATTATGTGAATGTGGGTCAACCTGAGTTCATAGAAGCCTTTGATAGAGTCATCGATACCAAATCGATTTATGATTGGCAATGCTATTTACGCTGGAACCTTATAAATACTTATTCAGGTAATTTGAGCAAAAAATACGAAATGCAAAATTTTGAATTTTATGGCAAACAACTCAGCGGCCAAAAAGAACAGAAGCCTCGTTGGAAAAGAATTGTACAAGAAACAGATGGAGCATTGGGTGAATTAATTGGTCAGGAATTCGTGGCCAATTTCTTACCAAAGAATACCAAAGAGAAACTCACCGAAATCGCAAAAAATATTATTGAAGTATACAAAGAACATATTCAAAACCTCGATTGGATGAGCGATTCAACCAAAGAGAAAGCACTCTATAAACTCAGTAAGGTAAACTTAAAAATGGGATACCCTGATAAATGGAGAGATATGAGTTCGATTGATATTAAACGTAACGAGTATCTAAAAAACATGATGCGTGTTAACCAATGGGCCTTTGCCGATATGGCAGCACGTTATGGAAAACCCATTGATAATAGCCGTTGGGACATGACTCCGCAAACTTATAACGCCTATTATCAACCAACATCCAACGAAATTGTTATTCCTGGTTGCAATATTATCGTTCCTGGATTTGCTATGGGTGAGATGCCTGATGATGCCATCTTATATGCCATTATTGGAGGCAGTACCATTGGACATGAAGTAACGCATGGATTTGACGATAATGGTCGATTGTATGATGAAGTGGGTAATTTAAAAAGCTGGTGGTCGGATGCTGATGGAACGAAATTCCAAGAGCGTGCCAAGCTACTTTCTGATCAGTACAGCGCGTATACACTTACTGCCGATAGTCAGCTCTTGCATATTCGTGGAGATGCCACATTAGGTGAAAATATTGCCGACCTTGGCGGTGCAGTGATGGGATATGAAGCCTTCATGAAAACCCCACAAGCCAAGGCAGGCAAGCCCATCAACGGACTTACCCCAGAGCAAAGATATTTCCTTGGATTTGCTTATAGCTGGATGGTACAAAGCACTGATAAACGATTGGCAATGCAAATTATGAGTGATGTTCACTCGCCAGCCATGTTCCGTATCAATGGCCCTTTGAGCAATATGCCTGAATTCTTCAAAGCCTTTAATATTAAGGAGGGTGATGCGATGTATAAAAAGGAGATTATTAAAATTTGGTAGTAGCTACTCTATCTCCCCTTAAAAATTATTTCAATTAATCAATGCTTCGAGTAGGTTAAATTCTTAATTGAATTATTCCTCATACCTTTCATCATGAATTTTTCTAAATTAAAAAATGCCGACAAGCTAGCATATAAGAAACAGCTCAAAACCTTTTGTGAGCAACTCTTACAGGCTAAGGTGGCAGAAGCAATGGAGTCGATGGAACGCGCTCAGGAAGCAGCCAATGGAGAAGAAAAAAGTAGCATGGGTGATAAGTATGAGATTACGAAAGTGATGGGACAAATAGATAGTGACCGTGCCGGATTGCAACTGTTTGAAGGTAAGAAGCAACTGGCTCAGTTAAAACAAGTCCCTGTGGATGCCATTTTTAGTGAAGTACAAGCTGGTGCATTCATACATTGCAAGGAGATCAATTATTTTATTGCTAGCAGTATTGGAGGAAAGGTATTTGAAGAGGAGAAAATCAATATCATCTCTACACAGGCTCCCGTATCCTTGCAATTAATGGGTAAAAAGAAAGGTGGTTCATTTACGGTGAACGGTAAAACCATCCTGATTGATCTTGTATTTTAGCACTTTTTGAATATTAATATTTGATTTCTTTTATCTTAAACATTCAATAATGTAGCGCTTTATCATTCAAGAAGTACGCTCATTATAGCTTTTCGGGCTTGGTTAGTAACTCGTTACAGAATTGCGGTGTAATGACCATAATTTGACTTTGCCAGTAATATTTAAAATGGTATATTTGAATTAGAAATAGCAGGTATGATGATTGACAGAAACGATTTTTTTAGTGATGATGTTAGGAGGGCAGTAGAAAGTTTTGAGAAAATGCTTCAGAACCGAGAAAGTATCTACCTTGATGAAGAAACCTTTGAAGACATTATCGAATTTTATATTGCTCAGGGTAAACCACGCAAAGCCCTTAATGCTTCACAAATCGCTTTAGAGCAAAGTCCATTTAATATTCATTTTAAACTTAAGAAAGCACAAGCGCATAATTTGTTAGATGATGCGGTGAGTGCATTGGCTATTATTGAGGAAATTGAACTCCTTGAACCTACCAATCCAGAAATTCATATTACAAAATCGGATTCCCTCGAAATACAAGAGAAATTTGATGAGGCCATTGCTTGTTTATATAATGCATTAGAATGTACGGATGAGAAGAGTGAAGTATATATGCATCTCGGTTTCTTGTATGAAGACAAACAAGATTTTAAACGGGCCTTACAAATGTTTACCCGGAGTCTTGAATTTGATCAACATAACGAGCAAGCTTTTTTTGAAATCGGCCTATGCTATGAAGCTTTGGGCAATAACGAAGAAAGCACTAAGTTTTACGAGAAATTTATTGACCGCCATCCTTACAATGCCAATGCCTGGTACAATTTGGGCATTTCATTCAGTAAGATGCAGCGCTATGAAAAAGCCGAATGGGCTTTTGATTATGCCATCATTATCGATGAGAATTTAAGCAATGCCTTCTTCAACAAAGCCAATGCACAAATGCATTTGAGTAAGTACAAGGAAGCCATCGATAATTACCTCACCACCATGGAACTCGATGGTCCCGATGCTTTCTGTCATTGCAATATTGGTGAATGTTACGAGCAACTTGAAGATTTCACCGAAGCTCGGAATCACTACAAAAAAGCAGTTCAGTTACTTCCTCAACTCGATGAAGCCTGGTACGGATTAGGAATTTGTTACGATAATGAAGATAAGATGATTGAGGCACAACACTATTACAAACGTGCTCTCGATATCGATCCGATGAACGGAGAATATTGGTTTGCTTATGCCGATGTGCTTTATTCATTAGGCTTAATCGACGAATGTGAAAAGGCTTTCGATCAGGCAACCACCTTAAACCCAAACTTACACGAAGCATGGTTGGATTGGAGCGCAGTGAAGTTTGATAACGGAGAACAAGAAGCTGCTATCACGATGTTGCTCGATAGAATTGAAGAAGATTATACTGTTACCCAATTCTACTATAGAGCTGCAGGATATCTATACAAAAATGGAATGGTAAAAGAGGGGATCGCATTTTTTGAGCGTGCCTTACTTCGCAATTTCGATGAGCATACTGCCTTCTTCGATTTCTTTCCAGAGCTTTTACAAGTTCAAAAATTCTTGGAGGTACTCGATACCCACCATCCTCGCAATAATTAAATTCTAAATTACCTGAATTATTACTCCTGATTAAATCAGTATGGTTGATGATTTATGAAACATAAATAAATTCTTCTTACTTACGATTACCGCAACCATCCCAATACTCGATTATGATCAATTTTCCAAGAATCAGCCTCGTGAATTAATGGTAGCTGCGCCCTTGAAGGGGCCGTTGGACCTGGGTTTTGTTGTATGATGGTGATAGAAACTGAATCTACTTCACATATAATGGCTACATGCCCGTAGCGATTGCCCAAATGTCCATCGAATATAAGCAGGTCATTCACCGCAGGCATTTGTTTTGATGGATTTCGAAATTGCATGAGCCCGCGTCGCTCATTAAAACTGGCATCCGGTAATTTGTCATTGAAAAAGTCTTTCGCATTTCCATACGAATCGGGCATCTGATGATGAAGGTATTCGTAATAATAACGCTTCACAAATTCCACACACTGATATTTCATGCCCAGATTATATCCCTCGGGACTTAGATTTCGTGCCCCAGTATTAGCTACATTACTGTTATAATAAACTTTCACATGATGAAAACTATCTATCACCTCTCCCCATCGTGGATCATTAATCTTGGAATGATTGGTACGATTGCGCAGGTATAAAAAAGTAGCGCAAAAAAGTAAAACAAGAATTAAAACCAACCATAGCAGCCGTGATTTCCAAATAGCGCTTTTATTTTTCATGAACAAAAAAGCTAATTTCTTACACCCATTTCTTTTAGCAAAGCATCTGCATGCGCGTATTTATCGAGCACAAAACAAATGTATCGTGCATCGCAACCAATACTGCGGCTATAGTTTTCGTTCCACGCATAATCGTTGATGGTGGCAGTATAGGCACGATCGAAATTGATTCCAATGAAATTACCGTAGGCGTCGAGTACAGGGCTTCCGCTATTGCCTCCGGTGGTATCGAGGTTGTATAAAAATCCTACACATACATCTCCCAAATCTTTATCCGCCCATTCACCATAATTTTGCTCCTCAATCAATTTTTTCAATACAGAAGGCATCTCATAATCACCAGTGGCCGTGTGCTTTTCAATGATGCCTTTAAGCGTTGTAAATGGCTTGTGATAAACAGCATCTTGTGGCGCATAACCTTTGATATGTCCGTAGGTTAAACGCATGGTTGAATTTGCATCCGGAGTGTAAGTATTACTTTGCAAGAGCATTTCCGCATCGTTATAGCGGGTGGTAAGGGCAGCTACTTTCGATTGCCACGGACCAATAAATGCATTGAATTCATTGATTTGTATATATAAATCTTTAATGAATTTGCAAAACTCATCATTCGTTTTCATGGCACTTGCTTTTTTCTTTGTTAGCGAAGCGCGTACTTTATTTGCATCACCAAAAATTGACTTACTCAACATTTTATTGAGCTTTTGTAAGATGGCTTTCTCATCCAATCCACTAAAATATTGATCTACGGCCTTCACTCTGTTCTCAGGCTTGAAACGAGAAGCCATATAAATTAAATGCGCCAGGGTTGGAATTTCCACTGCTGGGTTATACAATGACAATATTTGTGAGCGGGTACTTTCCGATATCCTATTGGCATCGGTTGTATCTCCCAATCGATACATCGCTTTTATTGCCATATAATTATAACAAGTAGGAAGTAGTCGAATGATATTTGGAACTTGTTGCAACCATACATTTCTTTCGGCATGGGCATTGAGTTCTGCATAGGCTGTTTCAATTTCCTTGAATAAATTTTTATTCGGGCTCTTCGCATCATCCGTATTCAGCATATCGATCATCAGCTTTTCGTTGGCCACTTTTTGATCTACCAAATGCGTGCGAGAGAGACCTTGTAGTTTGCCACGATAATTTTTTGAAGTATTTGCTAATCCTTTAATTTGAGATGCGTAAGCCAGTTGTTTGGCAACACTTTCCTTGCTCAGCTCCAGCATTTTCGCAATTTCCCACTCGTATACATCGGCAATGAATGGCATGGAATAATTTTGCTGATAGGCTACAAACTGTGATGGCACATGGCGGTAGGTACGTCCAGGAAATCCGAGAATAAATACAAAATCATTCTCCTTAATTCCTTTTGCATTCACCTTCAAAAACTTTTTAGGGTGAAAAGGAATATTGGCCTTATCGTACGTTTTGCTGCTTCCATCAGGGGCCACATAGGCGCGCATGATACAGAAGTCGCCATTATGTCGAGGCCATACCCAATTATCACTTTCGCCTCCAAACTCTCCAATGGTGATGGGTGGATTATAAACAATACGAATATCTTTTAGCGTTTTATATCTGAACAAAACAAAAGTGCGACCCGTAAACATTTCACTCACTTCATAATCGAGGTTTGCATTTTTTTGTTTTTCAGATTTTATGATGGCTTGTGAATTAGATCTTATCAAAGCAGTGCGATCAACATCGCTTGGGGCATCAGCTATGCCTTTGAGCACCAACACTGATACATCTACATACGAGTCGATGATTTTTGTGGTGAGTCCGGTTTTGATTTCCTGCTCATTGGTTTCCGCATAATAGCCATCGCGCAGGTAATTATGTTCTACTGTACTGGCGCTACTCACACTACTAAATCCACAGTGGTGGTTGGTAATGAATAACCCTTCGTTGCTAATGAAAGAACCTGTACATCCACCAACACGCACCACAGCATCGACCAGGCTGGTTCCATTGGGATTATAGATATCGCTTACAGGAATTTTCAATCCCGCTTTAGCCAAATCCAATTTAGAGATTTCGGTGAGCGGAAACATCCCTTCATC
>CANLPK010000076.1 GCA_947492885.1 Bacteroidota bacterium
GAGAGTCCTTTATTTTCACATGATAACTGCCGTACGTGAGGCTATCAAAAATATTATTGGTGCTATAACTTTTATTCCCAATTTTATAAAGGATGGTGCCTTTTCCTCCAGAGCCATTTACTTTGAGATGGCCTAATGACTGCGGCAAACAGCCATAGGCGCGGCTACTATCTAGAAATACTTTTTCGCTTCTTACATCGAAACGCAAGGAATCGAAATAACAGTTGGACGTATCGGTGATTTTAGAGCAATAATAAATTCCCTCCTTGGCAACATTTAAAAAACGGTTTCTGCTTCCCGTATTCCAGCGGTAAGCGATGCCACCCGAACCGGCATCCAATACATTGAAGTAGGAGCTACATTTTACAGTATCGTTCACATTAACTATGTTGACAATACTCGACGAACCTTTTACATTTAAGTAAACCGAGTCGCTCACCGTTACAGGTTGTGTGATACCGCAATAGGGCGCGATGGTGAGTTCGCAGCGATACCATGCACTTGCAGGCGGGCACACCGTTTGAATAAAGTTGGAACCGAGTACACTTGTACCTTGATACCATTTTAGCGTGTAACTGTTAACAGCGCCATTGGGTGTATATCTCTTTGCATCGTTATTCGCGCTCCATTGGCTACAATTGCGGCCAGTAGTGGCAAATCCAACAGTTCCATTTTCATCCTGAATCCCTTGAATTGCTTTCCCACCATTCCAGGAGGCACAAACCGTTTTCTTTTTGATATAGATTTCTATGATATTGGTTGTTTCATAAAGCACCATTTTCATATCCAATTCATTGGCTGGATAAGCACACGATCCACCTTCATAGGCACAATGGTTATATTTCACAATAAATACGCGGTAGGGTGCTGTGCCAATAGTTTGGGTAGTAATTTCCCCATTCAAGGTTACTTGCAAATCCATGCAACAGCCCATAATGGCATTGAGGTAATCGATGGTACCGTTGGTTGGAAGGCCTGGGAAGGCCGATAAATCGTACTTTGAAGCGTTGCCTGCTAAGGTTGTATCGAAGGATATATATCCATTATCGGAAATCACACATTTAGAAAAGGAGTTTCCAAAAAAGCAGAAATTGAAACCGATATCAATTACTGGTGAATGAACATTCGTAGGCTGACTAAAACCGTTAGGGATGGTGCCATAACCTTCACAGGGTAAGGAATCGATAAAGGGGATATTGGAAATTGCGTAAGAGCTTGTTTGTCTAAGGGGAGGAACTTTTGCGAATAAATCGAGGCAAGAACGAAAGCAAACGGTGGTATCGTTGCGTTTTCGATTGAGCGAATCGGGGTATACTTGGAACTTATTGATGCTGCATATTTGAGTCATGCCCAGTTGAAAAGGCAGAACCGAAATAAGCACAAAAATGAGTTTTAAGTAATTGGTAAATTTTAACCCCATACTGGAAGGTTTTCGCAATTGCCAAATCTAACCAAAATCTTGAGATTTTCAAGTCATATGGCTATAAAATTACAATTTTATGGCATCAAAATGCATAAATCGGTGGGTTAAGAATTCAACTATTACCTTTGCCCAAAATGCTATTACTTACACCTCAACATTTCACCAACTATGAATTACTCGATTGCGGTAATTTTGAGAAGTTGGAACGCTTCGGCGATTTCATCACATCACGACCTGAACCACAGGCAGTATGGCAAAAGAAATGGAGCGATGCCGAATGGAAAAGCAAGGCCCATGCTATCTTTGAACAGAGAGGCAGTCATAAAGGCGAATGGCTTACCAAGAAAGACATGCCCGATAATTGGAAAATCAATTACCATCATGAGGGGCTTGATATCACATTGAAACTGGCACTTACCCAATTCAAGCATATCGGAATTTTTCCAGAGCAAGCAGCCAATTGGGATTATATATATGAATCAGTGAAAGGGCTGAAGACTGCCAATCCGAAGGTATTGAACTTATTCGCCTATACAGGTGGCGCCACATTAGCGGCCAAGGCTGCGGGTGCAGATGTGGTGCATGTTGATAGCATCAAGCAAGTAGTAAACTGGGCCAACGAAAATATGGTACTCAGCAAAATGCATGATGTAAGATGGACCATTGAAGATGCGGGGAAATATGTACAGAGAGAAGTTCGTCGATTGAAAAAATATCAGGGCATCATGCTCGACCCTCCTGCTTATGGCTTGGGAACAAAGGGAGAACGTTGGAAATTGGAAGACATGATTGATGAGATGCTTGCCGATTGTAAAAAGATATTGGATCCTGAGGATCATTTTTTCATCTTGAATACCTACTCATTAGGATTTTCATCATTGATTATTGAGAACCTTTTGAACCATCATTTCCCAAAAGCAAATAATTTAAAATACGGAGAACTTTATTTACATGCAACCACGGGAAGTAAGCTTCCACTGGGGGTTTTCGGCCGATTCAGAAGTTAGTACTACGCATTGCCATTTTGCTAAAATAATATTAAACAAAAAGCGGGCAATAGCCCGCTTTAAGAATCAAATATTATATGAAGAAGAATTTAGCAGTTTAAAACTCAAGGATATTGACCCCAACTGCAATAGGGTGAACTTCTGGTCCTTGATTTTTCTTGAAGAGGCCATTCAAGCTATAGGTAGCCCAAATATTTGCCCATTTATATTTTAGTCTAATCATCACATCGTAACGCACTTGGTCGGTATTATACAATGCGAATGTTTTTCCATGTTGTTTGCCATCTTTGGTGTCGGAAACAGTCTTCACCATCCCACCCATTCTAACGCCAACTACTACGCCTGCAGCAACATGAAATGCTTTATTGCTATTTTGGCTGGTATTGAATCCAATTAATACTGGGACATTGAAGTAAGAAACTCTCAATTTATTAACACTTAGATTATTTACTGTATCCTTTATAGCAGTGAGTACCGGTTGGTGTGGTTGCAATACACTTTGAGTTGAGAATTTGTAGTTGTTCCAGCTAAATCCGGCGCCTACCATTCCCATCACATAGTGCTTATAGATATTAAAATCCTTCTCAAATAAATTCAAGCCAATTTGTATTGAGCTGGCATTATTCATTTCTAAGAAATCGTAACCTACCGGAGCTTTCAATGTATTATTGGTATTGAGTAGCCCGTTGAATCCAAGATTCAAGCCTGTCCAATTAAAACCAGCATCAGAATTATACCAGTTCGTATGTGTTTCGGTATGTGTTTCGCTGTCGGTATTGTCATTAATAACCACTTTAGTATCAATTTGGATTGTGGTATCGCGCGATTCAGTTCCTTCATATATTTTACCCAAGCCTGAGCGAGAGGCAACGTATACTTCTGGAATATTTTTAAGATAAATTTTAGATGCACCTGTTGCTTCTGCTTTCAAATCAGTGGTTACCGAATCGATATTACATTGAGAGGCACCATTGGCTTCTACTTTACATTTTCCGAAGATGCATTTTTGAGCAAAAACTTTCGATGCTCCATTAATTTCTATTTCACCATTGGCACAGTTGCCTTGCATTTCTATTTGAGATGCCCCGTCGGCTTCCATCATTAAATTATTTACAGCCAATTTCAAGAAGGCTTTGGAAGCACCGTTGAAGTTAAGTTTCAACTCATCGGAGGTAATGGTGTTCTCAAAGTTTACTTTGGTCACCCCATCTACTGTTAATCCTTTCAAATCCTTAACAGTAACATTTGCCACTGCGTCTTTATAATTTCCACCTTCAATATGAAGGGTATTATTATAAATTTCAAAAACCATTTTATTCGGGTTATCCGAATTGGGATCACGGTTAGATGAATAGCTGCAAGAATCGCCTTGTTTTATATTCAGCGTAATGCTGCTACCACAGGTAATTCTAGAAAAATTGGTTTGAGCGATGGTTAGCTGAAACACAAAAAGTAAGGCGATGGAAAAATGAAAAGCGAGTCTCATAATAAATCAGGTATTGGTGATATATATAGTTCTTACGCATATCACAAAGAGAAAGTTACAGCACCCCGACAAAAAATGAAGTAAAATCACAAAAACCACTAAAGCCCTTGCTTTACAATGGTTTCAAGAAACAATCTAAGATTTCTTCAATTCCCAATTGAATGGTTTTTTCAGGGTTAGCTGAGAATTCATCAGTAATGCGATTCGCTAATATAGCACTGAGGGAAATCGCTTCATGACCTAATAATGATGCTAATAAATAAATACCAGCAGTTTCCATTTCAATATTAGTAAACAACTTTTCACAATATTCCTGAGCATTAAGAAACGAAACTAAATCAAGTGAATATCGAGTTTGGGCACGGAGCACGCGGCCTTGAGGAGCGTAGAAGCCTGGCATGGTAACGGTGACACCATGAATAAAGGAGGCGGGCAATTGCGCCAATAATTGAGGAGAAGCACTACTCAAATATGGGCGATTTTCCATACCAGTAAGTGTCGACAGCTTATATAACAAAGCATTGGTGACATCAATACAGTTTTTATTTTCTGTTGTTGGATAGTATCCACCCAAGGCATCGAAACCAAAAGCATGTTCGCTGGCAACCCAACTATCGATAGGCAGATTGGGTTGTATGGCACCGCTCGTGCCAATACGAATAAATTTCAGCGCAGTTAGATTATCCTTGATATGATAGGTTTTGAAATCGATATTAAACAAGGCATCTATTTCATTGAGTACGATATCGATATTGTCGGTACCAATACCCGTGCTGATTACAGAGGCCCGAATACCATTTTTGATGCCGGTATGAATTTCGAATTCGCGGTTTTGTTTTTTAATTTCGATAGTGTCAAAATGCTTTGAAACGAATGGAACACGTTCGGGATCACCCACTAAAAAGATGGTTTCGGCAATTTCACCAGGCAATGCGTGGAGGTGATAAATACTGCCATCGGCATTTAAGATTAATTCGGTTTTCTTTATCGTTTTCATCTAGTTCAAATACACTAAAACTTCATATTCATAATCTAAATAAAGTGTTTCGTTGGGTTTAATTATTTTCTCCCAGCGAACTACATTGATATCATTTACATTATTGTAATTGGCGTTGCGATTGGGCAAGATGGTGATGGTGCCCGCATTACCATTGGTGATTTTACCGTTAATTGTTTTACTAATTGCAATATTTATTTGCTTGGCTTGGTAATTCACCACCTTGATTTTCCCTTTAATTTTCACCGTTTCATAATCCCTTTTATTGAGTCTTACTTTATTGGCATCTTTCGATACAATTTCTTCATCATCGCAAGTTTGCACATCGATTGCTTTCGATAATTTAATTTTAGTTTTAGCACCGATGGGTGTATATTTTAATTCATCTTGTGCCAGTGGTTTGCCATTTTCATCGGTAACAAAAATAGGGCCTGTTGAAAGTGGTGTATTGGTAGTATTTTCAATTTTCAAGACATGCCATGTTTCATAAGTAGCATTGGGGTCGATACCGGCCACATGTGTATACCAAAAATTCGCTTTATCCTCGATATCTAGTTCATATAAATCTTTGTATTCAATCTCTTTTGAACCCAACATTACAATAACCTTGGCATCCTTATCCAAACTCATATTCCCTAAATTATAATAGTACAAATCATTGCTTTTCTCCCCACTAACTTCTGTTGTATTGTCGGAAGTACTCTCCGCATTGCCGTCGTAGGAAGCTGACATATTCGAATAGATTGATTTTTGAGTATAGTTATCATTTCCACCACCATTACTTGCAATAACGCTACTCATCATATCGAGTTGTTTGCCATAATACATTTGCGGGTTTCCAACCACCAAACTCATGGGCACATCGGTGAAATTTTCGCTTGTATTTTCAATGGATGCTTTTATATCCAATGACGCCGTTTTAGAATCTTTAAGTTGTATAAAATAAGAAGGCACCCAACTGATTCCTGTTTGCATACAAAGGGTGCTGAATTTCGAATTATTTATTTCCTTTTCCAATTGCACTTTGGCAAGCCTTACGGTACTATCACTCATAAAAGCACTCTTTGCATTCGCAGCCAAGTTCACATCGGAAATACTAATCACATTGACAAGCTTGAGGCTGCCATCATTGAGCTTTATAACTACCATTCGGGCATCGGTATAAAAGTTAGAAATAACACCTTTAATCGTACTCGAATTGTTACCATACAACACCGTAAGTGTCACTTCCGAATTGATATTGCTAGCAAGGTATTCGCCAAATGATGTTGCCTGCTTGAATACCTGTGTGGGTGCATCCATTATTTGAATCGCTTGTATTTTACCCTCTTTCAGCGCATACCAAAAGGTACCATTGAGAGCATTTGCAGGAGGCGTAAAATAAAACACCTTTGATTTGGAAGTTGCCACCCCTTCTTTAGCTACAAAGTAAGTCCCATTTTTAAAGATGGCAATTTTAGTGGCTTTCAAGGGAGTAATACTCTTGGTTTGGCTCATTACTTGGGTGGCAATAAGCATTGCAATCAGACTTAATAATTTGTTCATTGGATTATTTGTATTTTGATTAGAATAACGATAAATTTCTGTTTATATTGAGGATGAAGAAAATTAAGTTTCTTATTGCATCCCGACTAGTAAAATGTTACCTTTGCATTGCAAATTAACCCTACAAAATGGATATAACAAAAAAGAATATGATGCTTGTGCCTACCGACTTTTCGGAGGTTGCTGACTTGGCGCTTGAACATGCCATTATGATCGCTAAAACTTTTGACAATGATATTGCCTTGATGGCGATCTATGATACAGGAAATCTTATCACTTCCATCTTCTCAAAAAATGCTACCGAAGAGATGGTTGAAAAGAGTTTACAAACCAAACTTGACCAAATAAAAGACGAAGTAAAAGCAAAACATAATATCGATATCACTACTGTTGTTAGATCGGCACATAGCATTTATAAGACGATTGTTGAAACTGCTGAAGAATTCAACTGCGACAGTATTGTAATGGGTACTCATGGAGCGAGTGGCTTGAAGAAAATTATGGGTAGCAATGCACAACGCGTGATTAGTCAGGCCGATGTTCCTGTTATTGTTATTAAGGAAAAACATTTTGGAGATGGATATAAAAATATCGTATTCCCGATTGATTTAAGTTTTGAAACGCGTCAGAAGGTAAAATGGGCGATTCATCTTGCACAGAAATTTAATTCTACAATTCATATCCTTTCATTCCGCGAGGATGATGAATTCTTAGGGCATAAAATCAATGCCAATATCAATAATGTGGAAGCACAATTCCGCGATGCTGGAGTTCAGTTCACTTCTTACTTTTTAAGCGATAAAGCAGGGTTGGCGAAGGAAACAATTAACTATGCTGATAATATCAATGCCGACTTAATCATGATTATGACACAGCAAGATGAGGGATTAAGCGAAATTATTATTGGAAGTTATGCTCAACAAATTGTAAACAACGCTACGACTCCAGTAATGACAGTAACCCCAACCACCAAAGGAATTACTGAGGTTGTAAGAGCACTCTAAGTTATTTTTCTATATGCAAAAAATCAAAGAATGGGTTCTTAATTTTCGATTCCTGTTCGCGATTTTTGTTTTGGCTACTGTATTGGTAAGTATGCAACGATACTTTCCAGCTCACAATTTCTTAGGAAAATTTTCTCATTACAATAATTATATTTTATTCAAGCAATCCATAATGCATCTCCTAAACCATCAGGATATGTATATTGGATACGAGCAAGATGGCGCCTACGATTTGTATAAATACAGCCCCACTTTTGCAGTATTCATGCTTCCTTATGCCTATCTGCCCGACTTACTAGGGCTTATTTTATGGAATCTCACCAATACTTTGCTGGTATTTTATGCCATTCGTAACCTACCCAAATTAAGCGATCGAAATAAGCAATGGATGATGTGGTTTGTTTTGCCAGAACTTATACTCTCTGCACAGAGTTGCCAAAGTAATGCTTTGATTGCGGCTTTGTTTGTGCTAACTTTCATGGCATTTGAGAACAAAAATGTTTTGATGGCTGCTATTTTTATTGGCGTTGCAACAATTATTAAACCTTATGCTGCAGTGGCTGGTGTACTCTTCTTATTTTATCCTGAAAAATTGAAATTCATTTTGATGGCCATAATAACAGGGGTTGTGCTTATTGCATTACCGTTAATACTCGTTTCCTTTAATAGCCTCCAAATTCAATATGAGAGCTGGTTTCGGATGTTGGCCAACGACTACTCCAACTCTACAGGCATCTCGGTGATGGCCTTGGTGAACGATATAACTCAAACCGCGATTAATAAGACGGTGGTGATTGCTATAGGTACCTTATTAACATTTTCTTCCTTGCTTTATTTCAAGCGCTATCAAAATTTTCATTTCCGAACTCAGCTCCTTGCTTTGATTATGATATGGGTTGTGATTTTTAATCACAAATCGGAATCGCCAACATTCATCATCCCTGTGCTTGGTGTGGCACTTTGGTATTTTTATGATTCCTATTCGAAATTCAATTTTATCTTGTTGATGACTGTTTTAATTTTCACTCAACTCTCCCCTTCAGATGTTTTCCCACCATATATTCGTCATGAGGTTTTTGAAAAAATTCACATGAAGGTAATTCCTTGTTTTGTAGTATGGGCAACAATTCTAACCACATTGTTTCTTCAAAAAAATCAGCAAAGCAAATTCAGTATCGAGGATTCTATCGCATAGTAATTTTTTTTTGACTTGACTTGATTGTCATTCTGAACTGAGAGCCACTTTTTAGTGATTAATTTTCATACATTTGAAATATGAAATTAAAATTACTCGCCATTTCTTTTCTTGGTTTTATTTTTTCACAGAGCGCTGCACAGATTAGTCTGAATGAATATTGCTGTAGTAACCTCTCCACCTCATTAGATAATTATAGCGAGTATAACGATTGGATTGAGCTAGTGAATGCAAGTGCAATCCCTGTAAATATTGGGGGGTACTATGTAAGTGACGATGTTAAAGATGCACGCAAATGGAAGATCCCTAGTGGCGTTGTCATTCAAGCCAACGGATTCAAAGTAATTTGGGCAGATGGCAGAAATGAAAATGCTGGAGGTTATTTACACGCTTCCTTTAAACTTACTCAATCGAAAAAAAACCCGGACTGGATTTTACTCAGCGATGCCAATGGGAACTTATTAGAACGTGTTCAAATACGACGTCATCAAAAAGGGCATTCAATAGGTAAAGTAAGTGGCAATTGGCAAATTTTCACCACACCCTCTCCTGAAACCACGAATAGTGGAGCATACAAAACTGCCTATGCTGCATCAGCAAGCTTCACGAAGTCGCCCGGATTTTATACAGCCTCCTTCCGAGTATATCTCACTAATCCCGAACCCAATTCACGCATTTATTATACAACGAATGGCACCGACCCATTGGTAGGTGGCACTCAATATAATTCTTCCGGAATTTTAATTGATAGTACCAAGGTTATTAAAGCGGTTACATATAGCTACAATACAAGCATTCTACCGAGCTTCTTCACCTTTGGCACCTTCTTTATCAACGTAAATCATACCATGCCTGTAATATCCATCGCGGGTACTGATTTGAACACGCTAGCCAATGGCAATCAAAGTTTCAGGCCTGATGGCTCCTTTGAATTTTTTGACAAAAACAAAGTATTAATTGAAACAGCTTATGGTAATTTCAATTCTCATGGGCAGGATTCGTGGGCCAACGACCAACGAAGCTTGGATTATAAAACCCGAGATGAGATGGGATATAACGACGCCATCCATGTGAAATTATTTGCCTTAAGCGAAAGGAATGATTTTCAAGGAATCATATTACGCGCAGCAGGCGATGATAACTATCCTGCCTCACATCATAGCTCTAATGCAGGCAGCGCGCATATACGCGATGCCTATGTTCAAAATATGGCCATTCAAGGCAAGCTTGATGTGGATGCAAGAACAGGTGAGAAGGCCATCATTTATTTAAATGGAAAATATTGGGGCGTATATGATATGCGCGAGCGTGCCGATGAACAAGATTACACCAAGTTTTATTATAATCAGGATAAGTATCATTTGCAATACATAGAAACCTGGGGAGGCACCTGGGCGCAGTACGGAGGTAATCAGTCAATCACCGACTGGAGTGCCATTCGATCGTTTGTGATGAATAACAATATGGCCGACTCGGCAAACTATGCTTTGGTTGTAGCGAATATTGATTTGAAAAGTTTGGTAGATTATGCAATCATAAATTCGGTATCGGTATGTACCGATTGGCTAAATTATAATACGGGATGGTGGAGAGGTACCGACCCCAAAGGTGGCCATAAAAAATGGGGATATACCTTATGGGACAATGATGCCGTGTTTGGTTTTTATATCAATTATACGGGAGTACCCACCAATGCCTATACAGCATTGCCTTGTAATATTGAAAGCAATGGCATTAGTGACCCCGAAGGGCATATTGATTTATTAATGAAACTACGACAAAATCCAACATTCAATCAGTTTTACATTTCACGATATATCGATTTGTTCAATACTACTTTTAGTAGTGCGAACATGTTATATAATTTAGATAGCATCATCAGCTTGCTCGATCCGGAAATGACCAAGCACGCCAATCGTTGGTTTGGCACCTATAACGAATGGAATGACAATGCAACCACCTTGCGTAATTATGTATCGAATAGATGTTCGGTACTCAGTACTGGGCTCAATACATGTTATAATTTATCGGGGCCATATGCCACCACCTTCAAAACTATTCCTGCAGGAAGTGGCCAGATTCAGGTGAATTCATTGGCCTTCGCCAACCTGCCTTATACCGGAAAGTATCATGGGAAAATCGATGTATTATTAAAGGCCATTCCTACTAAAGATTATGTTTTTGATTATTGGACTGCGGGCATCGATACCTTTAAAACATCCGCTGCACTTGCCGATGCGAAGATTCGTATAGCTGGAGTTGATACCATCGTTGCACATTTCGCGACAAGAACAACCATACCGAAAATTACTTTCACAGAAATCAACTATTCACCCGAAGCCACCTGGAATTCAGGATCGTGGGCGGAGCTCACCAATTATGGCAGCACTGCCATTGATATCAGCGGATGGAAAATATTACAAGGAAAATGGAGAGAATACACTTTCCCTCAAGGAAGCACTATTGCCGCTGGCGCCCATTGGATCTTGGCTAGCGACAGTTTACGGTTTGCAAATATTTACGTTGGCAATAGCTTCATAAAAAAATATTTACCCTTCGATTTATCAACTAGCAATGAGGCGCTCACCTTGGTAGATGCAGCAGGCACTGAATTTTTGAATGTTCGATACGATAATAAACAACCATGGCCCCTTGCAGCAGATGGAGCAGGAAGAAATATGGAATTGAAAAACGATACACTAAATGCAAGCATTGCCAACAATTGGCGCAATGGCTGTGTTGGCGGATCACCTGGAGCATCATTCCAAAATTGCAATGAGAAAATTATTGTAAGCGAAATAAATTACAACGCTGGGCAATTGATTGATGCAGGTACCTGGTTTGAGTTATTGAATACCACCAATCAAAGTATTAATTTAAGTGGCTATAGCATTCGAAATAAAAATTTTGAAGGTCGTTTTCTTATTGGCTCCGGAAGTATCGCAGCCAATGGCCGATTGGTGGTATGTAATGATATAGCAAAGTTTAGAAAGTACTACCCAACACAAAATGTAATTACATTACCACTCTTTGGATTGGCAAATAATGGAGATGAAATAAAATTATACAATACAGCGGATACCCTAGTATTTTCGGTAGTTTACGATGATACCCTGGCCTTTACCAAACAAGCCAATGGAACAGGTTATACTTTAGATTATAATGGCACCACCAACGATTATTCAAATGGAATTAATTGGGAGATTGCTTGCATTGGAGGTTCACCCAACGGCACCAGAAGTAATTGCACCACTGGAATTTTATTTACCGAAGTCAATTACAAATCGGCACCATTCAATGATGCGGGCGACTGGTTCGAAATAAAGAATAAGAGCAACGTGAGTTACCATTTGAAAGGCTGGCAATTTACGGATAGCACCTCCGGTGGATTTATCCTTGCTAATGATTATGTGCTTGCACCCAACGCATACGTGGTGGTAGCTGCCGATACTTTGAAATTCAAAAAGATGTATCCTCAAGTACCCAATGTAATTGGGAATTTGAATTTCAATTTAAGCAGTTTGGGAGAGCGGATCATAATCTATGATTCATTAGGAAACCATATCTCCTTGATTGATTATAATGATTCATTACCATGGCCTTCCTATATCGATAACCGAGGATACACCATGGAATTGCGTTTTGATACCAGCGATTTTCATTTAGGAAATAAATGGTTCAGAGGTTGCCTTGGAGGCAGTCCGGGACAAGCTTACACATCTTGCAGTGACAGCATTATAATTAGCGAATACAATTTCAACTCACATCCCAAAGCCGATGCCGGCGACTGGGTAGAACTTTGGAATAAAGGAAACACTTCAGTGAACATTTCAAACTGGTTATTTCAAGATAATGATTTGAAAGATACCTTCCTGATTCCAAACAATACAATACTCAATGCTGGAGAACGATTGGTAATTGTAAACGACAGTACTAAATTCAAAAACATCTTCCCTAATGTGAAAAATTTCGTTGGGAATTTCTCATTCGGACTTTCGAGTGTTGCCGATCAAATGGTATTGAGAAATACCAACTCCAAACTTAAATATGGCATGGCATATACTATCGACAGTACTTGGGATGCACTCGCCAGTGGGCAAGGATATACCTTAGAATTAATTAAAGATAGTTTCGATAGAAGTGTGAGTTCGTATTGGGTAAGTAAATGCCCTGCAGGCTCACCCGGGAAAGCCACAGGCAATTGTTTTGAATCGCTGGTGCTCACCGAAATAAACTACAAGAGCGATATCGTATTCAATACAGGTGATTGGTTTGAAGTGATGAATAATAGCAATATTCCAGTGAATTTAAGCAGTCATTATTTAGCCAATAAAGACAGCTCTCAAAAAGCGGTAACATCCATTGTACCTAACTTACTATTTGCTAATGAGTATATGTTGTTTGCCAACGACACCATTGCCATTAACAAATATTTCCCAGGCATCAAAAACAAAATGGTGCTACCATACATTTTACATGATACGGGCGATGCCATTAATCTTTACAACAAAAACAAAAATCCAATCATAAAAGTCGCATTCAGTGCTCAAGGCAATTGGCCTGTGATGGCTTCTGGCAAAGGGTTTACCTTAGAATCGAAAAACTATTTTGGAAATGCATCCGATCCTACTAATTGGGCTATTGGCTGCTTTGGAGGTTCGCCTGGAGGCGCCAAACAAAATTGCAAAATCAATACCGTCATTTCTGAAATTAATTATAACCCAAAAAGTACTGAGAATGATGGTAGTTGGATAGAAATTAGAAATGTATCAATAACAGATACATTGAATTTGCAATCCATGTCGGTTTATACAAAATCGTTGGGCATTAAAAACACATTGAATAGCACGATGCGTCTAGCACCCAATCAGTATTGCGTGATTGCAACTGATAGTGTAAAATTCAATTCCATTCAAACGGCGCCTTCTAAAATTATTTATGTGCCCGGATTTAGAATCAGTACGAGCACCGATGAAATAGGATTGTATGATGCCAATGATCGCAAATTATATATGGCGAGCTATGCAGCCAGCGAAGCAGGATTGGGAGCAGCCAATGGCAAGGGTTTTACATTAAACTATATTGATACTGCTAAAGCATTTTACACCATAAATAATTGGACCTTGGCATGCCGTCATGGCTCACCAGGATTTGCTCCAGGCAATTGCACTGCGCCATTATTAATCTCGGAAATAAATTATAAGAGTCACCCTAGCTTTGATATGGGCTCGTGGATTGAAATAAAAAACCAAAGTAA
>CANLPK010000077.1 GCA_947492885.1 Bacteroidota bacterium
GGTTAATAACTACCTCATTGAGGTATTGGGTATCGGGTATTAAATATTGGGTGATGGATAGCTTATTGGTTTCATTGTTTTTAGGAACACGAAAACCTGCAGGATGAAATCCTAAGAAGGTAAAGAGTAGTAAATCGCCTTCCTTCACAGGTATGGTGAAATAACCGTACATATTAGAACTTACCCCATACTTCGTTCCCGAAATTTGAATGGTAGCATATGGCAGTGGAACACTATCCTGCGATTTTAGTACACCTGATAATTGCACCACACGAACAATATTGGTGTCGGCAGGTGCAGGAGTTTGAGCATGCAGGCCAAGCGACACTAAAAAGAATGATATACTTATTAATAATGTTTTCACGGGAGTCATAATTAGTTACGCAAAGATAGGGTTAATGATACAAAACAGATGTTAAAGTCGGAGGATAATTAAATGAATAAAACACAGTCGTTTCAATGGCTTTGAGAGAAAATTCCAAGTATTAAAAACCAGCAGCCAATACCCCCCCCGTTTCAGCAACTCTTTGTTTGAAAATATCGTTGATGGAAGGAATTTTTTCGGAGAAATTCACGATGGTATACGTTTGCATCAGGTGATTTAAAATGGCGTTGGTATTATTATTCAAAAGCGAAACTTCTAAATCGGTTTTGTCGACACTGGTAGTCAAATTCATGATTTGCGAACCTTCGGGCAATAAAATATCCTGGTGTACCCCTTGAAGTGCAATATGATAGGTATTTTTTGAATATTGCTTTTTGATTTCGCTGGTCTTTCCATCCAATACCTTATTCGACAAATTAATCAAGGCAATATAATCGCAAAGTGTTTCCACGCTTTCCATGCGGTGGGTAGAAAAAATCACGGAGGTACCTTGCTTTTTCATTTCCAAAATTTCATCTCTAATAAGGTCGGCATTCACAGGATCCAAACCAGTGAAGGGCTCATCTAAAATTAATAATTCGGGCTGATGGATGATGGTGGCAATAAACTGAATCTTTTGTTGCATCCCTTTACTCAAGTCTTCAATTTTTTTATTCTTCCAACTCATTATTTCAAACTTCTCAAACCAGTACTTGATGCGCTTGGTAGCATCATTGCGAGTTAGTCCTTTCAACTGCGCGAAGTATAACATCTGGTCGGCGATCTCCATCTTCTTATACAAGCCACGTTCTTCAGGCAAGTAACCGATACTGAAAATATGCTGATTGCCGAGCGCTTCTTCTCTGAACTTCACCGTTCCTTCGTCGGGACCTGTAATTTGATTGATGATGCGAATAAGGGTTGTTTTACCCGCACCGTTGGGGCCCAACAAACCATAGATGGCTCCTTCAGGAATAGCGATACTTACTTTATTCAGCGCTGTTTTTCCTGTATAAAATTTCGAGACTTGATCAACCTCCAGTATATTCATGATATATCTACAAATCTAAGTATTATGATCGAATTAATAACTCCATACATTATTCACACGATCGTAAAAGTCGAGGGTAATTTTTAATTGTGGTGTGGATTTGAAATTATTGGATACCGCCTGCACCAAGTACAATCCAAAACGAGCTCGTTCGCTAAACAAAATAAACTGACGATCGATTCCGGCAAACATCTCAAAATAAAACAGGTTATGTTCCTTGCTGTATAAGAGGCCACCACCGGCACTTTCGGAGAGTTGCAGCATTTTTAAGATGGGAACTTTATTCAATAAGGCCCCATTGAAACGATGATAATAATGCGCCGCATAAAATCGATTTAAAGTGATATAGGTGGAATCGAGTGCCTGGAAAGTATAGAGTGGATTGGCAAAAAACAAGGGTCCTATTCTATTTTGAAATTTATAATCGATATATGGAAGTTCCTTGGTATTGAAAAATTTACCACTCACAATATTCAAACGGCTATTTCCAAAAAGTCCCAGCTTCACTTGCCATTCGATACGATATTCTAAATAGTCGAAGTTGATGGCACTTCCCAAAACATTCGGAATTCCTTTTCTCCACTCTACAATAAAGGATGGGTATTTAGAACCTAAAATAATTTTCTCTTTGGGTTCTCTTAAATACTTTTGAAAGGGAGTATAGCTAAAAAGAATGTTGGAGTAGAAGGCATTATAATCCTGGAAGATGGCTGGTTTGTATTTGTAATTTTCGTAAACTGAATCGAAATAAGGGTTGAATTCGTAATTGGAAATGGATGACCGTTTAGCAAATTCTAATCCGGCATTGAAATACATTCCGTTGAACAGTTCAATTCGATGATAGGCTCGTATTCCAGTACTTACATAGAAATTGGCCCTACGAAAAATGCTTAACCAGGAATCGAAGGGATTAATCACATCAAAATTCCTTTTGGCATGAACATAGAAGAAGGCATGTTTGTATGGGTTATAGGTTCTCGATACGGTAATATCTCCTTTCACATCTTTATTATTGAGTCCGTACGACAAGTTCGTATAATTGAAAAAGGTGGTCTTGTTCTTGAATTTTTTATCAATTCCCACACCATATCTTACCCGAGCTCCACCAATTCCAAATGGTGTGTACACAATCCACAGCGGGTCGAAATTAAGCGTCAGTTCCTTCTCCCGGTTATAATATTGTTGTCCAAACCAAATGATTTTCGTGAACGTGATTTTATTCAAAACTTTATCTACCGAATCGAGATATTCTTTTTTTTCGTGTGCTGCTTTGATGCTATCCGAAACATAAATAAATCGCACTTCCTTCTCTGTTAGTGGTTCTTTGCGTCGGGTATTCCAGAACGCAGTATCTTTCTCATAAGCATCTTGTTCGGTAGCACTGAGCTCATTATTGAAGAACTTCTTTTCAAATTTCTTCACCTCATATTTGTTATAGTATACTACAGTGCGGCCGCTCGACTTCGCCCCTCCTACTTTTGTTTTGAAGTTGAATTCTTGTTTGGAACAAAGCCACAATCCATTACTATCAGGTGCATACGTAGCATCCATAGTAAACTCATCATACTCCGCCAAATGAAATTTAGGGAAGGAAAGATGCATGCTTTTAATGCACCACAAACTATCAACAATTTCGAGTTCCCCCGTTACTAAAGCATTTCCAATGGCATTGGGTGAGACTTTGATGGTATAAATTTTCAATCCATTCTCGGTACGCGAACGCAATAATTTGTATTTGTAAACGAGCAAGCCCCCAGTACTAATAGGCGATTGAAAGGGCGACTCACTAAGTGAGGTGATACGAACGAGGTTCTGATAAAAATTAAATTCCCCTTCGGTGGAGGTTAAATAAAACAAGCTTGTCTCATCCCCTTTCTGCTTCACCGCAGTTCGTACTTCTTTTATTTTATCAGGGTATTCGTAGTTTTTTTGAATGATGACCTCTGCTAAGTTAATAGCAATTCCTTTCAACGGATCAGGTGGTTTAATAGCTGCCACTCTCTTCTTGTATTCCTTGCTGCTTGTATCGGTGAGGGCGATATGCTCCAACGAATCGCGATCTTTCTTTTTACGATAGGCCTTGGTGGTTGAATCCATCTCTTCCACTTTTTGCAATGAATCTTTGGTGAATTTTTTCTGTGCCTTTTCTGCACTGTCTTTCTTATGCTTGAACTTCGCTTCCTGAGGTTCTTGCATTGCTTTGATATACATCTCGCAGGAGTATGAAATGGCGACATACTTTTCTTTATTCGCAATTACCTCTTTAATAATTTCCCGAGAGCGATCGGTACGTTTGGTAGTGAGTTCTACTTCTTTCAATGAAGTGGCATCTTCTTCCAAAATGGCGTTCAGTGTGACGTCGTGAAGAACCGTAATATTTTTCTTGATGGTTTTATAACCGAGGTGTGTGAACACTACTTCATAGTTACCTTTCTCCACTTTGAGGGTATAATTTCCATTGGCATCGGTAGAAGTACCATTGATGCCACCCTGAATTTTAATATTCACCGCCGAAAGTGGTTCAATAGAAGCATTGGTTACCTTACCGGTAATCATATAATATTGAGCTTGCACAAAATATCCCGAGGAAAGCAATAAAAAGAAGAAGAGGATTTTTTTAATCATGCTTGTTTCAGGTATGTAACGAAGTATCGCCCGAAAAGTTACATTTTTCTTGGCGCTTTTATACCTAATAATCGCAGGCATTCGGTGATGGTTTTTCCAGTTAAAATGGAAAGGGCCACACGAAACGAGCGTGCCTCAGGAGCAACATCCTCTTTGGCAATTGGGCATTCATAATAAAAGCGATTATAACGCTTTGCAATATCGTATACATAATTGGCTATCTCAGCAGGGTTATGCATTTCGGCAGCCTTACCTAATATAATATGGTAGTTATGTAATGCTAAGATTAGTTCGCGTTCAGGGCCTAGGAGTCCCGTATAATTCGAGGTATTTGCCGAAGCGCCTGCCTTCTCTAAAACAGAATTAATACGGGCATTGGTATATTGAATATAGGGGCCTGTATTGCCTTCAAAATCGATACTCTCTGCCGGGTTAAACAATAATCGTTTTAATGGATCTACGCGCAATAAATAATATTTCAATGCCGACATGCCCACCTCTTCACATAAATCTTCAATTTGTTGTTCGTTCATGCCATCAGTTTTGCCACGTTCCAAAATAATTTTACGTGCTTCGTCATGCATCTCTTCCATCAAATCGTCGGCATCCACTACCGTACCTTCCCTGCTTTTCATCTTGCCGCTTGGCAAATCAACCATCCCATAGCTCACGTGTTTAATGCCAGCAGCATAGGGTTTTTCGAGCTTCTTTAGAATTCCTTGCAATACTTTGAAATGGTAATCCTGTTCATTGCCTACAACGTATAAAGAAATATCGTAATTGAAATCGTCGTACTTTAATTGTGCTGTACCAATATCCTGGGTGATATATACAGAAGTGCCATCAGATCTTAATAGTAATTTATTATCGAGCCCTTCATCGGTCAAATCAATCCATACACTGCCATCTTCTTTCTGATAGAATACTTTTTTATCGAGCCCTTCTTTCACAGTTGATTTACCTAAAAGATAAGTATCCGATTCGTAATAGAATTTATCAAAATCAACTCCCAATCTTTTATACGATACGTCGAAACCTGCATATACCCAGCCATTCATGATTTTCCATAATGCGATGGTATCTGCATCTCCAGCCTCCCATTGGCGAAGCATTTGCTGGGCTGCCAACATTGATGGGGCTTGCTTCTCGGCTTCTTCTTTAGTCATGCCACCAGCAACCAGGGTTTCTATTTCTGCTTTGTAAGTCTTATCAAATGCCACATAATATTTACCTACCAAATGATCCCCTTTCATCCCAGTCGATTCGGGTGTTTCATTCAATCCCGCCTGTTGCCAAGCGAGCATGCTCTTGCATATATGTATCCCACGATCGTTGATGAGATTGGCTTTGGTAACATGATAGCCATTGGCTTTTAAAATTTCACTTACCGAATAGCCTAATAAATTATTGCGAATATGACCTAAGTGCAATGGCTTATTGGTATTGGGTGAAGAGTATTCAACCACCACATTTTTACCATGCCCAATAGTTGTTTTAAAGAAGGAAGCATCCTGTGTTGCGTTCGTAAAGAAATCCAGTATTTCGTTTTCCGATAATTCAATATTCAAAAAACCCTTTACCACATTAAATCCTGCAATCAATTGATGCGATAGCAAATATTCACCCAAAAGCGTGGCAGTTTGCTCCGGCGATTTGCGCGATTGCTTCACATACGGAAATACAACTAGGGTATAGTCGCCCAAAAAATCCTGAAGTGTACGTTCTAATTTTATAGAAGATGCCTCGAGCTCCAGTTGAAAAACCTCCTGGAATGCCTGCTGTAAATGCTTTTGTAGGGTATGTATTAAGTTCATTTATATTCAAAAAAAGAGACGCATAAAATGCGCCTCTCTTAGTATTTATTATTTAAATTTTAGAGGCTATCAATATTATTTCTTGCGATAAAATTGCAAGTTACTTTGTCCAAGTACACGGTGGTAACCAGTGAAGAAAGGAATCTGCTTGATATTGGCTGAGTCGGTAGTATAGTCTTTACTCAATGCAGGTTGTTTAATCCAAGTAAAATCTTTGGTAGGTTTGAAATAGCGTCCATACAAACTGATATCCCATTTGCTGCGATCAATTTTATCGTAAGGAACACCACTCTCATCGGTAAGCATGGTCTTGCTCACATCTAATAATAGATAAAGCGATTTGCTGAAAGTTTCGTTATACAATAAATACGATGCAGCTTTCAAATAAGAGTTTGCACCTTTCACATTGGCTCTTACATAATTTTCGTAGTTCTTGATATAAGTATGTCCGTAAGCAGCGCTATTCATATCTTCCAAGTTACCTTCGAAATAAGTAAGGGTTGCTGGCTTATTATTTTTGTGATGGAAAGTAATACGACAACCGCGCATATTCATTTTATCGTTTGGCAAATTGGTTACTACGCTAGCTTTTCCTGTTGAATCGAGACTCAATAACTCCACCTTATCAATTGAGCATCCCATACGCACCATAAATAGATAATCGATAGGAATTACCCCTTTAAGTTTGGTTAGATTTAAATCCTTACCCATGAAACTTGTTACATAGTAACCCCATTCTTTGATGGTGCGGAATCCTTTGTAAAATCCATTTAAGTTATTGGCAAGCTCATTGGGCTTGGTCATTGAAGTTGGGTTCGGAATATTTCCAACAGGTTCCAAACCAGCCATCACATAAGAAGAAGCGTTCGGATAAATTTGATAGATATTCAACCAATCAGGTCCGCTGAATGGGTAGTACACTTGGTCTTCAGTTTTACGGGTAGCACTGAAATTCTCTTCATACCATTGTTCCATGGTATTGAAACGAGTCTTCTCTAATTTTTCCCAGGCGCTATCCATTTGGTTTTTATAAGCAATCCACTCTGGTTTCTTTTCCCATGCAGAATATTCATTTTCACTTAACTGGTTTAATCCAGCAATATAGCGTGCTGCCATATTGAAATTGTTATCAGTAAAAGGTGCAATGGTTTCCTTTTGCTTTTCGGCTGCTGCCAAGCTATCGGCATGTTCTTTCTCGGTGTTTTTAGTTTGGTTATTGCAAGAAATTGCCGCAATGATAACCAAGGCGGTGGAGAATAAAATGTTCTTAGGATTGAAATTCATAATATGAAATTAGGGATGCGAATTTAAAACTTATACTCCAATAAATTGGGTAAATATTTCTTCTTTCTCTGTAATTCGTAGGTATAAATTGACTGGCCCAGGTTTCTAAAAAACGGCATGACATAGAGATTATAGGCATCGTCGGTACCATTAATCACCCCATTGCTTTTTTGAACATAATAGGTAGCCGAAACCATGAATTCTACCTTATTCTCAAAGTCGACTATATAGGCACAGTCGGTGGTATAGCCATAACTCTCCCCCACCACATTGAAAATACGGATGTTTTTATTAATGATTTCTACACTGTCCTGACCGTAAAAAAGATATTTTTTATAGCTGTCGATAAATTGTGTGCGGTCGCCATACAGGGGGCTGCAGCTTTCGTAGGGCATCATTTGCAGGTATTGCCATAAGAACTTACGGTTCTCAGCGCTTATTTTAAAGGCTTTGGCTGGGGGCGTTTCTATTGGAAACATGATACTTTTAAGCATCTCATGCAAATCTTGCAAGCATACATAATTCGATTTGGTGAAATCTTTTCGAATACTATACTTAGGATTATCGAAATCGATGAGTCGGTTGGTATTGCGGGCTGGCATGTTTAGCGTACTTGCAGCATAATACTTTGCGGGTTGTTTGTAAATCACCTTTCCATCATCATTTAAGAAACGAATTGGGTTGGTATAATTATTTGGCAAACCCAAACAATTCACATCGAATCGAATTCGGATTCGTACCGTGGGATATCCTTTACTCCAGAGCTTTTTATTGATGTATTCGGGAGTGAGAAATTCATACATCCTGCTATAGGCAATATTATCACTCACCAGCAACATTCTCTTTACATATTGGGCAATAGATGGGTACCCGTTGAGTGAGGTAGTATCCCTATGTGTGGAGTGCTGACAAGCATAAGCACTATCGGTGAACATAATGGAAATCGGTGTTACACCCACTTTACTGAGCTCTTCTGCCTTCTCAAGAGCCAATACACATACAGGTAATTTCACCATGCTGGCAGCATAAAAATACTCGTCCTTGTTGAGTCGGTAAGTATAATTGGTGAAACTGGCTTTATTATTCGAATCTCTATTTATTTGCGTATAAATAATTTGAACATGGTGAATTTTAGGATTGCGAATGATGGCATTAAAATACTCAGGATGTTTAAATAGAATCGTATCGAGGTAATTCGGAGGAACACGCGCAGTGACTGGAGCAGGAGGTCTCTTATTAGAGTTGGGAACAGGTTTGTTTTGCGAAAAAGCAAGGGAGGGCAATAGTATAAAAAGCCAGAAACAACACTTATAAAAGGCTTTTAAAACTGACATCGTACAGATTTACTGAAAATTTATTTCTTTTCGAAAAGCATCAAATTCGATTGCTTGAAATTATACCCAATACCAAAATTGAGGGGCTTGGTGTTTGCTGTAGAATCTTGATAAGCAGCCTTCAAATCGTTCTGCATATAGTTTTCGAACAAATGAATGGGTGGTACATAAACTCCGTAGAAAGAAGCATTCCATTTATTTTTATCATTGAAAAATCGGTATGGAATTCCTGAATCGTCTTGCAATAAGTATTTTGTTTGATCTAAAATACGGGTGCGTATCATCGAGAAGGAAGCGTTATGCATGAGGTATGACGCGGCTTTCAGGTAGGTATTAAACCCGCCCAAGTTTTTGATATAGCTTTCCATTCCCGCATTCTTTGCCATATGGGCATTATCTAAATTCACCGAATAATAAGTTACGAAATGTGTTTGATGCGCAGAGTCAACAAATACAATTTCCACCCCATCGTTCTTCTTCACCTTCTGACCAATATTATCCTGTTGTTTGCCCTGATCATCGATATACACATAACGAATATCTGCTATATCATTGCCGTTGCGGGCCAGGAATAGCAGCAGTAAGTGTATAGTTCCATTCAATTCATCCGCCTTAAAATCGACTGCCATACTCTTGGTACGAAAGAAGGAGAAATTGGTGATGGCATTAAGAGATACATTGAGCGCATTGAAATAACTTTTTAAGGAATCGCGTCCACTGTTATTAAGTAATACATCGGGCAAATGGCCTACGGGTTCCAAGCCAAACATATAATATGATTTCGTATTGGGAAACAAGAGGTTGGCGTTTAAAATATCCGCCCCACTAAATGGGTAGAACAATACTTCGCTCGAGCGCATGCTGCTTGGCACTTCCTGGGCTGCCCATACATTGAGCTTGGCAGTGCGTTTGCTGGTCATCAAATTCCATTTTGAATTGAGCTTTTGAGCATGTTTAATCCATAAAGAATCTTGTTCAGATTTACTAAAATTATCTTCCTGAAGTTGGGGCAAACCAGCAATGAAACGAGCAAAATTATTGAAGGTTGAAGTTCGGGCTTGTCCAACTAAAGCACTTACATCTCTTGGTTTTACCAAGGTATCCGCTAGTGTTTGATTCTTATCGGTAACGTTTTTTGTTGGGGCATTGCTACTGCAGTAAACACCTACCACAACCATCAGTAGAATCAAATTAAAAATCCGCATCCATTTCATAAATTATTTAGCTATTTGTTCTTTGAAAAATTTTTTATCTAGATAATACAATAGGGCTCCAACAGCTATGGTACTCACTCCAATAATTCCTACTACTGGCTTTTCTAAAAAAACACTATATAAAATCCAAGCGGTTAAAGCCAAAAACAAGAGAGGTACCACCGGATAACCCCAAGTTCTAAATGGTCGCGCCAAGTTGGGCTCCTTAAAACGTAATACTATCACACCCAAAACGGTTAGGAAAGTGATGAGTTGAAGTGTAAATCCCACATAACTTAAGATGGTATCGAAGCTTCCTGTAACTACCAAAGTGATGGCAATCAAACTTTGAAACCAAAGTGCCACATAAGGAATATTTGAAATTGATTTTACTGATAAGAACTTCAGCATAAAGGTATCTTCACCCATAACTTGCAATACGCGAGGGCCAGCAAAAATCATTGAGCTTATCGTTGAGATAAGGAGGAATGCAATAACACCCGACATAATTCGCCCCCCTTGTGCACCAAAGATGGCTTTTGCGGCTTCGTGTCCTACATCTTGCTTTCCAGCCAATTCATCCATTGGTACGGTATACAAGAAAATATAATTCAGTAAAACATACAAAAGCGTCACGATGACAGTACCATACAAAATCGACTTCGGAATATTTTTTCCAGGGTCTTTCATCTCACCGGCAATGTATGCAGATGCATTCCAACCGCTATAAGCATAAGATACATAGATAAGAGAAACAGCAAACCCCCCCACTGAAAATATAACTTGCATCTCCAGCTTTTGGAAGAATTGAAATACTAAAACTTGGTATATATAAAAATCCTGCAATCACAAAAAACACGATGATGGCAACTTTTAAGAATGTCATCACACGCTGAAAACTGCTTCCCACGGCGGTATTGATGGTATGTACGATGGAGATTAGTATAATAATTGCCACCGCAGCTTTGTCTTCATTAAGCAATACTGGGTTAACATTGGAGAAGTACTTTCCAAATAGCATGGATGCCACTGCAATAGGTGCGGCGAAGCCTGCAACAAGCGATACCCAGCCACTTATGAATCCTAAAATTGGATGGTAAATATGACTCAAAAAATTATACTCTCCACCACTACGAGGAAGTGCTGCACCCAATTCGGCATAGCTCAAAGCCCCGCAGAATGAGAGGATCCCGCCGATAAGCCAAAGCATGATAATTGCAAAAACTGATTTAATAGAGATTACTTGGTATCCTAAACTTCCAAAAACTCCGGTGCCAATCATATTGGCAATTACTATGGCCGTAGCGGTATACACACCAATGGTGGCTATACTTTTCGTTGTTGCTGTACTCACTAAAAAAGAGGGTTGATTTTAAAAAGATTAGTCGAAAGATTGGTTGGTTAAACTGCAAGCTTTACGCATTTGTTCGTAGTCGGAAGCAGAGAGGTCGTTGAAGAAATAATTGATGGGGTCAATTTTATTTCCATTTTTTATAACTTCATAATGCACATGTGGGCCGGTTGATTTACCTGTGCTACCCACATAACCGATAAGGTCGCCACGCTTTATTTTTTGTCCGTTGCGGCAACCTATTTTACTCATGTGACCATATAATGTTTCGTAACCAAATCCGTGATTGATAACAACACAGTTGCCATAACCTCCAGCATTAAACTCGGCTGATTTTATTACACCGTCAGCTGTGGCATAAATTGGAGTGCCAGTAGGTGCCGTGAAATCGATTCCTGCATGGAGTTCACTGATATGATAGAATGGATCGGTACGCCATCCAAAACCAGATGCTACACGCGTGAGGCTTTTGTTGCTGATTGGCTGAATCGCAGGGGTACCAGCTATTTGCAATTCTTTATTTTTGGCCAATTCAAAAAGTTCATCATAGCTCTTCGATTGAACATATACTTTCTTGGTTAGGATATCGAGTTTACGAGTAATCTCAACCATGATATCGCTATTGGTATAGCCTTGTAATTTTTTGTAACGATCAACACCTCCAAAACCACTCTCACGTTCCGTTTCACTAATTGGATCAGCGCCCAATACTTCACGGTATACTTTATCATCGCGTTTTTGCAAGTCAACCAAAGTAGTTGAAAGGTCATCCATACGTTTGGTCATCAAATCGAATTGGGTATGGTATTCTTCGTTTTCACGCTGCAGTTTGCGTTCGGCTGCCGACGGAAAATACTTAGTGGCAAGAAAAAAGAAGATGGCACCAAATACCAACGATGCCGAAAGAAACCCAAATACCCTGGCAATGATTGCGCGGATACTGATTTTAGCCTTTTCGTAACGGAGGCTATGCGGATTGAAGAAGTACTTTGTTTTGGCCATGTATGTGGTTTAGAACTAATCGCGAATATAAACTTTTTACTAGGAAGCCCCAAATGATTTTAATTAGTGGTTTTTCACCCCTTTAAATCTCAATAAAATAGGGGGAAATGCCCGTTTAGCTAGGCTAATACTTGAGGTGAGAATTGGGTGGTATTGCGGTTTGTTTGTCGTGGATTTTTTGAATTTCAAATCTTTGAATTTTGTATTGACGCCTAGTTATTGGTGACCTTACACCTTGCCTTGCGCGCAATACGAATCAACGACGGGAATGGGAAATGTTCTCGAAGAAATACAATCAGACGTTCCTCTGGAACGTCAATACATGGGGCGCATTGTTTTCGACCCACCAGATGCCCCGAAGGGGCATAATACAATAGCAATGATAGTTCGAGAATTGTTAATCAATTCGAATAATCAATTTAGTTTTCGATAATTTTTTTTCGGGAACAAATTACCTAGCCGCCGCTGTTGCGTGTTGTGCGTTAGGATTTGCGGCAGGTCCACCAACAACTGGGCGCAAAAAGACACCTTGAGAGCGAAGTTTGAGAGAAGAGAAATACAAGAGTAATGTTAAATTGATTATAGCTTATGTATTCACTACACTCTCACTCTCCCACTCACTCTGATTTCTGCCGTTGGTGAGGCTAGCGCAATGGCATGCACGCAACACCAACTGCGGCGAAAATAGCATGAGATTTTTTTGAATACAAGAATCACTTATCATTTAACGATTTCGTTTTCTTCACGACGATAAATTCATACCCTATTCCATTGAAACATCTATACATATTACCCCCTTTGCCATTATTCCATTACAATGCAAATGCAAATTTCCAAAAAATCGCTTCCCATTCGGGGGGCGCATTCGCCCGTTGAGCGATATTTAATTCATGCTCGGTAAATGTTTTTTGTGCGAGGCATTATACTACCCTTTATTCGATGCCATAAGTTGTACGCCGATGGATTTTATTTTACCTACCTGCCCTAGAATTGTTATTATAATCGCCTTGATCTGTTCATGGATTCTTCCATCGAATATCAATGCTCAGGTTTCTAAGGAAACAAAAATGAATTATGTGGTTGGTAAAACCACCTCTGGCAAAGCCGATATCAATCAAACCCGCGAACGTTTTATTAAAAATGAAGGCCAATATGGAGATACCCTCGCCGGTTACGGATTTATGGGCAAAATCCTTTTTGGATACGAAGGATTCGATATGCCTGTGCTCTTTACCGAAAAAGGCATCATCCATTTGCAGCGTTCTATCACCCAGCCCACAGAAAGAGAAAAGGAAGAAATGGAAAAAATGGGATTGAAGGAAGAGGTGATCGAAAACAAATTAAATATTCAGGACAGAACCATCACCATGCAATGGCTTCAAGCCAAAGAGAATATTTTTATTAGCGTGGGCAAACAAGCCCCTGGATATCATACTTACGGCATGTTGCAAGTGCAAGTTCCTGCATACGAATCGCTTACCTATAAAAATTTATATGAAGGCATCGACCTCGTGCTTTTCTTCGATAAGAATGAGAATATAGGATTTCGTTATCAGTTAGAAGTGCATCCTGGTGCCGACTTAAGCAAATTGCAATTTCAGTTCGGTGGAGATATTAAACATCTTTATACTAA
>CANLPK010000078.1 GCA_947492885.1 Bacteroidota bacterium
GTTGTATATTGATAAGTTTCAAGCATTCGAACTGTATTTAATTATTTTATTGGGAGCAGTATTTTGGGAGAATGCCTATAAATTTTATTTAAAAATGATGTTGTGGCTTTGTTTCATTTTCATGATTCAGTTGAGTTATTTAAAGTATCGGCATCTCCAACAGGAAGCCATTGTACTAAACAGTATTCGTGGTGGATTTTCGGCGAATATTATTTCGGGCACCAGCAATATTTTGTATTGCGATACGATGGTGAGTGCTTCTCCTCAAGGAATGAAGATGCATTTCAAAGGGTACTGGAACAGCCAGTGGGTGGGTATTCCAAGCATTATTCATCAACCCGAATTTATGTCGAATGATAATTTCATCTTAGATGAGCATTATCTGATCACACCCAAGGCTTCTTTTTATTTTGTAGATGAGAAAATGGAATTTGATACCATGCAAGTGGCCATCGACTATTTGGTATTGAGGCATCGTTGTAAAATTCCCATCAATAAATTACAACAACATTTCCAGTTTAAAACGCTGGTTTTGGATGGTTCACTCAGTGCATCTCGCAGAAAAAAATACCAGCAAGAAGCCGATTCCCTGCATTGCCATACCATCGATTTACAAAGCTCGGGGGCTATTGAAATAAGTCGGTAATGCTTTAAACAAACATTTGTAATTTCGCATCCATGGAAATTGTTTTAAAAACCCAGGTAGGAAAAGTAGTCACCCTCACTTTGAACCGTGCAGAGAAACGCAACGCTTTAAGTGTGGCCATGGTGAACTCACTCAAAGATTATTTCAGGGCCTTGCAAGATGATGACAGCGTACGCGTGATTGTGCTACAAGCCAATGGGGAAGCCTTTTGTGCAGGTGCCGACCTGGAGTACTTACAACAATTACAAAACAATACTTATGAAGAAAATTTAGCCGACTCACAAAATTTGGCCGAACTATTTCAGCTCATCTATACGCATCCTAAATTAATTATTTCGATGGTGGAGGGTGCTGCACTTGCTGGTGGCTGTGGGCTTGCCAGTGTATGCGATTTAAGCTATGCTACGCCCACAAGCAAATTTGGATACACGGAAGTGAAGATTGGATTCATTCCTGCCATCGTATCCTTTTTCTTATTACGTAAAATTGGAGAAGCACATACCAAGGCCTTATTACTTACCGGAAAAATTATCGATGCACAGACTGCCGCGAATATGGGACTGATTAATGAGGTTATTGCTGCCGATGCCATCAAAGCGCATGTAACAAATATTGCTGAAAAACTTTGTGTGGAAACCTCCCCTGCATCGATTGCATTGACAAAAAACCTCATCAACGAAATACAACCCCTTGGCTTGGATGCCGCGATGTTATTGGCTGCGCAGAAGAATGCCGGAGCGCGTGCTACCGATGATTGCAAGAGAGGCATTGCAGCTTTCTTGAATAAAGAGAAATTAACTTGGTAAGTACTTGCTTATCTTTTTTTAAGTACTGCAATACTTTTTGCAGGTAATTTATAAATAGCTTCTCTCTTTGAAAAACTCACCAATGGATTCGTTCCAAGCATCATATCATATTTCAATTTCGTCAACGCATTCTTGCTTTTCGATCCGTTCTGAAATTTAAAATCGTAATCCTTCTCACTGCGATTAATTAAAATATACACCGTTTCTTTTTCCCAGGTTCTTTCGATGATTAAGATACCCGCTGAATCGATGGCTGCGTATAGCTTGTAGGTGCCCTGACTCAACACAGGATGCTGATTGCGCAAATCGATCCATGTTTTGTAATAATTAAAAAGTGCGGTATCAAATTTCACTCCATCATTGCGTGATATTTTTCCTTTGGGGTCGGTACGTTCGGCATCGTATTGTTTGTCGGCCCAAACCATGGGCTTCCTGCAATCGGGATCGTTGGCGCCCCACATGCCAGCCTCATCTCCATACAAAAACATGGGTGCTCCAGGCATACACATTTGATATGCCACCATGAGCTTTTGAGTGCGTCGTTGCTCAGGCGTTGGCTTCGACGAATTATAATTGCCATTATGTTCGGCCTGGGTCATGCCAAAGAAAATGCCCCATTCGGCGAAGTGCGCGATATCTGGATTTGCTGTCGCACTCGCGAGCCGTTGTGCATCGTGACTATCATATAGGTTTTGCATCACATACATACTCTTGCCATATACTTTGAGCATCTCCTTGTTTTTTGAATCGAGCTGCGCGGCATTGCTCGCCAACTTTTGATTGATAAAATAATCGTGAGCCGCAAATCCAAAATTATAATTCATCACCGCGTTGAAACCTGCATCGAGGTATTTTTTTACTTCCAGTGGTGGGTCAACAATTTCGGCAGTGGTATATGCTTGTGGGTTGAGTTGATGCACGTAAGCATTCCATACCGGCCAAAATTTAAGGCTGATGCAATAGGCCACATCCAAGCGCCATCCATCGATTCCAGCATTCACCTTTCCATCGGGTTGCATCCATCGTTTGGTACAATTGAAAATATATTCGCGAGGACCACTTACAATGCCGTTCTCGTCTTCTCTTAACTCGGGCAACTCTTTCACACCAAACCAACTTTGGTATTTGAAAGGCATATTCATATCGCCCTTGGTATTCCATTCTTTAATATAAAACCAGTTTGCGTATTTACTTTTTTCACCCTTCGCAACGATATCTTTCATGAATAAATTTTCGATGCCCATATGATTCCATACCCCATCAAAAATGATACGCATGCCTCGTTTGTGTACTTCTGAGATAAGTTGTAGTGCCAATTTATCCGCTTCCGTCCAATGCCAGGTGGCTGGATCATCGGGCGTTTCGGTGGCGATGGTGGCTAAGTCTTTGGTGGGGTTCGGACCAAAATAAGGATCTACATGATTGTAACAGATGGCATCATATTTATGAGAAGAAGGCGCGTAGAATATGGGAGTTAGGTACAAAGAGTTCACCCCTAAATTTTTTAAGTAATCGAGCTTATTGATGATTCCTTGCAAGTCGCCTCCATAACGACGACGTTGAATATTGAATCCAATATTTTTTTTATTCTCTTGCTCATAGGGCTGCAAGGCATACCAGTCGCTGGTCCACGGGTGTATTTGCCAGGCCGATTGCTCATCGTGCGGGTAGGAGCCTTTGAGTGTTGCCACGGTGGGGTCGTTGGTGGTATCCCCATTACAAAATCGTTCAGGAAAAATTTGATACCAAACTGCGGAGGTTGCCCATTCGGGATTTACCACCTGACTTTGTGCCTGGCTACCTATAATGAAGGCCGAGAGAAATAAAAGTAAACGCATATTTTCGATACAAATTAACAGTATATTTGCCATTCATCTAACTAATAATTTTGTTTTACAATGAAACAATTCCTACTGCTTTGCCTATTACAAATTGTGCTACTATTACCTACGCATGCACAAATTAGCATCAACAATACAGATATGCCGGTAGTGAATGATACCCTGCGTTACAGTACGGCAGCCACAAACAGCTTTACCCCTGCAAATCTGGCTACCAGCACTGGCGCGAATTATACATGGAACTATGGCTTTTTAACTCCTACGAGTCAGTTATTAGAATCGTTCAAATCGTCGACGAGCACGCCCTACTTATTATATTTTGCGGGCATGGTGGGCTATAAGCGGGCAGACTCCATTAGCTTAGGCCCCTTAGTACAAAAGAATGTATGGGATTTTTATAAAACAACAACAGCCAAGTACACCATTGAAGGTACTGGCTTTACCACCTCTGGAATTCCGCTGGCCAGCGATTATAGCGACCCCGATGAATTATATTATTTCCCATTAAACTATAGTGATCAGGATTCGGGTACATTCAGTGTATCTACTACCATTCCTGGCATTGGAGGGTATATACAAGCTGGCAAGCGTAAGAACACTGTAGATGGCTGGGGACAAATTACCACACCCTTTGGAACCTTTAGCGTATTGCGTGTGAAGTCGGTCATTACCGAAACCGATACCATTAAAATCACCACCCCGTTTGCATTCACCATTCCATTCACCAACAATCGCATTGAGTATCGCTGGCTGGCCAAAGGAATACATATACCTATTTTGGAGGTCACAATTTCCAATGGCATTGGAGGCACCAATATCACCGAGATCAAATATCGCGATCAGTATCGTTATATACCGCAAGCACCGGCAGCCAATTTCACAGCAAATACTGTATTTCCAAAGATTGGTAATACCGTAATACTCACCGATCAATCGGCCAATTTGCCTACGCGCTGGAAATGGACGATTACTCCTGCCACCTATACATTTGCCAATGGCACCAACGATACCTTACAAAATATACAAGTAAAATTTACTGCCAATGGAAATTATAATGTGAGTTTGAGAGCTACCAATGCAAAAGGTAATAACACGGCAACAAAGAATGCTTATATCAAGGTGGGTGATGTGCCTGTAATAAAATTTGGGGCGAGCAAGCTCAATGCAAATATTGCCGATTTAATTAATATCAACGATAGCTCGAGCAATACCCCCACGCGATGGAAGTGGACTATTCTTCCTTCTTCATATACTTATAATACAGGCAGTGTAGATACTTTGAAAAATGTGGTGGTATCGTTTAGCAAGGGAGGATTTTATACGGTCGATTTAAAAGTAACCAACCCATGGGGAAGCGACCAGGCCACCAAGACCAATTATATATGGATTAATTTCCCTGCAGGAATCAATGCCAACAGTACTTCTGGCATGGCAGTGTATCCTAATCCGGTAACAAAACAATTACAATTTGAGACTCCTGAATTCACCACTTCAAAACTTCGCGTATATGATAGTTTTGGAAAGTTGGTGATGGAAGGCAATGCAAAATCGGGGGAGGCCATTGATGTGAGTGCGTTGAGTGCAGGAGTTTATATTATCGATTTAGAAAATAATGGCAAGCATGCCATGGCACGTTTTATCAAAGAATAAATAATACCGTAATTATGATGTATTCCAATGCAGCCATACTCATCGCCATTGTGCTAAATGTATTAGCGCTCGTTTACAAATTCTTTCCACCAAAAAAAATCAATACCTGGTATGGGTATCATATGCGGTCGTCGATGCGCAATGAAGACACCTGGAAGGAAGCCAATACGTATGCCTCTCGCCTGCTCTTGCTTTTGAGCATTGTATTCTTAGCGGCAGCATTAATCAGCACCAACTTCATTCATTACAGTATTCTGGAATTATCGCTTTACGCTTTTGTACTCATCATATCTTGCGCAGGCATTTATTTCCTCACCGAAATGCATATGAAAAATGTGTTTGATGAGAATGGGGTGAGGAAGTAAGAAGTATTAGAAAAGAATTCACTGTAGTTCATCTGTTCCGAATCGCCGTTGGCAGGAGACGCAACGGCGGATAGTTCAATTCTACTTCTCCCCTTTTACAAATCACACAAAATATTCAAGGAGCTGGGTACGATTTCGATGGTATTGTTGCCTTTGACGAGCATGGGTTCTCCGTCGATATGGAGTGGGGTGTTTTCTTCGAGAATGATATTTATTTTTTCGGCTTTGAAGGTTATGGCCTGGGAAGAGCGATGAATGGTTTTTGAAATGAGACGGTAGGCCAATTGCAAAATATTGCGATAGTTGAGATGCCTGATGATGGTCACATCAATCTTACCATCTGCAATATCGGCCATGCTGGCGATATAAAAATTATTGCCCCACTGAGATGAGTTGGCAAAAGTAACAATGGCTGCCTTGCCCTTAAATTCTACGCCATCAATATCTAATTTATATAACTGACGATGATAGTTTTTAAAATGCTTCATCGTGGTGGTGACATACGTTTTTAAACCACGCTTGGGTAACTTACTGAAATGATACGCCACAAAGGCATCGAAGCCCATGCCAATACAATTCACACTATACTGCCCATTGATACGAATGGTATCGATTCGACGATGAGATAATTTATTGATGAAGGCAATGGCATCTTTTACTTTCAATGGAATATGTAAATGCCTCGCCAGTCCGTTGCCCGAACCCAAAGGCAAAATACCCATGATGATATCGGTATTCACCAGGCACTGGGCCACCGCATTCATGGTGCCATCTCCTCCTGCAGCAATCACAATATCAAACTTCTCTTCAATGGCTTTGAGGGTAATCTCTCTTGCATTGAGAGTAAGGGAAGTATAGAATAGTTCTGGAATAAAAACTTTTGGGTCGAGGTTGCGTGCAATTAATTCGGGCAGCTTCTTCTTATTCAAGCCCCCAGAAATAGGGTTGACTACAAATAAAATTTTCTTACGCCCGGTTTGCATTCGTTTTCAAAAGTAAATAAAAAACCCGCGGCTTGAAGGCCACGGGTTTTGATAAATTATTGTTGTGCTGGATTACCAGATTTTGATACGATCGGCTTCCGGCTTCCACATGGCATCGCCTTGCTTTACACCAAATGCTTCGTAGAAAGGCGTGAAATTGGTTAAAGGACCATTGCAACGATACAACCCTGGTGAATGTGGATCGGTATTGATACGGAATGCTGCAGCCTCATCGGTGATATTGCTGCGCCATACCTGAGCCCATGATAGGAAGAAGCGTTGATTTGGAGTGAACCCGTTAATCAATACGGAACCTTTGGCTTGCTTGGTTTTTTGGAAGGCGGCATACGAAATGCTTACTCCTCCTAAATCGGCAATATTCTCACCTTGAGTAAGGCTTCCATTTACGTGAATTGAATCGAGCACAGTGTACGCATCAAATTGCTTCACTACCTTTTGTGTAAGATTTTCAAACTTCGCACGGTCTTCATCCGTCCACCAAGTTTTAAGGTTGCCTAAGGCATCATACTGACTTCCTTGATCGTCGAAACCATGCGTCATCTCGTGTCCGATAACAGCACCAATACCACCATAGTTGATGGCATCATCAGCATTGAATTCGAAGAATGGAAAATGCAAGATACCTGCAGGGAATACGATTTCATTGAATCCTGGGTTATAGTACGCGTTTACTGTAGGAGGACTCATGCCCCATTCGGTTTTGTCGATTGGCTTACCAATTTTTGCAATCATCCGCTGGTATTCGAATTTACCAATGGCGCGTAAGTTTAGGCTATATGAGTTAGGCACAATTTTCACACTGCTATAGTCTCTCCATTTATCAGGATATCCAATTTTCAACATGAATGAATTCAATTTACCCAATGCTTTTTCTTTGGTTGGTTTGCTCATCCACTCCAATGCTTTGATATGCTCAGCAAAAGTTTCCTGAAGATTTTTCACCAATCCCATCATACGAGTTTTGGCTTCTGCATTGAAATATTTGTTTACATACAATTGTCCTAATGCCTCACCCAATCCGCCATCAACAGTTTGCAAAACACGCTTCCAACGAGGTTTCATGGCTTTTTGTCCGCTCAATGCTTTACCACTATATTCGAAATTAGCTTCTACAAATGCTGAACTTAAATACGGTGCTGAACCTTTGATAGTATGCCAGATTAAATATGTTTTCCAATCTTCGATACTGGTTTCTACCAATTGACGATTTACTTCTTCGTAGTATTTAGGCTGACCCACGATGATTGAATCTTGCTTCGGCACATTGAACTTAGTAAGTAACATGCTCCAATTCAAATTAGGTGTAAGCATGGTTAATCCATCAATCGAATATTTGTTGTAGTTCGCTTCCGGGTCGCGCAATTCAACAGGTGCTTTGCAAGCAGATGCCAATCTTTTCTCTAAAGCGAATACTGCTTCATATTTAGGTTGGCCTTCACCATCACCAATTAAATGGAATAAGGTGATGAAATAATTTTTGTAAGCATCACGAATTTTGCGTGTACGATCATCATCTTTGAAATAATAATCTTTATTAGGCATTCCAATACCTGCTTGCCAAAGTTGCGCAACAATCTTGGTGCTATTCTTAGCATCCTGATCGGCATAGAATCCAATCACTGGATTGCCACCTTCAACTTGTTGTAGGCAAAGCTCATTAATCAATTCGTTGATATTGGTGATTTTGTTGATGCGTTCGATATCGGGAACGATATCTTGAAAGCCTCTTGCTTCAAGGGTTGCGCTATCCATTCCACTTTTGTAGAAGTCGGCTACCTTTTGCTCAATGCTACCCGCTTTGTTTTGTTTTGCGGCATACTCATCGAGTAATCCGTGCAAGGCTTTGTAGTTAAATTCCTGAATCTCGGAGAAGCTACCCCAGCGGCTTTCGCTTGGTGGGATGGGATTGTTTTTTAACCACATGCCATTGGCATAGAGGTAAAAATTATCGGAGGGCTTCTTGCTGAAATCGAAGTTGGCCGAATCAATAAACTTGCGGCTACCGGAAGTGGAGCGGAGGTTATTCATGGTGAATGAAAACACACCCAGGGCCAGAACCGTGATGAGGACAAAATATTTTCTCATGATAAAATAAAATAAGGTTGCAATATTAATCGTTCTGAGCATTACTTAAGCTAAAAAATCCCTAAACGCATTTACTTTATCAAAGAATACCTCATTAAGGGTTATACCAATTCACTTACATCATGAAAATATCCATCCTCACTCCCCTCCTTTTATTGGTGTTCAGCATCTCGGTGCAGGCCCAAACCCGACTCAAACTCAGCGATGCTGTAGCCAAAGGATTTGTAAAACTGAAGATCATGGGCAACGATGGCCATACGGGGCGTTGTGCGACGGTGATTACCGAAAATACTACGGCGCAAACCTTGGATATTGATATCGACTGCGGACAAAAAATTACTTGTAGTGATAGCAGCTCGCAAAACCTGGTGATTACCCAAAGTGAGCATGTAAGGCTTACTCCAAAGCGCATTGTGACCACAGCGGTATATGCCATGTGTATCAATGCCCATAAGTCGTCGCCAGGAAGAATCCCGTTCAAACTGGGGCAGATGGCGCAGGGTGCTTTATTGCGTTTGACTAAGTTTATCGAACAAAAGAAATATCAGAATGCACATGCTCAGAGTGCGGTTTGGACCATCACCGATAATAATTCGCTGGCAACTATTGGCAGCGATGAAGGCGATGATTATGAAATGACCAATGCCTTGAGAGGCTTTGTGGCCACCGAGAAACATATCACCAATTATACCAAAGCCAAACCCAAGGTACGTAAGGAAGCCATGGTAGAAGGCACATTCGATATTGTATTAGTAAACAAAGCACCTGTTGTGGTGCAGATGGTTGACGCTCAAAACCGCGTGGTGAAAGTGTTTGTGAAAGAGAGCAAGGAAGCCGGTATCTTACGTATTAATTACAGCGTGAAGAATACCGATTACAAAGCCGGCACTTATTATATTGTGATGATGGCTGGAAACAAGGAGATGAAGCGTGAGAAAATCTTGCTTGAATAATTATTGTAGGAAAGGCGTGGCACCTGGTTTTAAATCATTTTGCGTATTGCGTGGAGAAGGGTCGATGATTGGAGGGATGAGTTTGGAAAGTTCGGCAGGACTTAATTTATATTCCATTTGTGTAATACTCATTAGCCCCACAGAATAACTGATATTACCGATTCTGCGAGTCATATATGCATTATAATCTCGTCCTTCAATCTTTGGAGCATCTATATCAATTTCCTTCAGCATTGAAAACGATTGATTCAAATAAACTGTATCGATTACAATTTTGTTTTTATTAAATTGAAAGGATTTGATGATGGCGGTATCGAAAGCCGTTTGCATAAATTCTATAGTAGCGGGTGCATTGGGCTCGACGGAATCGCGAAGATCAATTTTATAGGTGCCATCGAATTTGCAGGTGGTGGAGCCAATTACCTTATTGCCTTGACGCACACGAACGTAAACGTATGGAATCGGTTCTTGGGTGGAGCTATCGGCGACAGTGCCAGAAATACTCACCGATTTAAAATATCTTTTTAGCATACCATCACTGTTTTTATTGGAGCTCACGATTCCTTTTACTTGTGCTTTTATTTGTTGAAAAAACAAGAACTGCAAACCGAGAATAAATGCCACGCGTTTAGGAAATTGAAGGATGCTTTGATACCATGCCGGCTCTTGCATGATAAACGGTTTATTGATGAGATCAGTGCGAATGCGCATGCATGCTTGTCCGTTATTACGGGCGTAGAAGGCGAGAATTTCTTCTGGAGATAAATTGGTGGCGTCGTAAACCTGCGTTGCGCAATGATCGCAATGACGTCCGAGCGTATTGGGTTTCATGGCATCCCAATTGGCCAAGCAGGGTTTCTCGATTTGGAGTTGTAGTTCTTTCTTTTTCATAATGATGGATTTAAAATTTATAACTCATTGCCTTTAATATTTCTCAAACGATTCACATCAATCGCTGGAATTTCATTTTTTTTGAGGATAGCATTTGCCTCTTTGATTAGTTGGTAATTACGTTCTCTTTGATAAGTCTGGTCATTTTCATTCTTATAGTATTTTATATTGACTGCCCCCCCAACTGAGTATAAACTAGACATACTTGATGCTCTTCTATTATTCATATCACCACCAGTAATAAATGTAGCTGAAGAAATGGTCTGCACTTGTTTAATTTCCTGATCAAAATAAACTGTATCCATAAAGATACGCGGCTTATTTATTGAAAACGGTTTAGACAAAACATCGGAATAATTAGGATGGCTGAAAACCATGCTCAATCTGCCTTCCGCCTGCTCATAGTTTGGTATTTCTAATACATATGAACCATCATTGAGCGCTTGGGTAAAAGCGAGTACTATATTATTTCTTTTCAGTTCAATCTTCATGTTTTCCAATGGGAAGGTGTCTTTACGAAATGCTACTGTACCAGAAATACAAATACTTTTTGTATTACTCTTGATGGTGCCATCACTCAACTTATCGTTACTGGCAAGTTGATTTATTTGTGCTTTTATTTGTTGGAAGATGAGCATTTGCATCCCAACAAAAAGGGCTATATTTCTGTAAATATTCTTAACCGAAAATTTCTTCTCAGGTAAAGAAATCACGAATGGCTCCTCGAGCAAATTTGAGGGAACGCGCATACAAGCATTTCCTTTTTGCTCGATGAAGATTTTAAAAATTTCTTCTGGAGTGAGATTCGTGGCGTCGTATACCTGCTTTGCACAATGATCGCAATGACGCCCGAGGGTATTGGGTTTCATGGCATCCCAATGGGCAAGGCAGGGTTTCTCGATTTGGAGTTGCAGTTCTTTTCTTTTCATCATTAAAGAGGCTTATTGAATAAGTAATCGAGATGTTTTGGGGATTGGTTGCTTGGGTGGGCGGAATGGTGAATCGTGAATGGTGAATCGTAAATCGTAAATCGTTTTTCAATACAGCGGTAATAACAAATCAAAAAGAAATTTTTAAACTCACATCTCAGAAACACTTCCCAGGCTCCCGTCGTATGTCTTCTAGTCACATGTCTTCCCGTCTTATGTCTTATGTCATACTTTCATCATCACCAATACTTCCCAACTGCGCAGCAGTTGAATAATAATAGCCATAGGTGAAACCTATGGAAAAGGCGCCCCCCCCCAGGAAGAACCCTGAAAGGGTTCAACAATTTTAGTTCAACCCCGTTGGGGTTGTTAATACAAACCATCACTATACCATAGGTTTCACCTATGGCTATTATTGTTGAACTACGTTGTAGTTAATACAATGCTCGTGGAATTTTTTCGACGAATCACATATTTAATTAATTCAATTAGAGATAAAACTGTTGCCATGATTCCCGTCGTATGTCTTCAAGTCTTATGTCTTCCCGTCGTATGTCGTAAGTCATTTGTCACCTACCACAATTCCACCCAAAAAACCGTATTTTTGCACTTAAAATTATAACTCATAAAATCTATGTGTGGCATTGTAGGATACATCGGCAGCAAAGAAGCTTATCCCATTTTAATTAACGGCTTGAAAAGGCTGGAATACCGAGGTTATGACAGCGCGGGGGTTGCACTCTTAAATAATTCTCTCAACGTTTATAAAAAAGCAGGTAAGGTATCGGAGCTGGAAGAGTTTGCTGTCAATAAAAATGTTCAGGGCCATGTTGGCATTGGGCATACCCGCTGGGCTACTCATGGCGAACCCAACGACCGCAATGCACATCCACATTTAAGCGAAGATGGTACCTTGGCCATCATTCATAATGGTATCATCGAAAACTATGCTTCTATCAAAGAAGCCTTAGTAAAGAAAGGTCATACTTTCAAGAGCGATACAGACACAGAAGTATTGATTCATTTCATTGAAGACATTCGTGATAATGCGAAGGTGGAATTGGATGAAGCCGTACGTTTGGCATTGAATGAAGTAGTTGGTGCTTATGCCATCGCCATCATCAGTAAAAATCATCCCGACTTATTAATCGCAGCTCGTAAAGGAAGTCCGTTAGTAGTAGGTGTGGGTGTTGGCGAATATTTTGTTGCCAGCGATGCAACACCCATCATTGAATATACTCGTAATGTGATTTATTTGGAAGACCGCGAAATTGCGATCATCCGTGATAATAAACTTACCATCAAAACGATTGAGAATCGTGTAATTGAAAATCCATATATCAAAGAACTTAATTTGAGTTTGGAGAGCATTGAAAAAGGTGGATACGAAAATTTCATGTTGAAAGAAATCTATGAGCAACCTCGTAGTATTTTGGATAGTATGCGTGGTCGTATCAATGCCAAGACGGGTACTTTTCAGATGAGTGGATTGCGTGAGTACGAACATAAATTCATCAATGCTAAACGTATCATCATTGTAGCTTGTGGCACCAGCTGGCATGCTGGACTCGTAGCTGAATATTTATTTGAAGATTTTGCCCGCATCCCTGTTGAAGTAGAATATGCATCAGAATTCAGATATCGCAACCCAGTTGTTACCGAAGATGATATTGTGATTGCTATTTCTCAAAGTGGAGAAACGGCCGATACCCTAGCCGCCATTGAATTGGCTAAGAGTAAAGGAGCCATGATCTTTGGTATCTGTAATGTAGTAGGAAGTAGCATCCCTCGCATGACGCATGCAGGTGCATATACCCATGCAGGACCAGAGATTGGGGTAGCATCTACCAAGGCATTCACAGCGCAGGTAACGGTACTTACCTTAATTGCTTTACATATCGCCCAGTTACGTGGTAAGATTGCTGATAAAGATTTACGTCGTTTGTTTAGCGAGATGGAAGCCATCCCTGCGAAAATTGAAAAAGCATTATTATCGGATTCAATCATTGTAAACATTGCAGAGAAATTTAAGGATGCGCAGAACTTCTTATATTTAGGAAGAGGATATTGCTTCCCGGTTGCTTTAGAAGGAGCCTTGAAATTGAAAGAAATTTCATACATCCATGCAGAAGGTTATCCCGCTGCAGAAATGAAACATGGCCCGATTGCCTTGATTGATGAAAATATGCCTGTGGTAGTTATCGCTACCGAAGGTGCAAATTACGAAAAGGTGGTGAGCAATATCCAGGAAGTGAAAGCTCGTAAAGGACGTATCATCGCCATTGTATCGGAAGGTGATACCAAGATACGTGAGATGGCTGAATATGTAATTGAGATTCCTCATACAGAAGATTGTTTGATCCCGTTGGTTGCTACCATTCCATTGCAATTATTGAGTTACCA
>CANLPK010000079.1 GCA_947492885.1 Bacteroidota bacterium
AATTAGAACCTTTGAAAAGAATACCATTCTTGCTTGCCGCACCAATACCACCGAAATAGCCCAATGGGATAGAAATAACTAAAGCACAAGGACAACTTATAACCAAAAAGATTAAAGCTCTGTATAACCAATCCTTGAAAAGATAATCACCTACAATAAAATAGGGAATTACAACCAATGCCACTGCCAAAAAGAAAACAATAGGGGTATATATTTTTGCAAACTTACGAATAAGAAGCTCCGTGTTTGCCTTTCTTGCCGTTGCACTTTGCACCATATCTAAAATTCGGGCAAGTGAACTGTCTGTGAATTTTTTGCTTACTTTCAGTTCAATCACCTTATCCAAATTAAGCATACCAGCTAATACCTGTTCACCCTTACGAATAGCTTTAGGTTTACTTTCTCCCGTGATCGCTGCCGTATTAAAACTGCTGCCAACGGATAGCATTTCACCATCTAAAGGCACTTTTTCCCCTGCTTTAATTTGGATTGTTTCATTGATCTCTACTTCTTCGGGTTTTATCTCTTCATATTTATTATTCCTTAAAACACTGGCCGATGCAGGGCGCACATCTAGTAATGCTTTTATATCATTTTTAGCTTTATTCACGGCTGCACTTTGAAACAATTCTCCAATCGCATAGAATAACATTACTGCAACGCCTTCAGGGTATTCTCCAATGGCAAAAGCCCCAACAGTTGCTAATACCATTAGGGTGAACTCGGTAAAAAACTCCTTTTTAAAAATTGCTTCCCATCCCTCCTTCATTACTGGAAATCCTACCGGCAAGTATGCAATGCCGTACCAAACCAAACGCACATATCCCTTAAAGAATAATGGCTTAAAATAATTATCAAATGCAATGCCAACAATCAACATGGTTAAACTTATAATTGCTGGCAGGTATTGTTTCCATAAGGAACTGCCTTTAGATGAATGCGCAGTTTCGCTCTGAACTTGTCCTTCATTATCAAGGTTTTTTTTATGTAGCAATTGCTCCGCATTTGCTTTGGCATATACTTTTTCTTCCAGGGAACAACAAGTCATTCTCCCTTGGGCATCATACGTATGTTTGTGATTGAGATTCGTATTTATCATCTGTTAATTCTAATAATTAAATGAATATTAAACTTGATTTCATTTCAATAAAATAATACTTCCTGTTCCGGCCATTTCCATTTTCTCTTAGATTTATAATCCCAATCCTTTTTTAATTCATGGGCTTCTTATGATACAATCGGTTTATATGCCAATAAAAGCATCACTCAACACACAATATATTGAGGATGCTTTCAATATATGCATAAATTACTTGCTCTTTTTATGCTCGAATGCCTCGCATTCTGGATGCTCTTTACAATCTTTCGATTTAGCACATTTTTCATGGGCTTCGCATTTAGGATGCTCCGGGCAATCTTCTGCCAGGGGGCAATTTTTTGCGTGTTCCTCACAAGCTGTCAGATCAAGATTGCTTGTGCTATTTCCACAAGAAGCAAACATTAGGCTGCTAATTAGCAGCATTGGAAAAATTAATTTGTTCATTTTTATGACTTTAATTAGGGTTTATTGATAATTGTTTAGATAGTTTATTATTTTAATGGCCACAAGCGTCCATTTGCCCACTTGTTTTACTTTTGGATAAGAGATAAAATGCCCCTTTGATAACAACCATTGCATCTTTAGGTACATCATCAATAAATGCTACTTCAGTATATCCTAAATCGCTTACTCCCTTTCTTACTTCCTTCATAGTAAAATAAAATGCCTTTGTATTTTCAACTTCCTTGCAATTTTCATGCTCTTCACAATCTTTATGTTTTGTACATACTTCTTTGAGGGGGCTATGTTCGTGTTGTTCGCATTCAGGATGCTCGGGACAGTCTTCTGAGGGTGCGCAAAATTCGTGCGCAGCGCATAGAGGATGCTTTTTGCAATCTGTCATTTTGTTTCTTATGAAAACAAATTGTTTTCCATCGGTTGTAAATACGGCTTCACTTGGGACTACGGTTGTTTTGCTTTCTCCAATATCAATTAAAGCATTTACGTACATGCCGGGAATGAGTTCATGGTTTTCATTTTTAATTAAGGCATGAACGCTGATCGCTTTGGAGTTGTTCTCAAACGATTTATTAATTCCGAAAATTTCGCCTTCAATGGTTTTGCCTTCATGTTCGTTTTGATGCTCCGGCATATTGGTTATGAGAAAGTGTATTTTTTGCCCTATTTTCACTTTAAAGATATCCTTTTCATAAACCAACAGATCACAATGTATCTGGCTGTTATCAATAATTTCAAACAGCATTTTGTTTGGCTCGGCAAATGCACCAGTATGTGCGTTGATATGACCGATATATCCACTAATAGGTGCAGAAAGCACCATAACAGCCGCTATGTTTCCTTTTGATAGTTCATTGAGATTAACTGAAAGTATTTTCAACTGGCTTTCGAGGGACTTTAACCTTCCTTTTCCCGTATTAAAATCAGCTTCGGCTTTCTGAAAAACCTTTCCGGTTCCTGCATTTTGCTCGGACAATTCCCTTTGGCGTAGAAACTCTTTTTCAAGGAATGAGAGATTACTTTTAGCCGTAAGGTATTCTTCCTGCAATTTAATAAAATCAGGGTGTTCAAGGGTAGCAAGCGTTTGTCCTCTTTGTACCTTACTTCCCTCAAGAACTGCAATTGATTTGACCACTGCTCCGATAAAGGTAGAAACTTCTGCTTTATTTTGTGGAGGCACTTCCAAATGACCGCTTGCTTTAATTGATGATTTAAGGTTTTGCATTTCTATTTTACCAAGCTGTATTTCTACTGCTTCAAACTGTTCTTTAGTGAGCTCAACAAAGGTTACCAATTCTTCTTTAGGAAGTTCGGCAGGCTTTGTTTCTTCGGTTTTTGTGTTGCAAGCTGTGATTAATAAACCACAGAGCATTGCATAGAATATTATATGTTTCATATAAAATTTATTTTCCGGTTAAATAATTAATATTAATGATCGTTTGATTTAATTGATTGAGCGCTTCGAGGTATTGCGACTTTATGGAAATTGCCTGTGTGAGATTTTGAATGTATTCCAGGTATCCTATTTCTCCTTTGGTATATGCGAATTGGGTAATTCTCAAAATTTCATCTGCTTGTTTCAACCCCATATTTTCGTAATAATTCACAAGGGTATAAAACTTTTGATATTCCTGCAATTGCTGGTTGAAAGCAGTGGCTAAAGTGTTTTGATAGTTTTTGAAATTGCTTTCTGCAATCTGCATTTGAATTTTTGTTGACTGTGTTCTTCCTTGTTGCCCCCAAAAGAAAATAGGTATTGAAAGTCCAAATTGCATACCTTGAAAGCCCTTTGTGGCATCTAAAGATTGGTTAAAATATCCAACTGAAAAATCGGGAAGAAATTTATTCTTTTCTAAACTCAACTGTGATGTGGCGACTAATATTTTCTGATTGTAATAAAGCAGCAATGGATTTTGACTAACTGCCGATGTGTCTGTATTAACGATAAGTGTTTGTCTTACCAGGGTAGTATCAGCAATAGAAATAGGTAATTGTGAATTAAGAAATTTCTGTAATTCTTGCTGATAAATTATTACATCAGCTTCTGCTTTTTTTCTTAAAATCAGGATTTCCTGATACTTGTTTTGAGCTGACAGTTTTTCCAAATAAGATGTTTCCCCCGATTTGTATTTAAGATCAGCAACATCACTAAACTTTTTGTAAATGTTGTCCTGATAAGATAGTAGTTTTAAAATTTCAATGCCATAGGATACTTGATAGTATGCAGCTTTCACATTTCTAATTAATTCGCTTTGCGTAACGACCATACCTTTCTCACTCAAAAAGACATTTTGTTTCTGTAATTTGCTTTGCATTACATATACTGTAGGAAAATTAAATTCCTGAGTTACTCCAAAGTATGTATCATTTATCTTGCTATTATATTGTCCTTTTATTATGGAGAAACTTGTTTTGGGCAAGTCAAAAGCCGTTTTCTTCAAAACATTTTGTTGTTCAACCTCCAATTGTGCTGTTTTAATTTGTGGATTGTTTTGAATAGCAATTTTTACAGCATCTTCAAGGGTTAATGGTTTCTCTGTTGTTTGCGCAAACGATGGTGATGAGATTAAAAGCAAAATAATCATTGCGATGCCGGGAAACGTTTTTATTTTCTTGTTTCCTGAGAATAAAATATATAGTGCTGGTAATACTATTAATGTTAGCAATGTTGCAGTAAACAAACCTCCAATGACAACTGTTGCTAACGGTTTTTGAACTTCGGCTCCTGCACTTGTGGAAAATGCCATTGGAAAAAATCCAAATGCAGCCACAGCAGCGGTCATCAGAACAGGTCGTAAACGATGTTTTGTACCTTGTCGTACCCTTTCATAAATATCTTCCATTCCTTCCTTTTTTAGAAAATTAAATTCACCAATGAGAACAATTCCGTTTAATACGGCTACTCCAAATAAGGCAATGAAACCAACTCCCGCTGAAATACTGAAAGGCATATCCCTCAACCACAATGCAAAAACGCCACCAATTGCAGAAAGGGGAATAGCTGTGAATATGAGCAGTGTTTGTTTGAACGAATGAAAGGTGAAAAATAATAGCATAAGGATAAGCGCGAGTGCAATAGGAACCGATATTGCCAACCTCTTATTTGCTTGTTTCAGATTTTGAAACTGTCCGCCATAAGTTAAATAATATCCAGGTGGTAGTTTCAGATTTTTGTCGAGTTTGGTTTGAATTTCTTCCACCAAACTTTCTACGTCTCTGCCTCGTACATTGAAACCGACATAAACTCTACGTTTGCCATCCTCACGCGAAACCTGGGCTGGTGCATCTATGATACTTATATCAGCCACCTGTTTAAGCGGAACTTTACTTCCCGATGGTAATGGAATATATAGGTTTTCGATATTTAAAATGTCTTCACGTAAATCACGTTTCAGCCTAACAACCATATCAAAGCGCATTTCCCCCTCAAATACTACACCGGCAACATTTCCCGCAAATGCTGTATTCAATACGTTATTGACATCTGAAATATTTAAACCATATTGCGCAATTTTATCCCGATTATAGTCCACAACGATTTGAGGTAATCCCTTTGATTTTTCTATACTCGGTTCTGTAACCCCTCTTACAGGTGCAATCAATGCTCCGATTATGTTAGCCTGACGGGCAAGTTCATCAAGATCATCCCCAAATATTTTTATTGCAACATCTTGTCTTATCCCTGTCATTAATTCGTTGAACCGCATCTGCATAGGTTGGGTTACCTCCACATTTATCCCTGGAATTACGGATAAGGCTTCTTCCATAGATTCCTGCATTGCTTCCCGGGTTTCTGCACTCGTCCATTCTTCTTTTGGTTTCATCTGTATCATCATATCTCCTCTTTCGATAGGCATCGGATCTGTAGGAATTTCAGCACTGCCAATACGGGTAACTATTTGCCGTATTTCAGGAAATTTTTCCTTCAGAACATTTTCGGCCTGACTGAAAGTCTCTATTACTTGTGAAAGTGCTGTGCCTTGCATCATGGTTATTTCAACAGTTAAATCACCCTCTTCCAAGGTTGGGATAAATTCACCACCCATTTGGCTAAACATCCAAACGGTATAAAGAAACAACGCAAAGAATACAATTATTACCGATTTTTTGAACCGTAAAGTAAAGTTTAGCACCGGGGTATAAATACGCAGGAAAATGCCCATTATCTTATCGGAAAAATTTCTCTTATATACTGTATTTCTACTAAGGCAAAGAGAAGACATCATAGGGACGTAAGTCAAGGAAAGTATAAACGCTCCTAAGATGGCAAAGGCTACTGTTTGTGCCATAGGGATAAACATTTTGCCTTCAATTCCTGCCAATACTAATATTGGAAGGTAAACGATCATGATAATAAATTCACCAAAGGCGGCACTTGTTCTGATTTTCGAAGCCGCTGAATATACTTGTTCATCCATTTGTTCTTGAGACAACTTTTTTACGCCGCTATATTGCAAACCGCTTATACTGATGCGATGCACGATTGCCTCTACAATAATTACTGCCCCATCCACAATCAGCCCAAAATCTATTGCCCCCAAGCTCATAAGGTTCCCAGATATTCCAAATAAACGCATCATGCTAAGAGCAAAAAGCATAGCAAGAGGAATAACCGATGCTACCACTAATCCTGCCCGTAGATTTCCGAGCAGCATTACAAGGATCAGCACTACAATCAGTCCTCCTTCGAGCAAATTCTTTTCAACTGTCCCAATGGCTCTACCTACCAATTCTGAACGGTCAATAAACGGCTCTATAATTACACCTTCAGGAAGCGAGCTTTGTATTTGAGCCATGCGCTCTTTAACATTTTTACTTACCTGGTTGAAATTTTCACCTTTCAGCATTAAAGTAATTCCTGCAACTACTTCTCCTTCTCCGTTTCGGGTTACCGCACCATATCGTGTTGCACTCCCAAACTGCACGTTTGCAACGTCACGAATAAGGACAGGTAATCCATCAATTGTTTTTACGACCACTTTCTCTATATCCTCAATTGATTTCACCTGACCTAACCCTCTTATAAAATATGCGTTGCTTTGCTGTTCAATGTAAGACCCCCCTGTATTTTTATTGTTTTTTTCAAGAGCCTCGTAAATTTCGGGAATAGTAATATTCATTGCATTTAGCTTTTCGTTATCCAAGGCAATTTCATATTGTTTTACATAACCACCCCAACCGCTGACTTCGGCTAATCCTTGCACTCCTGCCATTTGCCGTTTAATAATCCAATCCTGTATAGTACGTAAATCAGTTGCGGTATAATTTTTTTCGTAACCTGTTTTTGTATGAATTACGTAGTGATATATTTCCCCTAACCCTGTGGTAATGGGTGCAAGTAAGGGTTCTCCCATCCCTTTTGGGATTTGTGATTGTACTTCCTTCAGCCTTTCACTTACCTGTTGTCTTGCCCAATAGACGTCTGTCTCATCTTCAAATACAATTGTAATAACAGAGAGACCCGAACGGGAGATAGATCGCTTTTCCGTAACTTTAGCAATATTTCCTGTTGCCATTTCAATAGGTGCGGTGATGAACTGCTCCACTTCTTGCGCTCCTAATGATGGTGCGAGAGTAATAACCTGCACCTGGTTATTGCTAATGTCTGGTATAACGTCAATGGGCAGATTTATAGCACTCCAAATTCCGCCGATGATGAGTGCTAAAGTCATCAATCCAATAATCAGCTTGTTTTTTATGCTGTACGCAATTATTTTGTCTAACATTTTTTAATCAGTTTAATTTATAAATACAGTAATATAGCCATGCATTAGCACAGCAAATAAATATTGTCGTTCCCCAGTAGAAAACTAAAAAATATTAACTAATTTTCGGAGGTTGCCAGATAGAAAAAGAAACTTCAATGCAAAAGGAGTGGTTGTATTGCGGATATCTAAGAGGTAAATATGCATTTTTTTTGCAATCGAAGATAGAAATTGCTTGAAAAAAAGCAGATGCCTGACAACTTGAACAAGTACAGAAAGGTGAACAGGCTTCAATAGGGAGGTTATGCGAATCCTGTTGTTCGGTTGCTGAAATTGATTGTAATGACATAGAGCCACTTTCATCCTTGTCACAGCATGGTATGCAGGACAAAAATAAAAGATATAAACTCATCAATATGGCAATAAACCTCATTTGGGCAAATATAGGGAAAAGTAAAACAATTTTTAGAAATCTCCATTTCCTTCTTTTTTGTTTAAGCCAATATTAGTTCATACATTTGTGAACTATTAAACTTAAAGATATGCACGAAAATAAAAAGATTTTTGAACTTCATGCCGATGTATGCAAAGCATTAGGGCATCCTTTGCGAATTGAAGTGATCGACTTGCTTCAAAACAATGAGCTTTGCTTTACTGATATCCTTGAGGTAACAGGTGGTTTAAAGTCGAATTTATCACAGCACTTGTCGCTCATGACAAAAAAAGGAATCCTGAAAGTAAGGCGTGAAGGACAATGCAACTATTTCTCCATCACCTCACCCAAGGTTGTTGAGGCTTGTCGCTTAATGCGCGAAGTGCTTATTGACAACATGAAAAAGCATCAAAAATTACTTAAAATGATTTAATTAAATGAACAGAAAATACACCACGAAATTTCCAACCTTTATGCGAAAAATATTATTAATTATTCTATTGGCAATAATCTCTGTGAACCTCGCTTTCAGCCAGACACAGGACACCAAATCATTCATCAAAAATGTAGATGCTAAAACCTTCAAAGCTCTTGTTGATTCAGGTAAGGGAATTACCTTGGATGTAAGAACCCCTGAAGAAGTTGCCGATGGCTATATCAATGGGTCAAGCACCATCAATTATTATGACGAAGATTTTGAAACAAAAATTAAACTGATTTCGAAGGAAAAAGAAATTTATGTGTATTGTAAAGGTGGAGGCAGAAGCTCTGAGGCTGCAAAAATCTTGCAAAAAAACGGATTTAAAAAAGTTTACAATCTAGATGGAGGTATTATGGGTTGGGAGGGCAATGATTATCCTGTTGTTAAACCTGATTTAAAGAAAGACGAAAAAATTCAACATGTTAACTTGGAAGACTTCAGTAAAATATTGACCACGAACAAACCTATCTTGATTGAATTTCATACGGTATGGTGTGCACCATGCAGAAGAATGGCTCCTGTTATGGACTCTTTAGAAGCTTTATATAAGGATTCAGCCGTGATATTTAGAATAGATGTAGATAAAAGTAAAGAGGTTGCGAAGGCTTATAATATAAGCGGTGTACCAGTATTTATATTATTCAAGAATGGAAAGGAACTATGGAAACATAGCGGAATGATTTCGGCAGAAGAATTAAAAAAACAAATACAAAGCAATTTTTAAACAACTATTCCCATGACACAAAATTCAACCACACCCGGGCAAATGATGGAAATGTTCACCTATTCTATAGCATGCAACAAAGGTATTTCAGAGGTAGCTTCAAAAATGGCAGGAGCTTGTGAACAATTCAAATTTGCCCTGCTTCACACATACAATTACCATGAAATTCTTGAAGGTAAAGGGTTTCCGATTGAGCGAAAGGTATTTATATACGAAATCTGTCAAGCAAAAATGGCTTCAAAAATTTTGACAACTAATCCTGAGTTTTCCATTTTTATGCCATGCAAAATTGTAATTTATGAGCACGAAGGATCATCGGTAGTTTCAACTATGAATATGGAAATGATGCTGAAAATATTTGAAGAGAACAAAGAAATGTATAATGAAACAATGCAATTATTCGGCACACTAAAAGAACTTATGACCTCATTAACAATCTAAATTTTATTAAAATGAAAAAGGTATTAATTATTATTAATGACGCTCCTTATGGAACTGAAAAGGCATACAATGGATTGCGTATTGCCAATCAGTTAAACAAAGAGCATGAAAATGTGGAGGTGCGTATTTTTCTATTGGCCGATGGTGCAAACTGTGCAATGGCAAATCAGATCACTCCTAATGGATTTTATAATATTGAAAGAATGATAAAAATTTCGGTCAATAAAGGGGCGAAAGTAAAAATTTGTGGTAGTTGCGCAGAAGCAAGAGGCTTAAAAAGTGTTACGATTATTGAAGGAACTGAAATAAGTACACTCGCAGAACTTACGAATTGGATCGTGGATAGCGATACTGTATTAACTTTTTAAAAGGTGATAGGAGTAAAATTAGGATTAAAAGAAAACTGGAAACAGTTTACACTACTTGTCATCGTCAACGGATTTGTGGGTGGTATGGTGGGTTTAGAACGCTCCATACTACCGCGTATAGCAGAGCAGGAGTTCGCCATCGCTGCGAAAACAGCGATTCTATCATTCATTATTGTATTCGGAATTGTTAAGGCGATCACGAATTATTATACCGGAACGCTTGCCAACAAATTCGGGCGTAAAAATTTACTTGTGGCTGGGTGGATAATTGCCATTCCTGTGCCGTTGATGCTGATGTTCGCACCCAACTGGAATTGGATTATTGCTGCAAACGTGTTACTTGGAATTAATCAAGGCTTGACATGGAGCAGTACGGTGGTGATGAAAATTGATCTGGTTGGAGAGAAACAAAGAGGCTTTGCCATGGGACTGAATGAGTTTGCAGGTTATTTGTCGGTAGCAATTGTAGCTTTCCTTACAGGATTTATTGCAAGCAAATACGGTTTAAGACCATACCCATTTTATCTGGGCATCGTTTTGGTCGCCTTAGGATTGTTTGGCAGCATTTTCCTTATAAAAGATACCCGCCACCATGTTGCCGCAGAAACAACAACAAGTTCGATTGCAAGGCTAAAAAACATATTTTGGGATACCACATGGAAAAACAGAAATCTTGGCTCTGTTACACAAGCAGGGCTTATAAATAACCTCAATGATGGAATGACCTGGGGCATATTTCCGGTTCTTTTAGCAAGCAAGAATTTCAATTTAGCACAAATTGGAATTATCACAGCCATCTATCCTGCGGTATGGGGTTTAGGGCAGTTATTTACCGGAAAAATGGCTGACAAATTTTGTAAAAAGGGTATGCTATTTACAGGTATGCTCCTTCAAGCCATTACGCTTGTGGCGTTAGTTTGGGCAAACACTATGACTCATTACATCATTTTGTCAACTGTTTTGGGTTGGGGAACGGCGATGATATATCCCACATTTTTGGCAACCGTTGCCGAAAATACACATCCTCTGGATAGGGCTAAGAGTATTGGCGTTTTTAGGTTATGGCGCGATTTAGGCTACGCCATCGGTGCTATTCTTACCGGAGTTATTGCCGATTTATTTAGCATGAATGCAGCAATTATATTTATTGGATTCCTGACTTTTTTATCTTCGATAATCATCTTTTACAGAATGAAATGTAGTCAAGGCAATTCAGTTAAAATTTTAGATTGGATTTTTGGCAATCTTTCTAACACATAAACAGAATTAAATTTAAAAATGGAAATAATTCTTCAATCAATTATCACTTGCCCAAACTGCGGTCATCAAAAAACTGAAACAATGCCCATTGATGCCTGCCAATATTTTTATGAATGTGAAAACTGTAAAACTATTTCAAAATCAAAACCCGGCGATTGTTGTGTTTATTGCAGTTATGGAACTGTGAAATGTCCGCCAATACAAATTGGCAAAAACTGTTGTTAACTGTTTTTTTGTATTAGTGAAGAGAATCACACTTATTTTGATGGCTGCAATCTAATTCATTATTATTCGATAAATAATTTACGATTTTCCATTAATTTGCACCCACCCATGACCTTCAACAATATCCTCTCCAAATACCGTAAAATCTCCTTCTCCGAACGCGATAAAGGCGATCGCTTCGAGCGCCTCATGCAAACGTATTTGCAGACCGACCCGAAATATGCTTATATCTTGAAAAAGGTTTGGATGTGGAATGAGTTTCCCGGGAAAAATGATTTGGGTGGCAGTGATACCGGAATTGATTTGGTGGCTCAAACATTTGATGGTGACTATTGGGCAATACAATGTAAATGTTACCGCGAAGGGGCTATAATTGATAAGCCTGCCGTGGATTCCTTTCTCGCAACTTCCGGTAGGAGTTTTTATACACCCGAATTAAAAAAAGTAGGGTTTTCAAATTGTCTTTGGATTGATACTACCGGAAGAAAATGGGGTTCCAATGCAGAAGAAGCCATAAAAAATCAAACCCCTCCCGTTACACGGTTAAACCTTCATGAGTTACAGGAAGCATTGGTGGATTGGGAGAAACTGGATAAGGGAATTTCGGGAGAGCTTTCGCGCACCGCACACCGGGAATTGAAGCCGCATCAGAAAGTAGCGTTGGAAAATGCACACGAATACTTTAAAACTGCCGACCGGGGTAAGTTAATAATGGCATGTGGAACAGGTAAAACATTTAATTCATTGCGTATCGCTGAAAACGAAACCGAAAGCGAAAATCAGAACGAAAGCGAAAGTTTGGTGCTTTTCCTTGTGCCTTCCATTGCTTTGTTGGGTCAAACCCTGCGTGAGTGGACATCTTATGCCAAAGAACCCATCAATGCCATCTGTATTTGTTCGGATTCGGAGGTTTCGCGCAAGAAAACGAAAAATGATGATAGCGATAATTTCAGCGTGGTGGATTTGGCATTGCCTGCCTCTACCAACACGAAGGATATTATCAATCAACTTAATCATATCAAGGCTCGTAAGGCTTCCGGGATGACAGTGGTATTCTCCACTTATCAGTCCATTGAAGTCATTGCTCGCGCTCAGAAGGAGTTCATGAAAGCGAACAATGGTTTCGGTGAGTTCGACTTGATTATTTGTGATGAAGCGCACCGAACTACGGGCGTGTCACTCGCTGGTGAAGACGAATCTTCGTTTACCAAGGTACACGATAACGATTTCATTAAAGCGAAAAAACGTTTGTACATGACAGCAACACCCCGCCTGTACAGCGATGATACTAAAAGCAAAGCTGCACAAGCCGAAGCCGTACTTTGCTCGATGGATGATGAAAAACTTTACGGGAAAGAAATTTATCGTATCGGATTCGGGGAAGCGGTGGAACAGGGCTTGCTAACGGATTATAAAGTATTAATTCTGACGTTGAGTGATAAGGATGTTCCTCCTGCGGTTCAGAAAATGATTACCGATAAGGACAATGAAATCAATGCGGACGATGCTTCTAAACTGATTGGTTGTATCAATGCGTTATCGAAACAAATATTAGGCAAGGAAGGACTGATAAAAGATAATGACCCCGCACCAATGAAACGGGCGGTGGCATTTTGTGCGAGCATTGCGGTTTCAAAGAAGATTACCAATACTTTTAATGATGCAACTGATGCGTATTTGGGTTCGTTGCCCGAAGAGAAGCAGGAGCAAATGGTTTCGGTTTCGTCTCAGCATATTGATGGCACCATGACTGCGCCCGAGCGCGATGAATTATTGGCATGGTTGAAAGAAGATACTGCGAACAACGAATGCCGTGTGTTGACTAACGTGCGCTGCCTGAGTGAAGGGGTAGATGTGCCTTCACTGGATGCTGTGATGTTTCTTTCAGCGCGTAACTCACAAGTAGATGTGGTGCAATCAGTGGGGCGTGTGATGCGTTTGTCACCGGGTAAGAATTATGGATACATTATTATCCCTGTGGTGGTTCCTTCGGATGTGGAAGCCGATAAAGCATTGGATGATAACGAACGCTACAAAGTGGTGTGGACAGTTTTAAATGCACTCCGTGCACATGATGACCGCTTTAACGCTACCGTAAATAAAATTGAACTGAATAAAAAACGTCCTTCTCAAATTTTGGTTGGCCGACCGGAATATTCTTTTGATGAGGATGGACACGCTTCGTATGCGGGTGACCCGGATGGTTCTTCCAATTTTGAAAGTAAGAGTAAGAACATTAACCAACAATTAGCCATGCAATTTGAACAATTGCAAAATGTGGTGTATGCGCGTTTGGTTCAGAAGGTGGGCGACCGCAGGTATTGGGAACAATGGGCGACCAGTGTGGC
>CANLPK010000080.1 GCA_947492885.1 Bacteroidota bacterium
TTCGACTTTTCTCCAAATAATCATTTAATCTTAGTTTATTGCTTTGTTCAATTTCTTCTTTCTTCATTGGAAAAATGGGTGATTAATTAATTTGTTTGCATTCTGTTCTTGAGTAAGTCTGATATATTTCATAAAAGCCTTTTCCGTTCGGTGACCAGTAATTTTCATTATGGTAATAGAAGGAACATCGGCAAGATAGAGATTAGTTGCAAAGCTTCGTCTTGCAGTATGAGAGGAAACAAGTTCATATTTGGGAAACTTCTCTTGTTGCCTTTGTCCGCCCTTAGTAATTGAGTTTAAAACATTCTCAGAGATATCAGCAAGTTTGCAAATCTCCTTCAAATAATCGTTCATTTTCTGATTGCTTATTGATTTGGGAATCTTCTGCTGGTACTTATTAAATATTTCCCTTACAAAACGATGTACTGGAATAATAACAGTATCACCAGTTTTCTCAGTTTTGATTTTGATTTGTTTATAGTCTGCAATAAAATTCTGAGTACTTAGTTTCTCTAAATCTGAAAAGCGCAATCCTGTATAACAACCAATAATAAATAAATCGCGAACCTTGTCCAATCTTGAATCGTTCGACAAATCTAAATTATACAATTTGAGTATTTCCTTTTCTGTTAGATAGATTGAATCGGTGTTTTCTTCAATAACTCTAAATTTCTTATTCAAGTATTCCCGATTCTTATGAAATCCTCTATCGAGTGCTTCATTCATAAATACCTTGATATTCTTTATGAATCCACCAATGGTATTCGTAGAAAACCCTTTTTCGTTTAAGAACTTGGTGAAACTATTGTAAAAGTTCAAGTCGATATCTTCAAAATCCAAGTTGCACTTTGTTTCCTTACAGTATTCTTGTAATTTAACGAAGGTTTGTTTATAGTTCTTTAGCGTATTGGGTTGCTTTGCCGAATTCGTAATCAAATCAGGAATAAAGCTAAAAAGAGTTGCTTTTATATTGTTCCCAGTATCAAGCCTTTTTGATAGTTCACTCCTTATTAGATTTGGGGTAGGCTTTTTACCATCATTCACAAGACTCCGATAAACATCTTTAATGGTTTGCTCCATGGTATCCAATCGGAAGTTAAATTCGGGATGGGATTTGAATTTTTGCGTTTCCCTTGCTCTTTGATTCTCACTATTCCAAAAAACTGGGTTAATAGATTCGCCAAAGGAGTATTTTAAACGATAGCCATCGAAAGAGAAGAAAAGATAAACCAATGTTTCAGACTTGGAATTTGGTTCTTTTAGATTGAAGGAAACACTCGCCATAATGCTTTTAATTTTCGGGGAAGTTAATATAAATTATTTTCGCAGGGGACAGTCTAGGGGACAGTTTTAGTTGTTTTAGCCTTATTTGGCTTTATTTGGTTTAATCACAAAAACCTCTGAAAGCCTTGTTATTGCTTACATCTAAATAAAATCTGATAAAACCACGTAAAGTATTATATACCCCGGCTCCGGGTACAAAAAAAGTGTGAGTATGTAGCGATCTCGATACATACTCACACTTTTTTTTCTTCGCTCTCACTCTTACACTACCCCAATTATCGCGCAGCGATAACCACCACGTCGCGAAGCGATACACTTCACACAATTAGTTATGCTTGAGCGAAGCCTTAAAACCTCTCTCCTCCTCTCTTAAATTATTTCTCCTCTCAATTTTGAATTCCTCTCCTAATTATTTAAAATTGCTTTAATAATTTTAAAAACTTATCTCCTATTCGATTTTGAAAAACTTATTGTTTATCCTAAAGCTAAAGCTTTCAATAAACTCACTTACCATTTCATTAAACAAACTAACAACCTCGATCGCACCACCAACGACCAATATCGAAGGGCCTCCTTTAGCATCATGCTCAATATCGCCGAAGGTTCTGGCCGCTTCAGCAAAGCCTACCGTCGAAACTTTTTAATCATCGCACGAAGTTCAATTTGCGAATGCGTCGCCATTTTTGATTTTCTAAAGGATGAAAATTTACTGAACGAAACACTGCATAAAGATTTTTATTTCTAGGCAGAAGAATTATCGAAAATTTTATTTGTGATGATAGATAAACTCAAGAGTTAATTAAGGCAAATCAAGATCAATTTCTATTCAATTACTTTTGTTAAAATTCAAAAAACTAACTTGTAATTTATTGACTCCATCTTAACGACAAAACCAAAACTGGGTTTGTATTGTGAAAATATGATTTATATCAAATGATTCAAATAAAGGATTCTATATGTTTGTCGGCAAATCTCATGCATAAAATTTCGGCTGCCTTACTTAATCCCAAAAGCATTGTTGTTGTTGGTGGATCCAATGATACCTCCAAACCAGGAGGAAAGGTATTGTATAATCTAATCAATAATGGTTTCTTAGGTGAGTTGCTGGTGGTGAATCCTAAAGAAACTTCCATTCAGGGTGTAAGTAGTTTTCCTAACTGCCAGGATTTACCTCAAGTTGATTTGGCAATCATCGCCATCGCAGCAAAGTATGCCGAAGAAACCATCAGGGTTTTAAGTCAGGAAAAAAATTGTAAAGCATTCATTCTTTTCTCTGCCGGGTTTGGTGAAATTGGTGAGGAAGGTAAAAAATTAGAAGCCTCGTGTGCAGCCATGGTTGCAGCCAATGGTGGTACTTTAATTGGTCCAAACTGCATAGGTGTGATCACGGAAAAATACAAAGGGGTATTTGCAGGACCTATACCAGCTTATGATCCTATGGGTTGCGACTGTGTTTCCGAATCGGGTGCCACCATGGTTTATATTTTAGAAATGGCCATTGCCCGAGGCTTGAAGTTTCGTGATATTTTTTCTATTGGTAATGGTGCTCAGATTGGAGTAGAAGATATTTTAGAATACTGGGATGAAACATTCGATCCTGAAAGCAGCTCCAAAATAAAATTACTTTATCTCGAAAAGGTAACCGACCCGGCTCGCTTCATGAAGCATGCCCGTTCATTATATCAAAAAGGATGTCGACTGGCTGCAATTAAATCAGGGGCTACCGATGAGGGTTCGCGTGCGGTTTCATCGCATACCGGGGCGCTCTCAGGTTCTAATATTGCCGTGAGTGCCTTGTTTCGAAAGTCGGGTGTAATTCGCTGTTCAAGCAGAATTGAACTGGTTTATATCGCTGCCATCTTCAATTTTAGTGCGTTAAAAGGGAATCGGATTGCAGTGATCACACATGCTGGTGGCCCAGGTGTTATGCTTACCGATGAATTGATAAAAGGTGGAATGCAAGTACCGCATCTCGACGGTCCAAAGGCAGAGCAATTACTTTCCAAATTATTTCCGGGGGCTACCGTCGCCAATCCAATTGATTTCCTTGCTACTGGCACCGCCGAACAATTGGGTGATATCCTGGATGCTGTTGAAAACGACTTTGAACAAATCGATGCAGCTGTTGTAGTATTCGGTACCACAGGCATGTGGAAGGTAGATGATGTTTATAAGGTATTGCATGAAAAAATGGCTACCAGTACCAAACCTATTTTCCCAATCCTTCCATCGATGATTCAAGCGGCCGAAGAGGTTAGCATGTTTCAGTCGATGGGCCATGTGAATTTCACCGATGAGGTAAGTTTTGGTTATACCTTATCGAGGGTTTATCGCAGAGAGCCTCCATTTGACTTTCCTGTATTACCGAAGATAGATATAACAACGATTAGAGAAATTATTGCGCATGGTGAGGAAGGCTTTTTACCACCCAATGCGGTAGTGAATTTATTGAATGCCGTGGGTATCAAAACAGCCAAACAAACTATCATCACCTCGAAAACAGAAATTTCCGCGATGGTGGAAGACATTGGATTCCCATGGGTATTAAAAGTCGTGGGTCCGGTTCATAAAACTGAATCAGGGGGTGTAATTCTTAATATCAATACCATAGAGCAAGCCTATCAGGCTTTTGAAAAGCTCATCAATATTAAAGATGCAGAAGCGGTTTTGCTGCAAAAACAATTGATGGGTACGGAGGTGTTTATTGGAGCATCAAAGGAAGTTCCGTTCGGACATGTGATCTTATGTGGCTTGGGAGGCATTTTTGTTGAAATTTTTCAGGATGTCTCTTCAGCGATTGCTCCGGTTGGTGAAGATGAAGCCCTTTCTATGATTCGTCATTTAAAGTGTTATCCAATTATTCAGGGCTATAGAGGTAAGGAAGGAGTGAATGAACTCTTTTTTGCCGACACCCTGGTACGACTCTCTGCATTACTTCAGGCAGCACCTGAAATTCTTGAATTAGACATCAACCCATTACTTGGCAATGCGCAAGAATTAATCGCAGTGGATGCCCGCATTGCGATCGATAAAAATTATAATTTTCAACGCTGATGATAGTTTAAAATTTTCAACGCTTCGTGTTAATTTATTTTTGCGTGTTAATTGCGCCAATATTTATTGGGTATTAATTCGTTTTCAACTATGCAACCTTTATCAAAATATTTCAATATTATTCATGAACATAATAAACAGTTATACCCGGCATTGAATTTTGCAAGGTTGATTGATAGGGATATTCAATAGAGTCAAAAAATCAATAAAGTCATTTAGAAAAAGGTGTTTACTCTTCTAAAATATAGTAAACAGTCAACTTCCATTCACCAATCACTATTCACTCCGCTCCATTTCACTATTTCTCCAAAATCCGCTATCATTGCCATCTCGAATTATAGGTTTATTCTTATAATTCGGGGAACCCACCCCACCTATCGATATAGATTTTCGTAATACTTTTTAAAGGTATTGGCCTATTGATTCATTAATTTTCAAAAGTTAACAAGTTGAAGAATTAGTTTCTGAATCCATTTACCTTATTTGCAAACGTTTTCAATCATTAATTTTTAAACAACATTCTAGCATGAAAAATTTAAAGTATGTCCTTTTTGCCTTATTGGTAGTTGGTTTATTGGGGGGGTGGTATGCTTATAGTGAATACAATCGTAAGCCTAAAGATTTAAGCGAATTGAAAGCCGATGTAGAAATTGATGCAGCAGTTTTAATTGGTGCATATAGCAATGATGAAAACGCTGCAAACCAATTGTACCTCAATAAAAAGCTGGCAGTAAAAGGCAAAATCGCTTCCATTCAAAAAGATGACAAGGGATTATATACTATTTCTCTTGGCACGGATGTTGATATTAGCAGCGTAAGTTGTGAGATGGATTTAAGACATAACGAGGATGCAGCCAATTTGCAAGTAGGAAATGAATTAGTGATGAAAGGTATTTGCACCGGATACTTAACAGATGTTGTCTTAAATATGTGCGTAGTTCAGAAGTAATTGTAACCATTTAATTTTTATTCAAAATGATCAGAAGTATTTTATTCGCCGCCATCTTTATTGCCATGAGCAATATGGCCTTAGCTCAAACCACCTATTTTACAAAAACAGGAACTATCTCTTTCTTCTCTAATACAGGCATGGAAGATATTGCTGCAGTAAACAAAAAAGCAACCTGTGTATTAAAATCAGAAACTGGCCAATTAGAATTTGCCGTTTTAATGAATGGATTCGAATTCAAAAAAGCATTAATGCAAGAGCATTTCAGAGAAAACTACGTAGAGAGTGTTAAATATCCAAAAGCCACTTTCAAAGGAAAAGTAGAAAACATGAGTGCTATCAACTTAAAGAAAGATGGTTCTTACAATGCTACTATCGTTGGTGATTTAACCATGCACGGTGTTACCAAACCAGTTAAAACAACAGGAGTATTTACTGTTAAGAATGGTAAGATTTCTGCCAATTCAGTTTTCACTATTCTTCTTGCCGATTACAAGATTGAAATTCCTGCCGCTGTAAAAGATAAAATTTCACCAGAAATGAAAATTACAGTTGATGTTCAATTAGATCCATTAGCTAAATAATTAGTTAGATTCATAAATTAAAAAGCCCCACTGTTTCAATACAGCGGGGCTTTTTTTATGTTATCTGAATTACTGTTTCATCATCGATGTTGTATAATTCGCTTCCTCCAATCCAATTCGTATGATATAATATCCCGATGGTAAATCCTGCACTGCGATCTTAGATACATTTGCCCCTTTGCTGCAATCAATGTTATTCTTACTCACCAATACGCCTTGTGCATTGTAAATAGAAACTAATGCTGTTTGATTTTTGATTGATGTAATTGGTAAATTAATTTCGGTAGTACATGGATTCGGGTAGCTAACAATCGCCGAATTTCTTGAATTAGCCTGTACTACTTCCACATTACTGTATTCAAAATTCTCATTGATATCAACTTGCTTTAATCGATAGTAAACGGTACTTACGATTGGATTAATATCTATAAAATGATAGTGCTGTTTTTGATAGGTGGTATAAGCTCCCTTCACCTCTCCTATTTTACGATAATGAATTCCATCATCACTTCTCTCGATATCAAAATGATCATTATTAATTTCTGTAGCTGTATGCCAATCGAGTTCAACTTGATTACCTTGTAATATAGCATTGAAGCTAATAAGTTTCACTGGTAACGGTGCCGTTCTATCTGAGATGCCAAAGAAACCTAAGGTATGAGCTTCTCTTCGTCCAATAAAATTAGAAGTATAATCTACAAAAAATTGGGTAGGGCTACCACTATTGGTGGTATCAAATACTTGCCAGCTAGCACAATTTCCAGCAGTGGTTCGTTTCGCTAGTCCAAAATTAGAAGCTCCTTCATTCATCGCTCTAAGCGTCGCTTCATCATAAAAAATCTTCACGGTATAGTACCAATCCGTAAGTGCATTGCCAGTGGCACCACTCGGCTCAATATAGAAATAGGCATCACTCTGGTTTTTACCCGAACAAGAAACCATATTATATGATCCAGGCAAGTAAGATACTAAGGCAGAAGTAGGCAGGCCTGTTCCATACCAGGTAATATTTAAAAATTGTCGCGAACCAAAATTATATACTTGGGTACTCCCGTTACTAATGGTACCCGAAATTAAAGTCATAGTGGAAAGGCTTGGAATTGTAGTTAAAATCACTTCATCAGCACCAATATCGCTTGCACCCGTAGAAATGGCGGTGCTTCTTACTGCGGTGCCATTATAGTCATCTGCAAAGCCTGTGATAGGTATACCTGTTCCATTTACATACCATGCATGGCGAGAATTTATTGGGATGGTAAGGTCTCCATTCGTTTTATCCGTAAAAATACTATCAACAGGAATAGTAGCAGCGGTTTCATACATGCTATTTGCATCAGCAGTAGCGCTACTTTGATAAGATGTAAAATCATTTACTATTGTATTCCAATAAGCTACTTGAGAAGCGTTAGCAGATATCAATAAATTATAATTACTCGTCCAGTTAGTCGTAGTCGAGCTTGCAATACTAAAATTGCCCAATCCCGTCCCTCCTGTTATTTCATTGTAAAATAAATTATTTTTCACTTCTGTAATCGAACCATTACTCTTATAAAATGTAGCACTCCAATTATTCGATGCAGATAAGGTTCCACCAATATACACCGAGTTGTAGAAATATTTAGCAGCGGAGGTCGACGAGCAAGAATCAAGTATTCCAATTACATTTACATTGCTTGTAACTGTATCATTATTAAGGGATACCATATTATTCAAAACAGTCACTGCACTATCAAAATACATAAGTATTCCAGTTATACTGCCTGTTGCTCTATTATTATACAAATCGTAAACTTTATTACCTTTTATTCTGCTATTTGTTCCTGATCGTGCAAAATAGATACCGGTAACTTTGGATGTTAATGTAGTAGTGCCGTTATCTGACAAGCCATGTATTGTATTATTCTGAATTAATGTAGTACTATTTCCACCATTACCATCGTAAAAGATTCCCCCCACCGACTCTGAACCAATTGTATAGTTGTGCCCCGAATTAGAATTCAAATTATAAATTGTATTGTTGGCAATCGTATCATTTCCTGTTGAAGACCATGAGCCAACAACATATATACCTCTAAAAAGTGATGATATTGACGTACTTGACACTGTTAAATTTGCAATTGTATTTGACGAATAACTATGGCTTAAACTTGATATACTGGCAATTTGTATTCCGTAAATAAGCGTGGAAGCACTTCCTGAGCCAATAGTAATACTATTTGAATTCGTTGAATGACCGATAAGATTGCCACCACCTGAAGTATATCCAACATGAACATTTCCTTCAGTATAAATTCCTTTGAAAGTTGAATTTGTAGTACCAGTCATAGAAATATTCTGAATAGTATTATTTATTATTATAATACCATCAGAACTATTACTAGCATTTAACGCGTTGATACAGATAACAGTAGATGTATTTGCCGTGAATGTCGTTGCCGCACCACCGCAGTAAGCGGAAGACCCTCCAAAAAAGTTGCCATCGATAGTACACGGATTAAAGGTGTAAATACCATTCCAATTCGCTGTTGCGGTGGAGGAAGTAAAATAGAAGCTATTCCCAATGATATTGGTACCCGATGCATAATTACGAACCCCTAAAATACTATCATTACAGAACTCGTTATCTACAAGTGAAACAATCGAGGTTCCACGCACCTCTGCTCCAATTGCGGCAGAGCCTAACGAACCACCAGTGGCACCTCTAATTTTATTCGATTTAATATATACATTATTATCACCTATGAGATAAACAGAAATCACTGGAGTATTAAAAAATGCCATAGTAGATGAAGAGTTATTTTCGAGGATACAATTTCTAACTGTATCACTTACAGCAGTACTATCAAACAGAATCGCTGATCTAGCATTTGCCTTTAAGGCATTTGTATTTCTAAAAAGCAGCTTTTGACCACTTCCACCATCTATAATAATTCGATCGGCTCCACTTATTCGAATAAGCGCTGTTGTTATATCCACCGCATTATAAATTGTTCGTAAGGTGCCATCGCTAATGATTTGTACATTGGCATAGATACTATCATTTAAAAATTCATTTAATGCATAGGTTCCAGGTTCCAACAAATCGGAAGAAATTATTGCAAATAAATTTCCTCTCAATTGTGAGGCATTGAGAGAAGCAAACAATCCACCAGGGGCGGCACCAGTGAGTGAAGTGAATTGCGTAACTCCATTAGGGGTATTTGCCGTATTTACAGAAACTAAACCTCCTAAACCTAATACGATACAATAAGAATTAGGATTCGTAGGAGCTGTAATTGCAGCGCCGGGAGAGGTATGGGAAGCACTTACAAAAGGACTGTACCAAATATTATTTGTGGTGGAGTCCATGGCAATAAAATAGTATTGAATGGTATCTCCAACAATGGGTGTGATTCCTAATAAGGAATAATCAAAATTAAAATTCCAAGTTCCTGAGTAAATTGTACCTGTGATTAATGTACCTGGTACCGAAACCCATGAGCTCGCACTTGGGTAAGATCTGCGAAATCGTATTCTTGGGCTATTGGTATTGGTATCCTTATATACACCACCCCCAATATCAGTGATTGCTACCGTAATTGAACGATTTGAGAATAAGGTAGTATTAGGTAACACTGTATAAACAAAAGTAGGTTGCCAGATATCAGAAGTCACTGAGGTGAAATTTCCAGCATGTGCTCCAATATCATTGGGTGTTAATGTACTCCTCGTATTACCATAATAATCGGTGGTTACACTTGTAATGCTCGCTCCAGTGCCTTCAACTGGAGAGGCACTTCCACTAATATTCAAGCCGATGCTCCCAGAATCGACTGCGATGCTGGTGAAGCTGGGATTGTATATAACAGAATTTACATCCATCCCTTGTGAGGTGGCCAATGCCTCTCTCCATAAACGAAAGTTAGTAAAATCGGTAGTGCCATTAGAGAACAAACAAGTAGTGCCCGACTTAAAATACACATTATAATTGAGGTTGAGTGTAGCACCGACTGTTGATTTAACTAAATAATGTAAAGCACTTCCTGAAGCATTAAATCTTTGATTGCTAATAATATTATTTCTAATATCATTTGTCGTAGATGAAGAAGAAATATTCATAGCATAGGTATTCAATGTTGAAGCAGGAACAACCCCAGATATACAAATACTATTATTAAAAATTGATGTAGTTGATGCATTACTATTGATTCCTATCATTGATGCATTTAAGATAATAGAAACTCCAGCTTCCGTTGTTCCAAGACGAATCATATTATTTCTTACTGTTACAGTAGTACTATTTAAAGAAATTCCATAAATGCTCAAACCTGTACCAGTACATTTTAACCCTTGAATGAAATTACGTTCAATGACATTAGGTAATTCCATTACGCCTGACTTAAAATAAATACCGACAATGGAAGCAGCACTACTCGCATTTGTATTAGACAAATTAATGATTCTATTATTCGATATGGAAGTAATGGGTCCGGAGGAGCCTGAAGCATTGACACCAATTCCAATCACAGAAGAACTGTCATTAGTCCCATTACAATTAGCCGACGTTGTTAAGGAACGAATAGTATTTCCCGAAATTGTATTAAAACCACCTAAACAGCAAATTCCGTTGATTGCTGGAAAACTAACTGCAGATGATGGAGAATAATTGTTTGAAAAGTTTTGAATAATATTATTTGAAATGGTAATAAAGTCTGTTCCAGAAGAATTACAGATTCCGTATAAAACATTATTTACTGTAGTTGAAGTGACTGCAGTTCCAAATTTAATATTATTGGCAGTATAGTTACCAATAATATTGCTATCAACAACAATACTACTAAAGCTAGATATTCCGATACCTCTAAATACAGCTCCATTGGTTGCAGAAGCCACCCCTGCCGTTGTAATAGATTTAATAGTGATACCACCAATTAAATTGTTTTTTACTGAAGCTGAGAATGCACTTATGTCAATTCCAGATACCAAGGTTCCAGATACAGAATTGGATAATTCAACAATAATACTATCTGTACCATTTGCACATCCAATGATATTCCCATTACCAATGGTTCCTCCAATCAATCCAGAGAAATTGGTAGAATAAATTCCGTTCCATACGCCTGGCACAGTAGTGGCGCTTGAGGCGGATCTCCATAAGAAATTGTTTATTTTATTTTTTGATAGCGTTGCAGATTGGGATGGGTTATAGCTATTTATTTGTATCCCATAAAAAGTGCATGTTACCGTGGAGACAGCAATTGAAACTGTTAAAGGCGAACCTCCACAATACCTCGCGGAACCTCCTATATAATTATTGGAGATATCGAATCCAATTCCACTTGGACCGTTATTGCTAATGGTGATTGCAGAGATGGATCGATTAGTCGCCGTTGTCTTTGCACTCGTCCAATAAAAATGATTGTATGAAATCGTTAAATTAGAAGTATACGTAGAAATCCAAATGCCCCCACTTTTAGTGGCATTACCATAAAAATCTTCAAAATTATTATTGGTAATAATATTCCCTGAATTCTCCTTTGCAGAAGTCCCTAAAGCGTAAATATCCCATATTGGATTATTTGTACCTGAAGGTTTGAAAGTACATCCCGATATTACATTATTGTCGTTACCTGTTGTGCCACTCGTGGTCGAAAAAAGGACAACACCATTTGTAGCTGAAGTGCAAGAACCTTTTAAAATACTATTTTGAATAGAATCGGTTGAAGCATCATTAATAAATAAAAAAGCGGCCGAATTTGTACCAGCACCTGTATTTTCAAAAGTGAGAGTGTTCCCGCCAGTATTCAATCCATTAATGCTAATATTTGAAGCGCCTGTAAATTGAATTAATGAGGTTGCAAGATTCCCTGTAATGGATCTAGCTAAGCCACCTGAAGGTTGTATTGTAATTCGGGTATAAGAAGAGCTACCACTACCACTTGCATTCAAGGATGCCATGGCTGTTTCTGTGGTATTCCCTGTGACACTAATACTAATCAAACCTCTATGGGTGCCTAAATTAATCGCATCAAAAGCACCCTTTAACGTTGTGTAGGTACCTGATAGTGTACCCACGGTTGCAGTGAGACTTATTTGAGCATAAATTGAAGAAAAACAAAAGGAAATGAATAGGACAAGAAGTAAACGTTTTATCATCTTTTTTTTCTTAATTTTAATTAGTTTGAGCTTCAGCTAATTACCTGATTTCTGAAACCGAGGTAGTCAAAAAGGCAATTTGCTGATTTTGTAGTTTTTATCTCAAAAAACATACCAAGTTAAGAAATGTTAAGGACCGAAATGACGGCAATAAGGCCACTACAGAAAAACAAGGTTAATAAAGTAAAATAAAAAACGCGGAAATCTAAACTAGCACTAGGGATTTATGGCGAATAAAAAGTTTTTATTAGGCCTTATTATCTTTTTAAAAAATCTAACAAAATGAGCTAAATTTTATACGGCTATCCTAAAAACAAATTTTCAATAAATTTAAGGTGAGATTATGCTGCGATTATGAACTAAATAATAGACGAGTTTTCCACGAATATTAATTCAGAAAAAACCCTATTTCAAAGCAATTTCATTCTTGGAATTCATCACTACCAACTCATTGGCAATTAGAAATTTTAATACAGTATCGAGTTCTATTTTAGTGCAGGCAATTTGTGTTGAGAGGGCAGTTCGGGTCAATGGATTTTTTTTGAGCTGCGTTTGAATTGCCTGATAGATTTCTTCAAAGCGTACGGAAGTAATTTCTTTGCGTGCCTTGGCCAAACATACATCACATACCCCACAGGATGCTGCATCGGCTTCATCAAAATATTCGAGAATGGTTAAGCTCCTGCAATGATTAGATTGGGATGCATACTCACACGCTTTTTCCAATTTTATGGTTTCAATTTTTTCTAATTGAATTTGCAATTCTTCGTTGATCTCTAAATGACTTTGTTGCAATCGAGGCGATATGAAAATGATTTTTGGTGAATCATTTTGCGGGATATAATCGGCATACTTTCCTTGATGCAATTTAAGTAAGCACTGTGTAACTGCTTCTGGTGAGGTATTGAGCGTACGATCTGCTATTTCTGCTTCATTAATTTGTGTGTAGTAATCGAATACACCACCATAACTACGAATCACACTTTTAATGATTTCTGCCTCGGCAGGATGATGGAGTTGAAATTGATACAAGGAGGTGGAATCGGCGGTAATCTGCAATCGCGATGGGGTGAAGAAGGCGGGGCTCGCCATCAGCAAACTATTATTTTCTAATACTTTCAACGCAGCAACCACACTGGTAGGTTTGGTTTGGGTAGCCTTACAAAATGCGGCAATATCAAATTCAAAACTCTGTTCAAACCCACCACCAACGGGCACTTTAAAGTAATTACAAAGCAATTCATAAATCCGCTTCACCTCCGTTTTGCCTAAATACTTTTGTCCCAATAATCGAAAGGCATCCTTCTCATCGGTATTATGATGCAGCACCACACAATACGCCTGATTTCCATCACGCCCTGCCCTACCTGCCTCCTGGTAATAGGCTTCTAGGGTAGCTGGCATTTGGTAATGAATGACAAAACGTACATCGGGCTTATCAATTCCCATCCCAAAAGCATTGGTACAAACAATCACTCTCGTTTTATTT
>CANLPK010000081.1 GCA_947492885.1 Bacteroidota bacterium
CCAGGTAAAAATTATTTCTGGCTAAGCTATAATATTACTGCCAATGCTGTATTGGATAATAAAATTGATGCACGTTGTAATTTCATTACTGTGACAAATATTCAACGGGTACCTTCGGTGAGTAGTCCTTTTGGAAATCGACAAGTTGGATATTGCATCAGTAAAGGAACTCAGAGTTTCTATGTATATATCAATCAGGTTCGCATGCGCTCCCTGAATAATTTCTCTTATTACAATACCAATAACTACGACAACTATACGTACTTGTTAGATACCATTACAAAAAATAGTTCAAGTGTTATAAAAGATTCAATTTATATAACCTTAGGCAACGGAGTAAACAGCACGGCTTATGCCGCCTGGATTGACTTTAATAGAGATGGTTTTTTTGATGATGTAAATGAACGTATTGTTCTTGATACGATTATTCGAAGTGCAGGAAATGCCATGCTTCTCGAAAAGAAACTGTATTTCAATATTCCTATGAGTGCTGTATGCGGTAAAACCCGAATGCGGATTTCCACTCAAAGTGCTTCTTACCCTAGTGCTTGCACCAATCCTACACTCATTGGTGAGGTAGAAGATTACAGCATCATGATTAAGGAAGATGGACAGCCGGTTGCCGATTTCAAGAGTGGTACCGTGTGTAAAGGCGATTCTACTCAGTTGAATGATTATAGTTTCACTTTCGGAAGTGCAACAATTACTTCTTGGCAATGGGACTTCGGTGATGCTGGTTCAGGAAGTGCGAATTCTTCAGCCCTTAAAAATCCAAAACATTTATTTAGTACTTCTGGTGTGTTTAACGTGAAGCTCACTGTTACCTCTTCTGCTTCAGGCTCCCCTTCCTCTGTGATAACTAAAGCAGTTGAAGTAGAAAAACCTGTTGCGCAATTTAGTATGAATAACACTTCAGTGAATACCCCAATACAATTCTCTGATGCAAGTACTGGAGGTACAATGGTGCAATGGCAATGGAATTTTGGTGATCCAACTTCGGGAGTAAACAATACCTCTAATTTCCAAAATCCCATTCATGTATTCGCACGTGCCGGGGTTTATAGTGTTAGGCTAATTGTTACTAGTAGCGCCGGTTGTACAGATACGATTGTGAGTTCAAAAGTAATTCAATTGGCTGTGCCGATTGCTCAATTTACAAGTAACTCATTTACTCCATATGTTGGTGCCCCTGTCAATCTCATCGATATCTCAGTAAATAGTCCGACTTCTTGGCTTTGGTCATTTAGCCCAACAACTGTTAGTTTTATTAATGGAACAAGTGCTACCTCTCAAAACCCAGTGGTAACATTCAATGCACTAGGTACTTATAGTGCAAAACTAGTGGTATGTAACGTGTCAGGGTGTGATAGTATAACTAAGAGTTTTACCACGAAAAATTATTCCAAACCTGCAGCTTCTTTTTCAGCATCACCATTGGGAGTTAGGGTTGGGCAAATTGTATCTTATCTCGATTTAAGTACCAATGACCCTACTACATGGCTATGGGATTTTGGCGATTCAACCACTTCTACATTGCAATACCCCCAGCACTTTTACAATCGTGCGGATACGTTTACTGTAAAGTTAAAAGTGAGTAACCCTGCTGGAACTGATAGTGCTAAAATCACCAAATATATTATTGTTACGGATGGGTTTACCATGTGCGACAATACAGCAGTGACTACCACGTTTAAGAGTGGTGTCATCATGGATAGTGGAGCCCGTGATGGAACTTATGGAGATAATGAAACCTGTGGATTCTTAATACGACCGGGTTGTAGTGGCACCATTCGATTGAAATTCCAACAACTTAAAATGGCTGCGAATGATTATATCTTAGTTTATGACGGATTCAATGATATCAGTGGAGTTCCATTGCATACTGGTAATGGTTTTACAGGTTCAACAATTCCTGATACATTATTCGCTTACAGTGGCGCTATCTTTATTAAAATGCAAACTAATTTAGCCGGTAATGATAGTGGCTTTGTTGCACAATGGATTGCTGATGACAATGTGAAACCGAAGGTTAATATATTAACTGATACTATAGGATATGTGAATAGCATTATGCGATATAAGAATTTAACTACGGGTGCAGGAAATGTATATAGCTGGGATGTAAATGGCGATGGCCTAAATGATAGCACATCAAAAGACGCATCGTTTAGATTCACCATCACCGGTAATTTTGTGATTCGTTTAATTGCAAAGAATTGTATTGGAGCCGATACAGGATATTTCCTAATAAAAATAGTGGCACCTACTCGTGTGCCTGAAGCTAATTTTGCTGCTAGTAAAATTGTTCTCGACTTAAATGATGAAATCCTCTTAACCGACCTTTCTCAATATGGAGCCACAAGATGGAAATGGGAATTAATTCAAGATGCAACAGGATTTGCCCAAGGGTTTGTTTTCTCTAGTGGAACAAACGATACCATGATGGCTCCAAAGATTTTATTCTATGAGCCTGGATATTATACCATCTGCTTAACAAGCACTAATATTATTGGCAGTAGTATCAAATACTGCAAATCAGCTTATGTTTTCGTGAAAGATCGCGCCACCATGTGTTTCCCAATCAATACAAGCAATACTAAGCAAGGGAAAATTTTTGATAGTGGAGATAATATTGGTAATTATAGCGCAAGTGAGAATTGTGATTTCGTTATTAGTATTCCTTGTGTATCTAAAATTGTTATGAGTTTTAAGTCATTCAATTTTGCCAACGGCGATTATTTAAGAGTATATGATGGAATTGACTCAATTAGCGGTATCCCATTGTTTAACGGTGCTGGATTTTCAGGTGCCAATAGTCCTGGAGTACTTACCGCTTATAGTGGTAGTTTCTATATTTTAGAAAGAACCAATGCATCACTTAATGCTGCGGGGTTTGAAGCCGACTGGATAGCTTTTGATAAAGATTCTTCAAATACAAAATTAGAATTGAGTGCATCCGATACTGGATATGTTAATGCAATTCATGTGTTTAAAAACAACTCGCTTCCTAATGCCATTTATTCGTATGATTTTGATGGAAATGGATTGATTGATACCATAAGTAACGGAACAATATTTTCACATAAATTTACGAGCACTGGAACCTTTTCAGGAGTTCTCTATGATTTAACATGTGGAACCCAATCGGCTATTAAGAAAGTGATAATACTAAATGCAACACAAAAACCAGTTGCCAATTTCGATGCTAATATTAGAAACCCTGCAACAAAAGATACTGTTACACTTTTTGATATGTCGAAGAATGGCGTATCAACATTAAGTTGGAGTATAAGTCCTGCAACATTTACCTTGGTAAATAGTTCACTCTCTAATGGGCTAGTTAGAGTGGTATTCAATGCTACTGGAAGCTATAATGTTTCACTTTCTGCTACGAATTCATTTGGTACCGATGCAATAACAAAGACTGCATTTATCAATGTCCATTCTTTATGTGCTCCTTCATTTAATTCGGGTCAAACCGGAATTGGAATCTATCGTGTTCAAGTAGGATTGATGAATCATACTTCTACTCAAACTTATGGGTATCACGATTATTCGCAGACATATATCACCCAACTTGAAAAAGGTTCAAGTGGCAACTTTATAGCTTCAGAGCGTTTGGCTACCGCCATTGCTCAATCATGGAGCATCTGGTTGGATGCAAATCAAGATGGAATTTTTTCTGCTAGCGAACGTGTAGGACAGGTGTTAAATTCAACAGCTAATTTAGTCTCTGGCAGCATTTCAGTGCCGAATACCGCATTGCCAGGTTATACTAAAATTCGTTTCGCAGCGTACTTTGGCGCTACTGCTGTTGCCGATGGTTGTAGTGCTATGGCCAATGGTGAAGTGGAAGATTATGGGGTAATGATTATTGGAGATCGCACCCCTCCAGTTATAACAATTTTAGGAAATAACCCAGATAGTGTGGAAATAGGTTATGCATACGTCGATCCAAGTGCTACCGCTCTTGATAATGTGAATGGTAATATCACTGCCAATATCATTAAAACGGGTACTGTGAATACTAATTTACTTGGAGTTTATTCATTGTTTTATAACGTAAAAGATAGTAGTGGAAATGCTGCAATTCAAAAAGTACGCACCGTAAAAGTTACTTCTGATAAAACAGCTCCTTCAATTACTTTACTTGGCGCTGATACAATTTTTGTTGAAGTACACTTCCCTTATACTGAATTAGGTGCCACAGCCAGCGATTTGGTTGATGGAAATATAACTTCAAAAATAATTATTGCAGGAGTTGTTGATACGGCAACCGTAGGTAGTTATACCATCACCTACCAAGTAACCGACCTTGCAGGTAATATTCAAATCAAATTCAGAAAAGTTCTTGTTCGTGATACTACAAAGCCAATTATTACATTGCTAGGTTCGGCAATAGTAAATATTGTGAGAGGAGGTACATATACCGAAGCGGGTGTAACAATAACTGATAATTATTACAAAGGGTTGATTCCAGTAATAACAGGTACGGTGCTTCCCAATATATTGGGTCAATACACATTGCTTTATGATGTTACCGATGGAAGTAACAATAAAGCGGTGACCGTTCAGCGCATTGTGAATGTTAATCCTCCTGCAGGTATTCTCACTAATTTAGGTCTAAGCTCATTCTCACTCACCCCGAATCCAACTCATGATTTAATAAACCTAAAACTGCAATTTAATGAGCTATCCAAAGTGATGATAACACTTACGGATATTCAAGGTAAAATACTTATAAAACTTGATGAGCAAATTTTGACAAAGGAATTTCAGATTAATCTGAATGAGTATGCTGTTGGAATTTACTTACTCAATATTTCTAATAGCCAAGGAACAATGACTCAAAAAATCATTAAGGAATAATTAAATTCTAAATACTAAAAATGCCAGCAATAATGATTACTGGCATTTTTAGTATTTAAAACCACTTTAAGGCCACATAGAAGGAATCTCTTGAAAGAATACGGGGAAGGCGGTTTGGTTACTCTAAAAGCTTCTAAAATGCGAATTGACGCATTTTGCTTTTGAGTCATTAGCTTGTCTATTTCCAATTTCTTGATTTTCCTTCGATTAGCCATACGATTGTATGCTTCAGTCTTTTATGTTTTGTTGGTTCTGTTTTGGCTTCTGTAATCCAATCGATATATTCTTTTTGATGTGAATAGGAAAGCTTCTTAAATTGCTTATTGGCTTCAGGAGTAACTTTTAAAGCATTAGAAATTTCATCTGGAATTACCAATACGCGATTTCTTTCTGCTTTTTTTCTTTCGATTTTCACCCCTTTATCAATTAATGCTTTTGCCTGAATAATATAACTCGAGAGGGTCTTGTTTGAAGGCAGATCGGATTGTTTTTCTATTTTGCCTAAATGCCCCATCGCACTTTTATCTTTCCCAATATCCAAGATGTTTTCGGGGTCTAGCATTATCGACGCTTGCCAAAAACTAAATGCACAATGATTTTTGAATGAGGCCATACTGCAAAGTATTTGACCTTGATATAAGAAATGAGGGGAGGACCATTTTAAGGTTTCTTCAACCCCGGGGCATGCCTTATGAATAATTCCTCGCAGTGATAAAAGTATTGGCTTCGCAAAATCATTAGCCTTCAAAATTTAAGCATCAATTGCTTTGCTATTTGAGTTCACCTCTTACAAAATTGAACATTCGAAAAGTAATAACCTATTTTACAATAGTCATTTCAACTCGGCGATTTTTTTGCTTGCCCTCATCAGTAGTGTTATCCGCAACAGGTCTATCTGGTCCATAACCTTTGGTAATAAATTTATCAGTAGTAATTCCTTTACTTACCATATACGCTTTAACAGCATTGGCGCGGTTTAAGCTTAATGATTTATTGAATGTTGCACTTCCAGCATTATCGGTATGTCCAACAATTAATAAACGATAGCTTGGATTGCGTTGCATAATTTCGATTATCTTATCTAAATCAGCCTTGCTTTCTTCTTTAATATCACTTTTTGCACTGGCAAATTCTAGATTTTTAAATGCTTCTTCTAAGATTTGTTTATCCGCGGCACTCAAATCAACTTTTTCAACTTTTACAACATCTTTTTCTTTTGCCGGACATCCGAAATTAGCGGCCAATCCTTTCACCAATGGGCATTGGTCATCTGCATCATTCACTCCGTCGCCATCGGTATCAGGGCAACCTTTCATCTCTGGAGTACCTGCTACATCTGGGCATTTATCATCCTTGTCAGCAATGCCATCTCCATCTTTATCAGGGCAGCCATTAAGTTTTCCAGGAATGGTAGGGCATGCATCATCTTTATCGGCAAATCCATCTCCATCAGTATCTGGGCATCCTTTCAATGCAACGCTTCCTTTAATATCTGGGCACGCATCATCAATATTAGCTATGCCATCACCGTCAGTATCAGGACAACCTTTCGTCGCAACGGTTCCTACTTCTGTTGGACATTTATCATCTTTATCAGCAACCCCGTCACCATCAGTATCAGGGCATCCACGTAAGGATCCCGGAATGTCAACACACTCGTCATTCTTGTCTGCAAAGCCATCACCATCTTTATCAGGGCAGCCTTTTAAGCTAGCCAATCCTTTTACTTCAGGGCATTCATCAATATCATCATATACACCATCTTTATCTGTATCTTTTACTTTCGTTTCTTTTTCGGTTTTTTCTTTTTTCTTTTTCTTGTGTTTGTAAATGTTTACAGATGCTCCGGCATATACATCCATTCCCTTGATCGTGCCAATTCCAAATGCACCGCCTAAATTATCGCTTCCTATATAAATTGAATTCAATATGGAAACACAGAGTCCAATATTAGGTTTAGAATATCCATCGTTCAATACAAATGGCATGGTAGCGCTAAACCATCTTGATTCAAAACGTGGAGACAAACTCAAAGAAGAAAAAGTTCTAATTCCCTGTGCATACTTGCTTCTTACACTTTGAATCATAGTAGCATTCACAAATACGTGAGGTATTACACGATAATCAAAGCTAACATTAAGTGAAGTAGGTAAGGCCATGCTAAAGGCTTTGAAAGCCCCCGGTGCAACGCCCAATCGATTGGCAATTGCGGTGTCATATTGACGTGAATTATGCCCTCTTGGTCCTTCAGTAATAATCACTTCTTGATCACCTTTATAATGTGTTACATAGCTCGATTGCAGGTTATTGTATTTTATAGCTCCGATATCTACCAATGAAATCGCCGCGCGATACTTGTAACTATTTTTTTTGCCAATTCGTTTTTCATACACAAACCCCAAATCAATACCCACTCCTTTACCTAAACGTTTTTGCTGTTTTATCATGTTATTAATTACAAGTTGTGTGTTCACATTGTAATTATCCTTTGTGAAAGTATCCAACTGATTTGAGGTAGGCGGGTTGTCGGAATAGCTAAATTCATTAGTAAATCCAACTTCTAAATCGAAGTTGGCATAAAGCGAACTATCTAAATCAGATGCGTGTTTAAAAAACTTAAAGGTAGTGCCTTTGTTGTTTATATACATTGCTCCCAAACCATTCAATGATTTAATAGTAACCCCTACTCTCAACATCGATTCTTTATCATCCTTGATAGCATAAGCACCAGTAATACCCGACTCTGTCCATGCATTCATATTTAAAGTGAATCGATTGTCGGTGAAGCGTAAGTTAGCGGCATCAATCACAGTCGATTTCCCAATATAGTAAAGGTTTCGGGCAAGTTTCTCATCTATACCACTGAACTGAAAACCAAAACGAGTTCTATTCCACATGTATCCAACTTGGAATTTACCAATCCCAACTAAAATGCTAGGTCCACGTACATCCGCCGATATGGTGGCATATTTATCCTTTCCATTAATTGATTCAACGGCATCTCTATCGATATTGAAACCATTCGGATCGTTAAAGTAATTTGTATCACGAATTGCCTTTACTGCACTGAAATTTTTAAACCCTAAATAATTGTTGTAAACGTTTAAATCAAAGGTTGCGAGATTTACTGCAATGAATGTTTTATTCCCCATCGCTGGGTTAAAGAGCACACTATTAAAAGCCCCATAATTATTATTCACTAATCCTAAATAATTTTGAGATTTAAGGTTGGTTGCAAGCAATAGCATGCAAAAAATGTAGATGTACTTTCTCATGTCAACGCGGAGTTAAAGGTCGCAAGATAGCAAAAGCACCTAACTAGAAAAATATTTTAACTTACGATTTTACTTTCCATCCCCAGAGCAATAACCATGGCTCTCTGCTTTGCTTTGAGGGCATTAGGCCCTTCAAATAAATCATCAATCGTTTGATTGAAAAGAGCTAGCCAAGCACTAAACTGCACTTTCTTTAGTGGCATATGCTGATGTGCCTGAAAGAGATTGGTAGTATATCCAGGGGTTTCGAAAATTGCAAAACTCCAAAACTGCACCATTTTTGGAATATGAGTTTCGAAATTAAGTTTCTGAAAAAACGGTTTCAAGTCTTCGTCGTTTAGCACGCGACCATAAAAAATATCCACTAAATTTCTGAGGTCATTTTCGTTTAAGATATCCGTTTTCATAATTTGAATATTCGTTTAGGCTTCCGAATCAATACAATCAAGTATTATTTGAAGCGCTTTACTAAGTTCTTGATTGTTGATTGTAAGCGGCGGTGCAATTCGTAATTTATGTGGTGCGAATAAAAACCAATCGGTAATCACGCCCATATTAATACAACGATCTATAATTCGTTTGTTCTGTTCAAAGTTTGTAAACTCAATCGCCCACATCATACCTATTCCACTAATCCCAATAATCTTTGGGTGCCTCATCATCGATTTTATGATTTCTTCTTTTTCGGCCACTTTTGCAATTAAACTTTCGGATTCAATAGTTTCAATGCAAGCCATCGCAGCAGCGCAATTTACAGGGTGCCCACCAAAAGTGGTGATGTGACCGAGAATTGGTTGATTGGTGAATACCTGCATATTCTCATAACTCGAAATGAATGCACCAATGGGCATTCCTCCCCCCAGTCCCTTGGCAAGCACTAAGATATCAGGAATTACATCATAGTGTTCAAAGGCAAACATTTTTCCTGTTCGCCCCATGCCACACTGTATTTCATCAAAAATGAGTAAAGCACCCACCGCATTACAATGAGCTCGTAATTTCTTTAGATAATTTATTGTCGGTGTTTGTGCTCCCGATTCCCCTCTTACTGTTTCAATTATTACTGCAGCAGTGCGTTCAGTAATGGCACGAAATCCACTTTCATCGAGGTAGCGAATGATACTGGTATCGGGCAATAAGGGTCGATAGGCTTGCTTATACGTTTCATTGCCCATAATGCTCAAGGCCCCATGCGTACTGCCATGATAGGCATCTTCAAAGGAAATTAATTCAGTACGCCCTGTGATTCTTTTGGCCAATTTCAATGCTCCTTCAATGGCTTCTGCGCCACTGTTTACGAAGTAATTACAATTCAATGAATCGGGAAGGAGTGAGGCTAATTTTTGAGCTAGCATTGTTTGTGGCGATTGTATATATTCACCATAAACCATCAAGTGCATATAGGTGGCAACTTGTTTTTGAACTGCTTCAACTACTCTTGGATGACAATGCCCAACAGCACTTACGCCAATCCCTGAAATTAAATCGATATATGATTTATCATGAATATCATACAAGTATATTCCTTCAGCCTTTTTTATTTCTAATAGTAAAGGAGCATCTGAAGTTTGAGCTTGATGATGTAAAAAGATTTGTCGGGGAGTTAACACGACGCAAAGTTATAAAAGTAATTAGGATGTGATGAAGTCTCTTTGCCTCGAGTTCATGATGTCTTAATTATTTCTGGCCTTGCCTTTTTTGCAAAAGCTCAACTAATTTTTGTCGAAAATCGGCTTCCGCTTTTACCAATCGCAATACTTTAACAGCCGGTAATGCTTTCCTAAATTCGGCATAGTATTTCTTCTGTAAATCAAGCTCTGCCTGTTTGAAAGCAAACATTTCCTTGGCTTTTTTTTCGGCTTCTTCTTCAGTTAATTTGGTGTAGTCGATATTGTCAAGATCTTGTTTGCTATTGGCTCGTAACGATTCTAAATCGGCACGGTATTTATCATAAACTGGCCAGAAGAGTCGCGCCTCTTCTACCGTCAAATTCAATTCTTTGGTGATAAATGCAATGCGATATTGCTCAATTTTTTCTTTTGGAGTTTGAGCTTGTATTCCTAAAACCGATAGGAGCGTGAATAAAAATAGGTAAAAGCTTTTCATGATTCAGTTGTTTTAAGGTTTACATTTCATTTAGAAGGTCCGATTCGTCAATTTCATCCATTATCTTATCTAAGTCTTTCTCTTCAATAATTATGTGATCGGGTAAGTCCTTAATATCAATATGGGTAATTAATTCATCCTCCGAAATGTCACTGGTATTAAGTGTTGAAATAATATCTGCCGTAGTTAAGCTGTCAGTATTGATTTTCTCAAATGCTACCGAAGTTACTTCCGATTTTGGAACATATAAATATATCCCAAAGCTAAGAACGATTGCAGCAGCGGCAGCGTATGCCCATCTTAAATTCATTATAGGTCGTATCGCTTTTTTTTCACTCCCGATGGTTCTCGATTCTATTTTACTCGTCAACGAATCAAAATAATTGGTTGGCGTTACGAAAGGTGTTTTCGAAGAGTATTTTTCTGCTAATGCAATTTTTTGAAGAATGGCTTCTGATTGATTTTCAAAAAATGTGGGTTCTGTATTTTTCTCAAATTCCTTCTCGGAAATTTTAAACTCAATATGCTTGGGCAAATGGTCGAAATATTCAGGATTTACTGTGAATCCTGCATTCGATGCGCTATTTTCAAGAGGCAATTTTTCATTCAGTGTTATTCGAGCAGAGATTTGTGAAGTCAAGCTTTCGAAATAACCTTCAGGAACACCAAAAGGCAACTCCTTAGGGAATTGTTCCTCCTTCTGTTGGTCAAGTATTTCGTCGTTAGAATCCATGGTTGCCGCTTTAGATGTTTTATTTACTCAAAGGTTTAAGACTTGTTCTCAAAAAAAAGTTCAATTTTTTTTACGGCATGATGATAAGAAGCTTTTAGCGCTCCCACACTGGTTTCTAGCACTTCCGACATCTCTTCATATTTCATGGCATCAAAATACTTCATATTGAAAACCAACCGTTGCTTTTCAGGTAAGGTAAGTATCGCTTGTTGCAATTTCATTTGTAAGGCATCCCCATTGAAATAATGCGATGCGCTTAGGGTATCGGTTAAATCATAATCGTCGCCACTAATTGAGACCGATTTTCGATTTTTTTTCTTTCTCAAAAAGTTGAGGGCTTCATTGGTTGCAATTCGATATAGCCAAGTGAAGAGCTGCGAATCTTGCCGAAAATTCTCCAAAGAATTCCAGGCTTTGATAAAAGTATCTTGTGTTAAATCATCTGAGTCGTCATGATCGATTACAATTTTGCGAATATGCCAATAAACACGTCGTTGATATTTCTCAATAATCAATCGAAATGCCTGATGACGCTTGCTTTCATCAGCAAACGATTCGAGCAATAGCTTGTCGTCAATCTCTTCTTGCATGTATCAATGTTTTATTAGTAGATGAAGAAGACCACCAAAGGTTTAATCTGATTATTTTTTTCGGGCAATTACAGCCATCGCTTTTGCAACGATATTGGCTGCGTTTAAGCCATATTTCTCCATCAACTGCTCAGGTGTGCCACTTTCGCCAAAACTATCATCTACGGCCACCATTTCGAGTGGGAGGGGGGTGTTTAGTGCAAGCAACTGAGAAATGCTATCTCCCAAACCACCATTCATCTGATGTTCTTCAGCAGTAACTACACATCCAGTTTTGGCAACCGAAGCTAAAATAGCTGCCTTGTCAAGTGGTTTGATGGTATGAATATTTATGATTTCTGCATCAATTCCTTTCTCTGCCAGGATATGTCCGGCTTCTATGGCTTGCCATACCAAATGGCCTGTGGCGAAAATACTCACGTCTTTTCCTTCATTGAAAACAATGGCCTTGCCAATCTCGAAATTATGTTCATCGGTGAAATTGGGAACCACCGGACGGCCAAATCTTAAATAAACTGGTCCTTCATAATTTGCAATCGCCTTCGTAGCAGCCTTGGTTTGATTATAATCACATGGATTAATAACAGTCATTCCTGGTAGCATTTTCATCATGCCGATATCTTCCAATATTTGATGCGTTGCACCATCTTCGCCTAAGGTTAAACCAGCATGTGAAGCACAAATTTTTACGTTTTTGCCACTGTAGGCAACACTCTGACGAATTTGATCATAAACCCTGCCTGTGCTGAAATTAGCAAAGGTTCCAGTAAATGGTATTTTACCTCCAATGGTAAGACCAGCAGCCATTCCAATCATATTGGCCTCGGCAATTCCAACCTGTACAAATCGATCAGGAAACTCTTTTGCAAAGGCATCCATTTTTAGTGAGCCTGTTAAATCGGCACACAATGCCACGATATTGGAATTGGTTTTTCCAGCCTCCAGTAAGCCAGCTCCAAACCCGCTTCTAGTGTCTTTTTTGTCAATAATTGGATAGGTTTTCATGAAATAGAATTGAGTTGCGAAAATAGGATTTAATTCGAATAGAAAGCAGGAAGTGAATAATCGGTGGAAAGTATCCTTGATGTAATGCTATTTGCTAATGCCGATTGAATCTATTGTGTCTTAACCTTGGCGCAGGTAGCATGGCTTTTAAGATAGCGCTGTTGCTGATCTAAATCATGCAAAACGGCCATTAAAAAAAATGACAAGGAACAATGAAATAAGAACGATAAGGCTATAAACGAGCAAGAGTGTTGATTGTTTTCTGAGTAAAGCAAACACTCCTAAAACAGAAATAGATAAAAACCAAAAACCTAGAGCAAGGCAGTAATAGATATAAATTTCTTTGGTTTGATAAATATATGGAATGTCTAATCCCCAAATACCACTTGTATACGTAGTTCCAGTATATAATTTAAAAATCTCAAACCCAAGTACCGCCGCAATGAAACCAGCAATTTGAAAACATAAGAGAGCGAATATTTTTGACAGAATGTTCAAGGAAGAATTGTGAAGTTTGATTTTTTTAAGAATTCATTTCTGAGAGAATGGGCTTTGCGAATCTAATTCAAACTCATCACTGGCATCATGCTCACGTTATTATGAAACGCGAGCTCATCAATATCGTAGGTGTCGAAATAGGGGAACAAAGGCATCTTCTGAATAAATTCATCTACCTTCTTTTCGGTTTCACAATAAAAGATAGCCCACAATTTACTTCGGTCGCTAGCCAAGCTATAAACTTGTATTATACCTTCTTGCATCCATGTATTGATACGTGTTCTATGGGTTGGAAGGATATTCCAAAACTCGTCATCAGTATCGATAGGTAAGTAAATGGT
>CANLPK010000082.1 GCA_947492885.1 Bacteroidota bacterium
TGAATACCCTTGGCAAATGCAAGTGGTGATTGGAGTTGGGAAAAGATTCTAGAATTAAGCGGATTTTGCATCCCTATTTTTTATGTTTCCCTCTCGGGTGAAATTCATTAACCACCTGATGCAAATACTGCGTATTCAAATGCGTATAAATTTCGGTGGTGGTAATACTTGCATGGCCCAGCATGGCTTGAACAGCGCGTAAATCAGCCCCATTCTCAATTAGCACGGTAGCAAAACTATGTCGGAATGTATGAGGTGAAATCACCTTCTGAATGCCGGCTTCTTTCACCATCTTTTTTATAATTAAAAAAATCATTACCCGCGAAATGGCTTTTCCTCGGTTATTGAGAAACAATAAATTTCGAGCACTTTCTACCACTGGCAAATGCTGGCGTTCTTTTAAGTACATTTCAATTTGGCGCAGTGCCATATTTCCTATGGGCACCAATCGTTCTTTATTTCCTTTGCCTACGATACGAAGGAATTTCTCCGTTTCATAAATATCAGTTAGCTTCAATTGAACCAGCTCGCTTACCCGCAAGCCGCAGCTATAGAGCGTTTCCACGATGGCGCGATTTCGATGTGCAAAGGGCTTCGACATATCGATGGATTGAATGATGGCATCAATCTCATCGGCAGAGAGCACATCGGGAAGCGTGCGAGCCAGTCGAGGCGCATCTAATAATTCGGCAGGACTCGCATCAATTGCTTCTTCATGCAGCAAGTATTCGAAGAAGGCTTTGATACCTGATATGATGCGGGCTTGAGAGAAGGCACTCAGCCCCAGTTCATGCAGCCATCCAATAAACTCTCGCAATTGTTTTAGCTTCACATCCTCCGGTGCATATTCCAATTGATGCACATCAAAATACTGTGTGAGCTTCTCAATATCGCGCAGGTAGGCCTCTACTGTATTCTTCGACAGACTCTTCTCTAACTTTAGATAAGATTTAAATCCTTTCTTATATACTGGCCAACTCATGAGGTGCTGCTGCTACCTATTTATGTAATCGGGTAGGAGTAAATTTTTAATTTAACTTTGCACAAAAGTACAAAATGAATATTTGCATCATCAATGGGCCTAACCTCAATTTGGTAGGACGCCGTCAACCTGAAATCTATGGCTCGGAATACTTTGAAGATTATTTGGAAAAACTCATCCAAAAATATCCAAATATCAATATTACTTATTATCAAAGTAATGTTGAAGGTGAGCTAATCAATCAGCTACAAGAGTCGGGTTTTGTATGTGATGGCATTATTTTAAATACCGGGGGGTATACCCATACCTCTGTGGCTATTGCCGATTGTGTATCATCTATTCGCACTCCAGTTATTGAAGTACATATTAGTAATATTTTAAACAGAGAAGAATACCGTCACTCCTCTCTGGTAAGTAAATCCTGTGCTGGAAGCATCATTGGCTTTGGATTGCCCGGATATGAACTGGCTCTCAAATATTTTGCTGAACTCAAATGATTCAACTCTCTGCAGTAATCATCACCTATAATGAAGAAAAGAATATAGGCCGCTGCCTGCTATCATTGCAAGGAGTGGTAGATGAAATTGTAGTCGTTGATTCGATGAGTACCGACACTACCATTGCCATTTGCAATCAATATGGAGTGCGTATCATTTCACATGCTTTTGAAGGGCATATACAGCAAAAAAATTACGCTGCTTCACAAGCAAGCTACGAATGGGTATTAAGCCTCGATGCTGATGAATGTTTAGACGAAACACTAAGGAATGAAATCATTCGAGTGAAAAATTCTGTTGAAGTTGATGGATATTCAATGAACCGTTTGACTAATTATTGCGGGCAATGGATTAAGCATGGGGGCTGGTACCCAGATATCAAGTTGCGCTTGTGGAATCGACATCAGGGGCAATGGGGTGGAATTAATCCTCATGACAAGTTTGAGTTATATGATTCTGCTGCACCTAATATTCACCTAAAAGGAAATATATTACATTATAGTTATTATACGATTGAAGAGCACCGTAATAGAAGCATGCATTATGCAGAGATTTCTGCGCAGCATTTATTTGAGCTTAAGAAAAATATTTCCATGCCAATGATATTTATTAAAACAATTAGCAAATTCATTCGCAACTATTTCTTACATGCTGGATTTCTGGATGGCGCTTATGGTTATACTATTGCCATCATAAGTGCACAGGAAACACACAGGAAATACCGACTTCTAAAAGAATTGCATAAAAAAAGCCTGTTACATTAAAGTAACAGGCTTCTGTATTTTGTAGGGGCTGCAATCTACCAATCGTCATCATCGGCAATTTTCGGATCTTGCAAGCGTTTCTTTAACTCAATAATAAATTTCTTAATTTCTTCATCCGCGCTTTTAATAACCAAATCCGTAGCTTTTACATTCGCTTTCGAATCGAGATAATATTCCAAATAAATTGGGCGTGGTTCAGGGTTTAATGAATTTGGTGGAGGTAAGTGGCGAATATTATCGATTCGGTAACGATATCTACCCGATTTAATATCAAGTGTAAAAGTGAAATCAATCATCCCAGCGGGCATTTTATTGTAAGCCGTTGGTTTACTATATACAGGTAATTGCAGGGTTACCTGAATTTTTTCATTAGGCTTATTCACTGGTATCATTTTACCATATACACCAAATTTTCTTTTTAGAAGTTTTAAGCAGCGGATATAAAGTGAATCTTCTTGTGATTCTTCTTGCTCAACAATCTCCTTATAAGTGATGAGATTGGTTATAGTATCAACATTGGTAACCTTTAAGCGTACATAAGGCTTTACTACTGGCGTATTTGCCTCTCCTCCCTGGGTGGAGCTATCATCATTGGCATAGGTATAATTGGCCAAACTATCGGGAGGTGCAACAGCTGGTGCCGTTTGTGCAAATGCTCCGAAAGTGCACAATGAAAATACACTTATTAAAAGTTTTTTAATCATTTGAAAAGAATTGGATTGAATATTTATTTTATGATGCAAATTAAGCATCAATTTACACAAAATCAAAGTTAAGAATTGCAAATTTTCAACATCTACTGTCATATTTAGAACTACAACGCAAAGGATTGATTAAAATAATGTACAATATCTTTTGAGGCATAAACACGAATCCTAGAAAAACGCTTTAATTTGCAGCAAGGGTATTCTGATATATCAACCTAATTGAAAAACGGTTACCTTTTTTTATATGATTTCCGTAATGTTTAAATTCAAAAATTTAGTTTTAATTGCCTGCATTCTAATTTATAGCTGCCATATGTCAACTACACCTAATACCCAAGATAAACCCATGACAAATTCTGATGTTCATTCATTTGCAAAACCTGCGGAAGCAGTGGTTACGCATATACACCTCAACTTGAATGTTGACTTTGAAAATCATATTCTGAAAGGATTTGCAAAAATTAATTTCAAAAATATCACTGGTACCCATCAGCTTATTTTGGATACCCGTGATTTGAAGGTTTCAAAAATTACACAAGGGGAGAATGAAACGGAAACAAAATATCAGTTCGGAGAGGAAGTGAAGTTTTTGGGTAAGGCGTTAAACATTGAAGTGGAACCAAGTACTACTCAGGTTACTGTGTATTATGAAACAGCTCCCGACGCAGCCGCATTGATGTGGTTAACCCCAGAGCAAACAGCAGGAAAACAATTTCCATTTATGTTCTCTCAGTCGCAAGCTATTTTGGCTCGTACCTGGGTGCCTTGCCAGGATGGACCTGGAGTGAAATTCACCTATAGCGCCGATATCACTTGCCCTCATTCATTGATGGCTTTGATGAGTGCCGAGAATGATACCCTATTGCACAAAGATGGTGTATATCATTTTAATATGCCACAGCCAGTATCCAGCTATTTGATGGCCATTGCCGTGGGTGATGTTCGCTTTCACTCGTTCGGAAAAAACACGGGTGTGTATGCCGAACCTGTGATGATGGAACGTTGTATTTATGAATTTGAAGACATGCAGAAGATGGTGGATGCAGCAGGTGACCTTTATGGTGAATATGCCTGGGGCCGTTATGATATGATAGTATTGCCTCCTTCCTTCCCTTTTGGTGGTATGGAAAATCCAAGATTAACTTTTGCTACTCCAACAATTATCGCAGGCGATCGCAGTTTGGTAGCACTTGTTGCTCATGAGCTGGCACATAGCTGGAGTGGTAATTTAGTTACCAATGCCACATGGAATGACTTCTGGTTAAATGAAGGATTTACGATGTATTTCGAGAATCGTATCATGGAGAAATTATATGGTCGCGATTATGCAGATATGCTCGATGAATTAGGATTTAATGAATTACAAGAAACTGTTAAAGAATTGGGTGATACAAGTATCGACACACATCTATTTTTATCTTTAAAAGATCGTGATCCTGATGATGGCATGAATGATATCGCTTATATCAAAGGGCAGTTCTTCTTGAAGACGGTGGAGCATGTTGTGGGCAGAGAACGCATGGATGTATTTATCAATAAATATTTCACTGAGCACGCTTTCCAAAGTATGACCACCGAAAGATTCATCACCTATTTCAACGAAAACTTAATCAATGGCGATACCGCAAGTGCTAATAAAATACAGTTAGAGAAATGGATTTATGGCCCAGGAATCCCTGAAAATTCTTTCCGCGTGAAAAGTGTATTGCTTGAAAAAGCTGCCGCCCAAGCGAAAGAATTTATTGCAGGCAAACCCGCCAAGGAATTAGTAACGAAGGATTGGAGTACTCATGAATGGCTACATTTCTTGCGCAACCTTCCCGAAGGAATGTCGAGGGAGCAGATTGCTGAATTGGATAAAAAATTCCATTTCACCATGAGTGGCAATTGTGAAATTCTATGCGATTGGTTTCAACACACCATTGCAAGTAATTACTTACCTTCGGAAGCTCAGCTTGAAATATTCTTAGAAAATGTTGGACGCCGTAAATTCATTGTTCCTCTTTATAAGGCACTTGTTAAAACCCCTGATGGAAAAGCATTTGCCAAAAAAGTATATACCATGGCGCGGCCGGGATACCATAGTGTTGCACAACAAACCATTGATGAAATGGTAAACTAATTCTGAAATTTTGCATGGACTTAAAAGATAAAATTAAACAACGAAGCATTGAAATTTACCCGGAGGTGGTAAATTATCGACGTCATTTGCATAGTAACCCAGAGCTCTCCTATCATGAGGAAAAAACCGCTGCATTTGTAAGTGCTCGCCTCACCGAATTAGGCATCGCGCATACAAAAAATATTGGAGGGTTTGGTGTGGTAGGAATTATTGAAGGAAAAAACCCTCAGAGTAAAATTCGTGCGCTTAGAGCAGATATGGATGCACTGCCAATTGTTGAGGCCAACGATGTTTCTTACAAGTCAACCAATCCCGGAGTGATGCATGCCTGTGGTCATGATGTACATACCTCCTCGCTTTTAGGTGCAGCACAAATTTTAAATGAATTAAAGGATGAGTGGGAAGGAACCATTAAGCTGGTATTTCAGCCAGCCGAGGAAAAACTTCCTGGGGGTGCCAGCTTAATGATTAAAGATGGGGTACTAAAAAATCCCGAAGTGAAATTTATGCATGGGCAGCATGTAATGCCTCAGATACCTGCAGGTAAAGTAGGTTTCCGAAGTGGTTTGTATATGGCTTCTACCGACGAGTTATATGTTACTGTAAAAGGTAAAGGTGGGCACGGTGCCATGCCTCAATACAATATCGACCCTGTATTGATTACCTCTCATATTATTATCGCCTTGCAACAAATTGTGAGTAGAATTGCTAGCCCGATAATGCCCACGGTGCTAAGCTTTGGGAAAGTAATTGCGAATGGTGCTACCAATGTAATTCCTGATGAAGTATATTTGGAAGGAACCTTTAGAACCCTCGATGAGAAATGGAGGAATGAATCACATATACGCATGAAACAGATGGCAGAAGATTTAGCCAAAGCCATGGGTGGTACTTGTGAATTTGAAATTAGAAAAGGATATCCATTTCTTTATAATGATGAGGCACTCACACAGAAAAACAAATCATTAGCACAGGAGTATTTAGGGAATGAAAACGTAATTGATTTAGATATCTGGATGGCTGCTGAGGATTTTGCTTATTACTCTCAAGTAGTACCAAGTTGTTTTTATCGATTAGGGACCCGCAACGAAGCAAGGGGAATCACCTCATCGGTTCATACCCCTACATTCGATATTGAAGAGGAGGCACTTAAAGTTGGAGTTGGACTCTTAGCTTTTATAGGAGCTAATTAATTATCCTTTTTAAAAATCGATTGAATGTAGGAAGTCAAAGTTGTATCTGTCGTTTAAACATTTAATCTCTATTACCTTCAAATTTATTCATAATTATTGAAGGAGAACCCCTCAAAATATGCAAAAAACTTTTGGTAAGGATTTTCAAATCAAGCCATAAAGATGCATGCTTGACATAATACAAATCGTGTTCAAAACGTTGTTTCCAAGTGGTATCGTTTCGATGGGTAGCTTGTGCATATCCGGTGATTCCTGGTTTTATATTTAATCTTTCTTTTTGTTGCAAATTATATAGTGCATTGTATTCGGCGAGTAATGGTCGAGGACCAATAAATGCCATCTCCCCACTGATGATATTAAGCAGTTGTGGGAGTTCATCCAAGCCTGTACGTCGCATCCAACGCCCCCATGCCGGGATTCTCTCCTCCTCTGTTTTTTCTTCATCATATTGCATGCTAATAAACTTAAAGAGTGTAAAAACCCTTCCATTCAAGCCGCTTCGTTGTTGAACAAAAATAATTTCTCCAAAAACAAAAAACTGAATAAGGCTAATAATCATCAGGATGGGGATGCAAAGTGGAAGCACCAAAAGGGCAATAAGCCGATCGAAGAGATACCTGATTTTTAGATATCTATTCACTATAATTCCTCTTTATTAATGGCAGGTTTGCGTGATGCACCACGAATATATAATACTTGAATGAGCGCAAACATTCCAATTCCATAGGTAGAAAGCAAGATTAATTGAAGGGTCGTCCATTCATTCAAGACAATCATCCAGGTTGCTAATGCTGCCGATAGCATAGAAACCAATACCAAGAACAAAACCACTTGACGTTCGCTCAAACCGTTATAAATAAGATGATGGGTGATATGATCCGTTCCTCCCATACTTGGTGATTTACCATTTTTTATACGCCAGAAGAAAACAGTTACGGTATCGGTGAGCGGAATGATAAAAAAAAGTGCTGGCACTAAAAACTGTTTTACTTGCACCGGTGCGCCACCTTCGTATCGCACTCCCCATAAATATTGAATACTGATTCCTGCTAAAAAAACGCCGAGGAACTGACTACCAGTATCTCCCATAAAAATTTTAGATGGGTAGATATTAAAATATAGAAATGCTATTAATGCTGCCATTACACCTAGGAGCACAATCTTCATGAAGTCGTCGTTATGTCCGCTCACATTTAAAAGCACAATGCAACCTCCAATGATAGCTAGTGCAATACTTCCTGCCACGCCATCCATATTATCCAGGAGATTGATGCTATTCATCAAACCCACAATCCATAAGGTGGTGATTAGGTAGTTGGGTACAAAAAACGGGGTAGCCCAAATTACATAACCACTCATGATGAGAATATTTGCGCAAAAAAACTGTCCAATTAGTTTCAAGGTTGGATTGGTATTGTAGGCATCATCGGCCAAACCTATTAAAAATCCCACCGTAATGGAGAGTGTAAATCCTAAGGAATGAAAATCAAATCCAAATTTTGCGTCACCTCCGAGTGTATAATTTGGGTTGATAACCACATACCCAAAAATTGAAAGTAGAAATACGATATAGAATGTGATACCTCCGATACTTGGTTTGCTTTGACGACTCCAACGCATATGGTCATTCTCGTCCATATCACGAATTCCTAGATTGCTAGCGAACTTATAAAATAGTGCATTGAAAATAAAGCAAAATAATAAAGCAAAAAGAAAATACGTAAGAATTGTAGGGGTTGCATTATTCCACAGGTACCGTAATAGCATATTTAATTTCGTCTAGGTTATTGTTTATAGCGCGAAATTAACAAATTAAGTTAAACGCGCTGCTATTCTTCGTCCTTGTTTTTAAGAATGGAAATGTTCTTAAGCTTTCGAAAGGTATTGATTACAGGGAATGTGGTGATGAGAATGAAACCAATAATGATATAAACAGCATAATCAATAATTTGAGGAAACTTATTTCCAAAATAAAATCCCAAACTGATAAGTAGCCCTACCCATAAGGCAGCACCAATGATATTATAAAGTGCAAATTTTTTGATGTCGAGATGCACTGCACCGGCGAATACAGGCACGAAGGTTCGAATTACTGGTAAAAACCTGCCAAGGATTAATGCCCTTGCCCCAAATTTATCGTAAAAGATTCGGGTTCTTTCGAGGTAGGATTTCTTAAAGAAAAACGATTCTTCTTTGATAAATAGCCTATCACCAATCATCTTCCCAATGATATAACCTGTGAAATTCCCTACTACGGCAGCAAGAAAAACACTCAATACCAGTGGCGTATATTCGATATTTAGGCGTCCACTACCACAAAAGGCTCCCGCCAGAAATAAGAAATAATCGCCTGGTAAGAAGAATCCAATAAGGAGGCCTGTTTCGGCGAAAATAACCAAGATAATGGCCGCAAACCCACCATAGGTAAGAAGTGCTTCAGAACTTGTAAGATGATGCAGCCAATCCATTGTTTCAAATTAAATACTAAAAGTTAAGAATCAAGAATTTAATTATGTGCCAGGATAATTAAAGGAGAAATGGGAAAATTGAACAATTATTGAAAACTGAAAACTGACTTTATACAGTTTTAGTCCTATTTTAAAAGCCGCAACCCCTTTATTTCATTGGGTTCTGAGGTTATTTTTGAACTTATTTTGAAAATCTGATAAAAACTTGTACTTTTGTCGCCCTTTAAAAAAGATAGCTCAACAATGGCAAATCATAAATCAGCAATAAAACGTATTCGCAGCGGCGCAGCAAAACGTATGCGCAACCGTTACCAAATGAAATCAACTCGTACCGTTTTAAAATCGGTTCGTGCAAGCAAAACAAAAACTGAAGCTTCTCCATTGTTTTTGAAAGCTTCTAGTATGTTAGATAAATTAGCAAAAAGAGGTATTATTCACAAGAATAATGCATCAAATAAAAAATCTAAGTTAGCTAAATTGATAGCTAAATTAGCTTAATTTCAGGTTAAGTTTTTCATGGTTAAAGCCGGTAACATTTGTTATCGGCTTTTTTTTGTGATCTGGTTTTTGGATGCAGGGCAATGCTAATTGCCATTACCCTGCTCCTATAACTTACCCTTCGGCTTCTTTTAATAACATAATCTGCTCTAGCGCATCGGGAACAACATCACTACAAATGGTAATGAAACTTCCTTTTACAGCATTGGTGATGGCAAAGTTAATCGCTTCAAGTTCCTTTTGAATAACAGTTACCTTCTTATCTGGATTGATATTATGGATGCCTTTAAGCATTAAATCAATAATTTCCTGGTCGCTCTTACCACGTAAATTACGATCTTGACGGATGATGATTTCGTCGAAAATTTGAGCTGCATTTTCGCCTAATTCAATAGTGTCTTCATCCCTACGATCGCCAACGCCAGCAATGATTCCCACTTTAGGTGTGGCATCCAACTTGGCGATGAATTTTCCAATGGCCTTGAGTCCGTGGGCATTATGAGCATAATCGACCAATACTTTGAAGTTTTTAAAGTCGAACATATTCATTCGTCCTGGTGTTTGAACAGCTGAAGGAATGAAGGTTTGAAGTGCGAGTTTCACATCTTCCAATTTGAAATTATAGATATGTGCTGCTAAGATAGCTGGCAATACATTGGCGATATTAAATTCGGCCTTGCCACCAAATGTTAGCGGAATATTGGTCACTTTCTCTACACGAATTTTCCAGGTTCCTTTCATAATGGTAACATAACCATTTTCATACACTGCGGCCAATCCGCCAGCTTGTGTGTGAGTTTGAATATGTTGATTGTTTTCGTTCATACTGAAAAAAGCCACCTTGCATTTGAGGTCTTTATTCATATTATAAACCAATTCATCATCTGCATTCAAGATGGCATAACCTTCAGGCAATACACTCTCAGGAACTACTGCTTTCACACGAGCCAATTGATCAAGGGTATCAATCCCTTGCAAGCCCAAATGATCGGCAGCGATATTGGTTACAATTCCAATATTACAATTATGAAATCCGAGTCCAGCCCTAAGAATTCCTCCACGAGCACTTTCCAATACTGCGAAATCAACCGTTGGATCTTTCAAAACAAACTCCGCCGAAACAGGGCCTGTACAATCGCCACGCATCATCAATTGATTTTGAATATATACCCCATCGGTGGTTGTAAACCCAACCTTATGTCCCATATGCTTTAGAATATGTGCAATGAGTCGGGTGGTGGTGGTTTTTCCATTGGTACCAGTTACCGCAATAATTGGGATACGTGCACTCACACCTGGAGGATATAACATATCGATTACAGGTTCAGCTACATTTCTTCCCAAACCATCGGTAGGCTCAAGATGCATGCGGAATCCGGGAGCCGCATTCACTTCAAGCACGGAGCCACCATTCTCTGTTATCGGGCTGCTCAGGTCGGGACCCATAATATCAATCCCGCAGATATCTAAACCGATGATACGTGCAATACGTTCACACAAGAACACATTGCTTGGATGCACGATATCGGTGATGTCGGTGGCAGTTCCACCCGTAGAGATATTTGCCGTTGGTTTCAACCAAAGCTCTTCGCCAGCAGGAAGAATACTTTCAAGTGTTAAATGTTTTTCTTGTAAGATATCCAAGGTGAAATCGTCGACCTTAATTGCGGTGAGCACTTTTTCGTGACCATAACCACGGCGAGGATCCTGATTTACAATATCGATGAGCCCCTGAATGGTATGTACCCCATCGCCTGTAACGGCCGCTGGGGTGCGCTTCGCAGCAGCTACAAATTTGTAATTGATTACCAAAACACGATGGTCGTATCCGGTAATGAATTTCTCAACGATTACTTTTCTATTATATTTTTTTGCAGCCTCATAACCTCTTACTACTTCTTCCCAGTTTAATAAGTTGGTGGTGGCTCCTTTCCCATGGTTTCCATTGATTGGTTTGGTAACCAATGGATATCCAATTCGTTCAACTGCTGCTTCCAAGTCGTCCATATCTACACAGATACGACCTCTAGGAACAGGTATTTCTGCGGCTTCTAAGAGGTTCTTTGTGTCTTCCTTATCACATGCAATTTCTACGGCGATGCTGCTTGTAGTGCTTGCAACGGTGGCTTGAATGCGTTTTTGATTGATACCATAACCCAATTGAACAAGAGAAGAACGATTGAGACGGATATATGGTATTTTTCTTTTGATCGCTTCTTCTACAATTGATCCTGTTGATGGGCCCAAACGGTCATCCTCACGAATCTCTCGCAATTTTTGTATGTCGGATGGCAAATCATAATCAGTACCGTCTGTTAATGCCTGCGCTATACGCACTGCTGCGCGTGCAGCATAAGCACCGGCCTTTTCTTCATAGTAACTAAATACCACATTGTAAACCCCTTTGGTACTCGTTTCGCGGGTACGTCCAAAACCACAATCCATTCCAGCCAAGGTTTGAATTTCGAGGGCGATATGCTCAATTACATGACCCATCCATGTTCCCATTTCTACGCGTGAAAAAAAACCACCTGGCTTATCTTCACTGCAACGATGTTCATACATGGTAGGAAACATCGCCTTCAATCGTTCCAGAAAACCATCGATGGTATTGGTTGGTCGCTCTTCCATTTCTTCTAGGTCGAGGCGCATAACAATTAAATGATGACGACGAACGCTCCAGTAGTTCGGTCCTTTCATTACTTTTATATCGATGATATTCATGGGAATGGTTTAATTAATTTTTATGAATTCATAATTTTATAGCTATTGGGTATGTTTCACAAATACCAAATTTCACAATAAAATTATTTTTGTGCAATATAAAAAAGAAAATGGCTAGTATGGTGAAATGAGGAGAAGATTCCTTAAGAATGAATCATTTAAATTCAATTTCGTTCTTGTATTACAAAAGGCATCTTTGGTTTGATCATAAATACTCATATTCATAAAATTTTCTTGATGCAAATGGACTATTTTATTCCATGTTTTCAACGAATTATCTAATCAATTCATTTGAGGATTTGTTGCTTTTGAGGTGATTAATTGAGGCAATTTATAAAAAGCTTCCCGTCATTTCAAAAATGCAAGGGTGTTTAATTAACAAGTAGTCTATTCTCAAAGTGTGTTGCTATCACTAATAATATCGGTTAATTCAACCTCGAATCATGCTATACTGTTGAAAACTACTTGCTTCATAACTAATAAAAAATTACTTTTTTGCTTGTATAATTTAATTGTTTTAAAATTAGGGAATACCTTAATTTTAAGTTTTCATTATGATTAACGGAATACTCATCCCAGTAGGTGGAGCAGAAGATAAAGGTACCGACTTAGAAGCAGGTATCATTGAGCGCAATAGACTTAATTTCATGGAGATGGGAATCCTGAAAAATATTGTGAATTTTTTAAGCAGTCATGATGACCGAATTGAAGTAATTACTACGGCCTCTTCAATTCCTGATGAGGTGGCACAAAATTATGTTGACGCATTTGAAAAGCTTGGATATAAAAATGTAGGTCATCTTCGCATACGCGACCGTATGGATGTTGGGATTGCTGAAAATATTGAACGACTAAAAAATTGCCAGTGCCTTATGTTTAGCGGTGGTAATCAATTGCGTCTTTCTTCTATTTTTGGTGGCACCGACTTCTTAGATATCATCAACCAGCGATACACCGACGAAAAGTTCATCATTGCAGGAACGAGTGCTGGAGCAATGGCCATGAGTGCAACGATGATTTACGAAGGCAATGCAGGAAAAGCCCATCTAAAAGGCGAAGTAAAACTTACCACAGGACTGGGTTTCCTCCCTGGTGTAATTATCGATTCGCATTTCGATAAGCGTGGACGATTCTCTCGCCTGGCACAAGCCGTGGCAGCCAATCCTGGCGCTATTGGCGTAGGACTCGGAGAAGATACCGGGGTCATCGTACGCAATGGTTGCGAACTCGAAGCCATTGGTCGCGGAGCAGTTACCGTTGTCGACGGACGAAATGTTCGTCACAATAATATCGCGGATATTGAAGACAAGCAACCCATCAGTGTTGAAGGATTGATCGTTCATATTATGGAAGCAGGCAACTGTTATAATATCAAAACCCGCA
>CANLPK010000083.1 GCA_947492885.1 Bacteroidota bacterium
CCCGAAATTAATGCATCGGCTTTCCCATTCTCAATCATCATACAACCGTAATAGTTACGTTGTGTCATGAGTTTGCGCGCTTCGTGCATGGTAGTGCCCTTGCGTTGACGCTTTAAATAAAGTTGTTGAGCAAACAATTCTCTATTTACTTCATCCTCATTATATGGGTCGATTATTGGGCAATCTTGCAAATCAATATTATTCTCGAGCATAATTTCCTCTACTCGCTTGCGTGTTCCTAATAAAATAGGAATTGCAATTCCTTCGTCTTTAACAATTTGTGCTGCACGTAAAATATTATAGTTCTCTGCCTCAGCAAATACTACACGTTTCGGATTTTTCTTGGCTTTCTCGGTAATGAAACGAATAAATTTATTGTCCTTACCAACACGTTTTTGCAATTCAATTTTGTATTCATCCCAGTTGGTTATGGGCTTTTTGGCCACCCCACTTTCCATTGCTGCACGAGCTACAGCCACCGAAACAGTAGTTAACAACCGCGGATCTACAGGCTTGGGAATAATATATTGACGACCAAATTCCATTGACATTGAATCGTAAGCCGCTTTCACATTCTCCGGCACTGGCTCGTGAGCCAATTCGGCCAATGCTTTTACTGCTGCGAGTTTCATTTCCTCATTAATCGCCGTAGCACGCACATCGAGTGCCCCTCTAAAAATATAAGGGAATCCTAATACGTTATTTACTTGGTTGGGATAATCGCTACGGCCTGTTGCCATGATGATATCTGGACGTGATGCAATCGCTAATTCATATTCAATTTCCGGATCGGGGTTCGCCATCGCAAATACGATTGGATTATCAGCCATGCTGCGAACCATATCTTGCGTAACAACATTGGCTTTGCTCAAACCAATAAATACATCGCATCCTTTCATCGCCTCTTCCAAGGTATGTATATCGCGCTTGGTTGCAAACATTCGCTTTCTGTCATCAAGCTCTTTATTATCTGCTCTTAAAACGCCTTTACTATCAAGCATGATAATATTTTCAATCTTCACTCCTAAGGCCATAAAGATTTTGGTACAAGAAATAGCTGCTGCTCCAGCTCCATTCACCACCACGATAATCTCTTCCATCTTCTTGCCTACAATCTCAACAGCATTCAATAATCCAGCACCACTCACAATGGCGGTACCATGCTGATCATCATGCATAATTGGGATATTAAGTTCCTTCTTCAGGCGCTCTTCTATTTCGAAACATTCGGGTGCTTTGATATCTTCAAGATTTACGCCCCCGAAAGTAGGTTCCAGAATTTTTACTGTTCTAATGAATTCGTCAATATTGGTGGTGTTTAATTCAATATCAAACACATCAATATCAGCATAAATTTTAAAGAGTAAGCCTTTGCCTTCCATTACTGGTTTGCTGGCTTCCGGACCAATATTACCTAGTCCCAAAACGGCGGTTCCGTTGCTGATAACCGCTACCAAATTGCCTTTGGCAGTATATTTATAAACGTCTTCTACATTCTTGGCGATTTCCAAACAGGGGGCTGCAACACCCGGACTATAAGCTAAACTCAAATCCCGTTTGGTTTGGGTTGGCTTGGTGGGAACCACTTCAATTTTACCCGGACGGCGCTTACTGTGATAATCGAGCGCATCTTTATATAATTTATCGTTACTCATAATCAGTCTTCTTTTCAATTAAATAGGCGGTAAATATAAGTAATTTGAATTTTAAGGTTTTTGTGATTATTATCAGTGCCCAAGTGCCTATTGAATTGAAAATTCGACTCACCCAGTTTGAAATATCTGCAAATAACTTTCTCCGGTATTACATTTTAAAAACTTGAATTGATTTTACTTGCATTTAACCCTTTTAGATTTAAAAGGAGCTATTCCAATAATTCAAATTGTGTCCGATTATTCAATCAGGGAAGTCTTACGATGTTCACATGTAGGAATTTATTCTATAAGATTTCTAACTTAGTTTTTACATTTGTTTCTTATTAAATATACTTTATATGTTGAAACTCTTTACTTTCATCTTTATCTTCTTTTTTAGCATTCCGTTATTCGCGCAACCCTTTCCAGGTAAAATAGGAACCAATCTCGACGGGATTGGTGGAATTGCAAAGGAGTTTCCCAATATAACACTCACTGCTGGTGCATGGCAGAGTATTGCTAATAATGGAAGTAATGCTACAACCGATTCATTGGGCTGGCCAACAGAAGATTTTCGTGTGGTTTTTTTTGATTTCAGGCCATTCAATGCATGGAACAGTGCTCCCGATGATCCTGGAAAATATGTAACAGATATGAGTGGAACATATACCATGTCCTTTAAAGGAAAGGCTAACCTCACTTCCTGGAGTGATGCCACTATTCAATTTCTAAATCAATTGTATGATTCAGTTACAAATACCACAACATTAAATATTTTTTTTCCTGCTGGCGGAGGTGCGAATAAAGCTATTGTAGGAAATTATGGCTTTTTGATGGTGAATTTCAACCAAACTCAATTTACAGCAGGTACAAAAGGTGTAAAAGAAATTCAATTGATGAGACCTGGATACACGCATAAAAGTCCTCAACTTTTCAATACAGCCTATCTAAATGCATTGAGTCCCTTTAGCACCCTTCGTTTCATGGATTTTTTACGAACAAACAATATTGACAGTGGCTATCCAAAAAAGCAAACATGGAATAATCGACAAAAGGCTAATGCTCCAAGATATAGCAAAGGGGCGCCTTGGGAATCCATCATTTCAATTGCAAACCTTAGTGGCAAAGACATCTGGATTAATATTCCGGTAGATGCAGACAGTAATTATATTGTTGAGTTAGCTAAATTAATGAAGAACACATTGCGTAATGATATTAATATTTATATGGAATATAGTAACGAGGTTTGGAATGGAGATTTCACACAATATAAATACAATTACGACGCCGTGTTACAGTCAACTGAAGATGCGGATATTCGTTCCAGTACCGCTTTTGACGATCGCCGTAGGGCGCGCCGTGTAGCCAAACAAATAATTAAGGCAGGAAAAATATTTGAACAGGTAATGGGAATCACGGTAGCCTCACGAACTCGTATACGCCCAGTATTTGCATGGCAAATTGGGGGGTGGTTACCTTGGTACGATGATGTATTAAACTGGATTAATACTACCTATGGTGCACCAAAAAATTATATTTATGCCATTGCTTCAGCTCCCTATTTTGGAGAAGGAAATGCAGCTCCGAATGCGACACCACAACAAATTGTTAGTGCCATGTCGGCCAGTAGCGATGCCAATATTGCATCGATTAAAGTATTGGCACAGTATGCCAATCAATGGCAATTAAAACACTTACAATATGAGGGAGGCCCCGATAATGGTGGGGGAAGTACAGTCAATATTGAAAATAGAATACTTGCAAATAGATTGTCGGATATGAAAACCACAGTGATTCATAACTATACTGACAACTGGTTCTCCGCCAATGCAAATGGTACTGCTCCCATAGGCACCAATGACCTTGCAAATTATTTTACCATGACGGGTCGGGTAAGTCGGTATGGGTCCTGGGGCGCCACCGAAGATTTGAAGTATATTCACAATTTAGTATCTGCACCAAAATATGATGCCTTATGCACCCTTACTGGCAAATGTGGTAAGGAGCCTACCGTGGCCATTCTTGCACCATTGAATAATTCAAGCTACACCGTAAATTTCAATCTCAATATTTCAGCAACGGCTGCTGATACGGATGGAACTATTTCTAAAGTGGAGTTTTTTGTTGGTAGTACTTTAGTTGGCATTGATAGTATAAGCCCTTATGCAGTTTCATGGATTCCGTCTCAAGCAGGAGTTTATGCGATATCCGTTAAAGCGATTGATAATGATGGCAAATACACGTTCGCTGAACCAAATATAATTACAGTAAATGCTGGTAGTAACGGTATTCTCAGCAATAGTATCATTCCTGAATTGAATATTTTCCCTGTTCCTACAAGCGATCAATTACAAGTTACTATTTCTAGTAATGAAGTAAAAAATTCCATATTAGAAGTATTCGATTTTTTAGGAAAAAAGCAATTTGAAGTATCGGTAAATCAAAATGCAATGATTATAAATACTTCTAAATTGAAGAATGGAATATATTTTCTAAATCTAAAAACTGAAGAAGGTAATATCGTAACCCGTCGTTTTATAGTTAACAGGTAGGACACTATCAGGAAATAGAAATCTGGAAATTATCAAGTAAGCCCGCAATATTGCCATAAGAGAATTTGGCGTTTTTTATCCGGTTAAACTCAGGGTTGATAGAGAAATTGGAGGCGGTGCGCAAATCGGCATTCTCAAGGATGGTGTTCTCAAACGCAGCCCTACTTAAATCGCATCCATCAAAAATAGCATTGCTTAAGTCGGTTTGGATGAATTCCGCTTCCTCCAATTTACAATTTACAAATTTGGTGTTTTTTAGTTTTAGCTTGTAAAATGATGCAAAGCTTAAAACACATTCTTCAAATTGAAAGGAAAGCGTGAAGGTATCACAATGATCGAAGCGCAAACCGAGAAGCTTACAATTAAAAAAACGGGCGTTGACAAAGGAGGTCTGTTTCAAAATCGCCATCGTTAAATCGCAGTTCTCAAATACGCAAGTATTGAACTTTATATCGGTTAAATCAATATTCAAAAACACACAGCCCGAAAAGGTGCAATGGTCGAATTCCAAGGCAGGCAATGGCTTGAGAGTATAATCCTCATGCGTATAAATGATATTTTTTATATATTCTTTTGACATCTAACACTACAATTAAAACATAATCGCTGTAACACGAATTGCAAAAATGCAGAAAATATTTCGATGACATATTGCTTTTTTTATCGAATTTAAATAAAAAAGCATACGAACCAAAGTGCCCATTGAATTTAAAAATCTATACTTGCAAAGCAATCCCTTATTAAAATTATTCCCACTTTTAAAATGTCTTTGTTTAAATTACTATAAAAATGACTCTAAATAAAACGATTCAAGTCCTTTTGTCAATTTTCTTGATACTCTTACAGAATAACTTAACTGCAGCAATTACTTCTATTAGTCCAAAAAGTATCATTGGCGGTATTGGTCAAATAGTAACAATAACAGGGACAGGTTTTGGCAATAGCCAGGGAATCAATTATGTTTCCTTTCTTCAAGAATCAGGGAGCTATCTTGATGCTGCAGGAAGTAAGGCTTTAAAATACAAAAGCTGGATCGATTCAAAAATTGAAATCGAAATGCCTTTTGCCTTTTCAGGTCGAGTTAAAATTAATATTGGAGGCATTGATAGTTATAGTGCCGACACCTTACGAGTAAACGCAAATTTGGGCTATAGAGCTGTAAATCCATTGGATTATAACTTTCTAAATAATACCAACGGCAAGGGAGGATATACTTGGTATATGCATCGATTGTATTGGAATGACCCTGCAATTAAAGCTGCCATTGAAGCTGTATTTAAAGAATTCAGATGCAAAACAGGGGTTAATTACATTTTAGCCAATACACCTTCAGATTCTAGTTTGAAGCTGAGCGACAATATCAATTTAATTGCTCCCGATTCAGCCTTAGGAGCGGTGGGTTATACAGACATGGCATGGTCATCGTGCATCCTAGGTGGCACAACTTTCTACCGTTCGTCAACAATGGATGTGCGAATGTCGACTAAGCAGAATTGGTATTTTGGAACGGGTGCCACCCCAGCCGGAAAATCAAAATTTCGATATGTATTAATGCATGAACTTGGGCATTCATTAGGACTTGGACATGTCAATGAAAATGGTCAAACGATGTACCCATCCGTAACGCTCCTGCCTTCCGACACTTGGAATTCGAGAGACTCAATAACAAAAGATGAAAAAACCGCCATATCCTATTTCGTTAACCTATCACAAAACTTCTCATTTCGTGCCTGTGGAATTACACCAATTAGTCCAATCGGTGATTGTAATGATGTTTATGGAGTAAAAATGGGGGTTGATGAAAGAATAGATAAAACCAATATTACTTTATATCCCAACCCAACAAATGGGGTCATCTATTTAAAAACCGATGTTGAAAATTTTGATATCGTTAATTCAATGGGTAAATCTATTTCGTTTATCACCCTTGAATTTGAACATATAACAGAAATAAACCTAATCGGAAACCCTCCAGGTATCTATATAATGATGATAAAAAAAGATAACAAATTGTTATTTCAAAAGATTTTTTTAAACTAAGCTTTGTGTAAATCCTGTTAGAATAATATCCTTGTTAAGCTTTGTTTTAAGGTCTAAACAAAGTACAATATTAAAGTGAATGGTAAATAATGCGCTTTAAATAATCCCTCAATTATTTTATTGCGGAGAGTGAGAGATTCGAACTCTCGATACCATTACTAGCATACACGCTTTCCAAGCGTGCTCCTTAAACCACTCGGACAACTCTCCAGAAGCAAGCAAATATACTCCATTTGATTTTCATTTACAAACGCAACAAGCTCCGAAATAGCCTATTTCAAAGCGTTTGACAAAGATGGTAAAACTCCATTTTATAGAATCAAATAATTTAAGTAGCATTGTCTTTTATTTATATCTATTATGGCATTAAGCAGGTTCTGGTCTTTTATTATTGTCTTGAGTATCGTTTTTGTCTTTTACCAACTATTCACTGGTGGCATGTATTCTATTGGCGAATTGGTGAACGGCAAGCAACATGATCCTATTGTTATTTCAGAGATTTCTGCGAAAGAATGGAATACCACCGATACTGCATTGTACTCAAAGCTCCTGATAGCAAAGGAAGATGGCGTAATGCAAAACGATACCCTATACCGATTGCTTAAAAATGGAAATATTGAAATTTCTCATGGACAACAAAATGCGGATGGCATTTTCGCCACTTGCAAAAATACCATCATCGATATTTGGTTGCCTCTCATCGGTTATCTCACTTTCTTCTGTGGGTTATTGCATTTACTTCATGCATCGGATGCGATTAGCAAACTTTCAAAAGTACTAACTCCATTTTTCAAAAAGATTTTCCCCGAACTGCCCGAAGGACATGAAGCCTATGGATTCATGACCATGAATTTTGCAGCCAATTTCCTCGGACTCGACAATGCCGCAACGCCCTTTGGATTAAAGGCCATGGAGAGTATGCAGGAAGCAAATAAGGATAAGGAAACTGCCTCCAATAGTCAGATTATGTTCCTCTGTTTGCACGCTGCTGGTTTAACTTTGATTCCAACTTCTATCATCGGATATCGGGCAGCACAAAATGCTACCAACCCATCCGATATAATGATTCCTTGTATCATCACTTCTTTTGTAGGTACCCTGGCCGCCTTGATTTTAGTGAGCATAAAACAACGAATTAACCTGGTTAACTGGATTGTGATTGGTGCAATTACCGTCGTTAGCGCACTCATTGCACTGGTGCTTTTCTATATCGGGCAACTCAATGGAATTGAGAAATTTCATTTCACAGGTAACCTGAGTAATGGTGTGCTATTGGCAATCATCCTGGGAATAATTGGTTATAGCATACTACACGAAAAAATATTTAGAAAAAATGAAACAAACATTTTCGACTCCTTTGTTCATGGAGCGAAAGATGGTTTCACTACAGGTGTTAGGGTACTTCCATACATGATTGCGATGTTGGTGGCCTTGAGCATCTTTCGCAATTCAGGATTGATGAATATTGTAATGGGTGGGATTACCAAAGTCCTTTCTTTTATGCACGTCGACCCACAGGTAATCAATGCAATTCCAGTTGCGTTAATGCGCCCATTCAGTGCGGGCGGATCACGAGGATTCATGCTGGATGCCATGAATGTATATGGCGCTGATAGCCTCACGGGCCAGCTTGCGTGCCTGTTTCAGGGTGCTGCCGAAACCACATTCTATGTCGTAGCATTATATTATGGCTCCGTAAATATTAAGAATTCAAGATATACTTTGGGTATCATGCTTACCGTAGATTTGATATGTGTACTCGCTGGAATTTTTGTTTGTTACCTCTACTTCTAATTTTACAAAAATATAACTCAAAAAAAAACAGCGACCTAAATCGCTGTTTTTTTTATCTATATGAAACTAGTATTTAATTATCCTAGTTTACGTTTCACTTCAGTGATTTCATATCCTTCGATGATATCGCCTACTGCAATATTATTAAAGCCTTTGATATTTAATCCGCACTCGTATCCTCCACTTACCTCTTTCACATCGTCTTTGAAACGTTTCAATGAATCGAGCTCTCCAGTATGAATAACAACACCATCGCGTATTACGCGTATCTTGGTCTTACGTTCAATCTTACCATCCAATACAATACAACCTGCGATATTACCCACTTTGGTAATGCTGAATACTTCACGTATTTCTACATTACAGATAATTTTCTCTTCAGTAGTTGGAGCCAACATACCTTCCATCGCGGCTTTGATATCGTTGATGGCATCGTAAATGATTGCGTAGTATTTGATATCGATTCCTTCCGCTTCACCCAATTTACGTGCTTGTGCACTTGGACGAACCTGGAATCCAATAATGATCGCATCAGATGCAGAAGCCAACATCACATCGCCTTCTGAAATTTGCCCCACCCCTTGATGTAAGATAGAGATTTGAACCTCGCTGGTACTTAATTTTTGGAATGAGTCGGTCAATGCTTGAACAGATCCATCTACGTCGGCCTTCACAATCAATTTCAATTCCTTGAAATTCCCAATTGCCAAACGACGTCCGATTTCATCCAAGGTAATATGTTTTTGGGTACGGATACCTTGCTCACGCATCAATTGCTGACGGCGGGTTGCGATATCTTTTGCCAAATCTTCATCATGATATACTTTGAACTTCTCGCCAGATTGCGGTGCCCCAGCAAAGCCTAAGATCTTCACAGGAGTTGAAGGTCCTGCTTTCTCAATCACCACGCCACGCTCGTTAAATAACGCACGTACTTTGGTAGCATATTGTCCGGCAAGGAGCATATCGCCTCTTTGTAAAGTACCTTCTTGTACCATCATTGATGCTACAATACCTCTTCCTTTTTCCATCGTAGCCTCCAATACGGTTCCTACGGCTGGCTTATTCGGATTGGCTTTCAATTGCAACATCTCTGCTTCAATCAATACCTTCTCGAGTAATAGTTCTATATTCAATCCTTTCTTAGCAGAGATTTCTTGAGTCTGGAATTTTCCACCCCACTCTTCTACCAAGATATTCATTGCAGATAATTGCTCACGAATTTTTTCTGGATTCGCACCATCTTTATCCATTTTATTAAATGCAAAAATGATTGGCACATTCGCTGCTTGTGCATGGCTTATTGCCTCACGTGTTTGTGGCATAATGGCATCATCTGCTGCAATCACAATGATTACAATATCCGTAACATCGGCTCCACGTGCACGCATCGCGGTAAACGCTTCGTGACCTGGTGTATCGATAAACGCAATCTTCTTATCGTTTTTTAAGGTCACCTCATAAGCACCTAAATGCTGGGTGATACCTCCCGCTTCACCCGCTACCACATTGGCATTACGGATATAATCGAGTAACGATGTTTTACCGTGATCGACGTGGCCCATGATAGTCACAATCGGAGGACGTTCAACTAATAATTCAGGATCGTCGGCGATATCTTCTTCAACATCTACAATCTCTTCCGACTCTGCTCCAACGAATTCCACTTTGTAATCAAACTCTTCAGCTACAATAGTAATCATCTCTGCATCTAAACGCTGATTGATTGAAACCATCATTCCTAAAGTCATACAAGCCGAGATAACCTCAGTAACTGGCACATCCATCATCTTCGCCAAGTCATTGGCACTTACGAATTCTGTTACCTTCAATACTTTTGCTTCTTCCTCTTGGAGCATACGATTTTGCTCACTTCTCTCAGCATGAATATCTCTTTTTTGCTTGCTAAATTTACGACGATCCGATCCACTCGCTCCCGCTCCGGTATTACCCATACGGTTCAAAGTTTGTTTCACTTTGTCGCCTACCTCTTTATTAGTAAACTCATTGGCTGGACGACGGAAATTATTACCTCCTCTATTATTCGGACCTGCACCACTTCGGTTATTATTGTTGAAACCTGGTTTATTCGGAGTCCCTGTTCCTGGAGTTCCAGTGCCAGGGGCACCTGGGTTCGGGTTCGGGCTCTTGAATACTTTGGTATCGCTACCTCCAATATAATTTGATTTATTTAATCGCTTGCGCTTCTCCTTCTTCTCGGCAGGAGTTAAACGAATTTTCTCTTTATCCACCGGAATCTCAATTTTATTGAGAATCTTAGGCCCATCAAGCTTCACATATTTTGTTTCAGTGAGTTCGCCTACTTCACGCTTCTCAATAACATCACCCTTTAAGGCTTCACTGATATTGATTGGTGATTTAGATTTTTTCTTGTCTGTTTGATTTATAGGCTCAACAGGAACGATAGGTTTTACCTCTTCCTTAAGTTTTACAACCTCCACCTTAACAGGCTCTTCTTTTGATTTGGCCGTTTTTTTCTTTTCTTTCTCTAAATGCTCTTTCTCAGCATCAGTTTCTGCCTTCGTTTTCTTCGCTTTTGGTTTTTTACCATGCTCATCAGGCAATTCAATAACTTCTATGAGCTTGGTGCCCTTAAGTTTATTCTTTGCTAATGGTGTTATATCTTCTTCAATAACAACTGGTGCTATTTCTTCCACTTTCACTTCCACCACAGGCGCTTCGATCACAGGTTCTACAACCGGTTCAATAAAAGGCTCAACCTTCTTTTCCTCAGTTTTCTTTTTCTTAGCCTTAATTTCATCATCGATACTTTGCTGCTTAATATGCTGCAGGATTTCGTCGATATTATCATCTTCCTTATCCTGGATCGCTGTTGATTTCTTCTCAGGAGCGGTAATGATTTCACTCTTCACGAATTTATCTTCATTACGTTTTACTGCTTGATCTTTCAATGCCTTATCCGACGAAAATTCAGCCAATAAAATCTCATGAACTTCCGGAGAAATTTTCGCGTTGGCACCTTTGGCAATATCAAATTCCACCCCTTTTTTCGTGAGGTATTCAATTAATGAATCGGGGCTTCTGCCTAAATCACCAGCAATTTTATTTAAACGTACAATTGGTTTTGGGTCACTCATCTATGATTGTATATATACTTATTATGTTTTGCTAAAATTACAATAGCATATTACTGCTGCATTGGGAATGCCTGCATTACGCTACACAAAACTTTATATACACGCGAAGCAATCCCTTACATTTGATTGTAATTTTTTAATATCAATAATATGTTGAAAGAAGTATTCATTAACCTTCAAACTCAGCAAGCAAAATTTGCTTGATTTCTCTAATGGTTTCTTCTTCCAATTCGGTACGACGCACTAACTCATCATCGCTTAGGGCCAACACACTACGTGCAGTATCGCATCCTGTTTTCTTTAATTCATCAATAATCCAGCTATCAATTTCATCTGAGAATTCTTCCAAATCCACATCATCTTCTTCGTTAATCTCTTCACCATCACGGAATACATCTACAGTGTATCCTGTAAGCTCGCCGGCTAGCTTAATATTTTGTCCGCCTTTACCAATTGCCATGGCCACTTGGTCGGGCTTCAAAAATACAGCAGCACGTTTGGCCACCTCATCTAGTTTTACACTGGTAATTTTTGCAGGATTCAAAGCACGTGAGATATATAATGTAGTGTTGGTTGTGAAATTCACCACATCAATATTCTCGTTACGTAATTCGCGTACGATACTATGAATACGGCTTCCTTTCATACCTACACATGCTCCTACTGGATCTACACGGTCATCATAACTTTCTACAGCTACTTTTGCACGCTCACCAGGCAATCTCACAATTTTCTTAATCGCAATCACCCCGTCCATAATTTCAGGAACTTCACGTTCTAATAAACGCTCTAAGAATATTGGAGCGGTACGTGATAAGGTAATCTTTGGTACTGCATTATTCATCTCCACCTTCTCAATCACAGCTCTAATGCTATCTCCTTTTTTGAAGAAATCGGCACCAATCATATTGGCACGTGGCAATGAAAGCTCATTCCCTTCGTGCAAAATCATCATTTCTTTTTTCCAGATTTGGTATACTTCTCCTACAATCACCTCTCCTACCATCTCTTTGTACTTGCGGAATAAGTCGGCATTCTTCAATTCCAAACTGCGGCTATTCAGAGTTTGACGAGCATTGTAAATAGCACGACGTTTGAATTGTCCCAAATCTACTTTTACTGCAATCTCTTCACCAATCTCACAGTCATCCACATGCTTAATCGCATCACTATATTCCATCTCTGTGGCAGTGCTATAAATATCTTCATCAGCAACCACCATATAGTTTTGCCAGATTTCAAGCTCTCCATTATCCGGATTCACAATGATATTAAAATTCTCATCGCTACCGTATTCTTTCTTCAACATGGCGCGAAATACGTCTTCTTGAACACGCACAACCGTAGCCTTGTCGATATTTTTTGAATCTTTAAACTCAGCAAAAGCATCAATCAACTCGCTTTTGTCGATCTCGGTTTTTTTGACTTTAGATTTCATAGGGTTACTTTAATTTAAAACTTAATACTCTTTTTAATTTTCTTTAAAACTCAAGCATCACTCGAGCTTCCTTTATTTCGTTGAACTTGATTGTATGTACAATTGGGTCCTTCTGTTTATTTTGTTCTTCCAATACCAAGGTGTCAGATTCTAATGATTTAAAACGGCCTTTGATGGTATCACCATCATCGGTATTCACTTGCAACTTACGTCCCACATGCTTTGGATACTGACGCAGCAATAACAGTGGCTCATCGGCTCCAGGGGAGGTTACATCTAGATGATATGCCATTTGTAAACTTTCTTCTTCTTCCAATACCTCACTCAAATAGCGACTCACCTTAGTACAATCTTCAATAGCCAACCCTGTATCTCCATCAATAATCACTTGACTTTTTTTATTGCCCTGAACAATTTTAACACTCACCAAAA
>CANLPK010000084.1 GCA_947492885.1 Bacteroidota bacterium
ACGATAATCGCAGCCTGCAAGAAATTGCAGGCTGTTTTATTTTAAAATGTATTTTAGCATCATGAAATTATTTCGAAGCCTGAGTGCAATGACCATACTTGGCATTGCTGTTATTTGTGCCTGGATAATTTTAAATCGTGGATTATACCAGCGCGAGCAGGGAGTGGTTATACATGATATAAACTACTATTATGGCTACCTCCCAGCTACATTCATTGAGCACGATCCTGCACTTCATTTCTTAGATGATACCACAAGAAACTTTGCCGGTCGTTATTGGCATTTAGATGCACCCAATGGCGGACATATATTTAAAATGAGCATGGGCATGAGCTACTTATATAGCCCCTTCTTTTTAGCAGGACATATTGCAGCCATCATCAAAGGCAATCCCACCGATGGTTTTAGCAGGCCGTATCAGTTCTTTATGAGCTTGAGCGGCTGGTTTTATATGTTGCTTGGACTCTGGTTTCTTCGTAAAGTATTATTGAATTTTTTCAGTGAGAAAGTTACTGCACTCACTCTCGTGATTTTAGGAATGGGTACCAACCTGTTTTTCTATAGTGTGCAAGAAGGACCAATGACACATGCTCCCAATTTCTTTTTGTTTAGCCTGATTTTATTTCTCACCATAAAATGGCACCAAGAAGCTACCTGGTTTCAAAGTATTGCCCTAGGCTTAGCACTTGGGTTGGCTACCTTGATTAGGCCCACCAATATTTTGATTGCTTTGGTTCCATTTTTATATAATGTATACAGCATTCATTCCGTGCGCGGCAAATGGCAGTGGATGCTAAATTATTATACCAAACTTATAGCTATTGCAATTTGCTTTATCCTGCCTTGGATACCGCAATTCCTTTATTGGAAGCTCATCACAGGTCATTGGTTGTATTATTCTTATGGTACCGATGAGAATTTTTTCTTCCTACAACCTCGCATTTTAGAAACACTCTTTAGCTTTCGTAAAGGATTGTTTATTTATACCCCACTAATGTTTGTGGCTTTCCTCGGGCTATTCATTATGCGTAAACGCTTGCCTGCTTTTAGTTCAGCAATATGGGTTTTTACCCTACTCAATATTTATGTTATTAGCAGCTGGTGGTGTTGGTGGTATGGTGGCTCCTTTGGGATGCGTGCTTATATTGAAATGTTTGCATTATGGTCGATTCCGTTAGCCATCATTCTCGAACAAATTTTCAAGATGAAACCTATTATAAAACTAGGTGCCGTAGGAATCTTGATTTTATTGGTTCTCTTCAATATCTTTCAAAGCATTCAATACTGGAGGGGTGCAATGCATTGGGATAGCATGAATTACAAAGTATATAAGGCGCAACTATTCAAACTAAGAGGAACCCCTGAGGACCTTATTTCTACCCCCGATTATCAGAAGGCCATGAAAGGTGAAAAAGAATATTATTGGACTGAGTAGGTTATCCAATATCAGAGTAATCTTTTTTTCAAAATTTATGCTCCGCTCGGTCATTTAAAAAGAATTCTGTAACACATCTTTTTGGTTTTTACCATATTAATCAATTCCAAATTTCCGAAATTAATTGGAGAACGAACCTTGAAATTGGATGCAAGCAAAAGAAAAATAAAACCCTATTTTAATAAGTAATTTAACGAAATTGATTGAGTTTCTGCCTAAGAATTTCTATTCCCTGTATTCCCTCAATATTTTTACCTTTGCGGCTTTTAGAATACAATTTACCTATTACATGAAACCATTCGAAACGCTCTCTATTGTTATACCTGCATATAATGAAGGACCAACCATACACCTAATCTTGGATCGGGTAAAAAAAGTGCAATTATTAAACGGCATAAAAAAGGAAGTAATTATTGTAAATGATTGCAGTAAGGATGATACCGTTGAAGCGATCAATCGCTACATACAAGGCAATCCCGACCTGAACATACAATTTTACAGTCACGAGGTAAATCAAGGTAAAGGAGCGGCACTTCATACTGGAATTAAGAAAGCAACTGGTGAATACGTCATCATTCAGGATGCCGACTTAGAATACGATCCAGAGGAATTCAATATACTCCTAAAACCTGTTTTGGATGGATTTGCTGATGTGGTATTTGGAAGTCGCTTTATGGGTGGTAATGCCCATCGTATCTTGTTCTTTTGGCATACTATCGGAAACAAATTCCTTACATTCCTAAGCAATATGCTCACCAATTTGAACCTTACAGATATGGAAACATGCTATAAGTTATTCAATAGAGAGATGATTCAAGGTTTGTCGTTACAGGAAAAACGTTTTGGATTTGAACCTGAGGTAACCGCCAAAATATCTCGTATACCTGATGTGCGCCTTTACGAAGTAGGAATATCCTATTATGGCCGTACCTATGAAGAAGGTAAGAAAATTGGGGCTCGTGATGGTTTCAGAGCCATCTATTGTATTCTTAAGTATGGCTTGTTCAGCAGAAAATAAATAAACTGCTTCATGCAAAACCAGAAATTCCCATTAAGTAGAACCAACCAGTTAGCAGCTTTTTTCCTGGTGCTATACGCCATTGTTTTGGCGCTATGTGCATTATTGTCGGAAGGCACATACGGTGGTGGGGATAGCTGGTTACATTTTCAAATGGCTCGCTTTGCACCACGTCACCCTGAGCTATTTCTAGATCAATGGGGTAAACCACTCTATACCACCTTGGCTTGTTTGCCTTCTCAATTGGGTTTCATTGGAATCAAGTTTTTTAATATCGCCTGCGCATTATTTACTGCTTATCTCGCTTTTCAGATGGCGAAAAATCAGTTTACAAAGTATCAATGGCTAGCAGTTGTTTTTGTGCTGAGTGTACCTGTGTATTTTGTGACCATGTTTAGCGGACTTACCGAGAGCGTATTTGCACTTTGCATTATGTCCGCGGTATATCTCTTTCATCGGTTTCGAGTAATGCTTGCTTGCCTGGTAATTTCATTCTTACCCTTTATACGTAGTGAAGGATTTTTATTCCTGCCTTTATTTGGATTGCTTTGCATATACTATCGACGCTGGTGGTCACTCCCTTTTCTTACTGTTGGCTTCGTTGTTTTTACACTCATAGGGTATTTCTTTTTAGGCAACTGGAACTGGGTATTTGGAACCAATGTATATCTCACCAAACCTACTGATTATGGTCATGGCCCATGGTATCATTTCTTTGAAACGCATTCGGCTACTTTTGGATGGGCCTATTCCTTCTTTTTAGTCATAGCAATCATTGCATTTACTTATCGCTTGGTGAAAGATTTTCGCAATCGCGAATTACATATTCAATTTGTTTTATTGTTTGGTGGCTTGATGGTTTACTTCACTGCCCATAGTTATTTTTGGTATAAAGGAATCTTTGGTTCTGCAGGTCTCGATCGCGTAATGGCGGGTGTGGGTCCATGCATAGGCTACTCAGCCTTTTGTGGATTTCAGTTTCTAGCAAAACAATCATGGATGCAGTCGAAGTTATCAAAAGCGATTTTAGTACTCTTAGTGATTTGGGTATTTATCATGCCTCGCTATGTATATGCCTTCCCTTTTAAACTCAATAGCTTTGAGCAAATGGAGATGGATGCCATTAATTACATGAAAGAAAATAAACTGGATCAATATCCCATCTATTATCAGGATCCTTTCTTCCCAACAAAATTAAAAAAGGACCCATTTGATGATGCCAGCTCGTTGAATTTATATCAACATGGATCCAAGCCTTTCATTCCCAATTCAATCATAATATGGGACTCTCACCTTTGTCCGAGAGAAAGTATGTTACCTCTGAATGTACTCGAGGCACAACCCGTTGAACTTCTGAAATGCTACTCAGCACCTGATATTTATAATGCTCAGGAATTGATGGAAGTACGAATATATCTAACAAAATAAATGGCCACACGTACGATACGTATCAATCTGAATAAATCGGATGCCGCGATTTGTTTGGTTTTGGTTGCCTATAATTTCTTCACCAAATACACCGATATCAATACCCGTGACCTCAGCTGGGATGAGCCTTTTAGTGCTTTCTACTCTCAGTATTCGGTGCCACAAATTATTACTGAATTATTCAAGGGGAATAACCCTCCCTTCTATGAAATATTCTTGCATTTCTATACTGCAATATTTGGTATCAGTGAATTTGCTTTACGCATGCCGTCCTTACTTTTTAGTTGTGGCACCGTGGCTTTCCTTTATTATACGGGTGCCCGACTAAGAGGAAAATGGATGGGGATTTTTGTAGGGCTTTTGTTTGCAATGAATAATTTGCAATATTTTTATTCCTTGGCTGCGCGTATGTACGCACTATTTAGTTTACTGGTGGCAGCTTCTATATACTTCAGTATTGTTGCTTATCAGGAGCCTCATCGCAGGAAATATTTTTATGCTTTATTAATTACAAATACATTGATGTGCTATACACATTATTTCGCTGGTTTTGTAATCGTTGCAGAAGTACTTGCCTGGCTGGTGACTGTAAAAAATAAATTATTTTTTAAAAATCTATTTTTTGTTTTTGCTTCCAATGCCATTCTTTCGATACCGCTATTGCTAGTATTTAAAATGCGTGCGGAAGGATTCGTATCGGCCTTTGAATTTAAGCCACCCTATCCCGAGATATGGAAGAATATCATCATGAATCTTATTAATGGATTAGATGTATATCAGGCAGCATATACCTTCCTGGCACTCGGGTTGTTTATTTATGCATTCAAATGTATTGTTCAATTTAAGTTAGAGTTCAAGAATCTTTACAATTACGTATTGCTCTTCTCACTCTTTGCTTTGCCATTATTTTTTACATGGTACTATGGAAATACCTATCCCCTCTTTATCGATCGGTATTATTTATACGCTACCATTCCTTTGTTTTTGTTTGCTGGACTTTGCCTCTCGGTTTTTTATCGCCCCTTGGGAGTCTTATGGGTTCCTGTATTTTTTATTTATCTGCTCAATATTTACCATAATAATTTCAACCGATTAAATAACGATTACCTTTTACGCGAATGGCAAGCGGCGGCGCTTACTGCCAAGCAAATGCAGCATGAATCGCCACAATCAATCATTCTCATCGATCCGCTCTGGGCCGATTTGGGATTCAGTTATTATTACGATCGGGAATTATTTAAAGAGGGGAATCGTTATAATGAAGCCTTAGGTCAAAAAAATGTTTTCCGAATCTGGAGCCCCGATAGTTTGAATCAAATTTTGAATCTGAATCCAAGAAAGCAAGTAATTTTATATTGTGATGAGAAAGCCAAGGCAGATAGTTTGAATGATGGCAATTACCGACTCTTGCAACGCAAAGGGTATGTTCCTGATACTGCTTACTATTTTCCTTTATGTACTTCTGTAATTCGGTTTTTGCCAGCTGATACTACGGCATCGAAATAATTGCACTGAGCGATTTTCCCAAAACCTTCCAGTCAAATTGAGCTTCTACCGTTTTGCGGGCAAGCATTGATTTTTTGAGATAGGTTTTTTCCGAATATGCATCCACCAATGCCGCTACCAGCTGCTCCACATTTTTCTCTTCGCATAAATATCCATTTTCATGAGTCACCACTTCAGGGATATCGCAATGCCTTGTGCTAATGATTGGCAATCCTGAAGCCATCAGGTCAACCAGCACCACCGGATAGCCTCCTTCACAATCGCCATCTGCAGCCCATATACTTGGATGCAGAGCAATTTGACATTGAGCTGCGATGCGCTGCAAGTCATGTGGTGAAACAAATCCGTATTGCGTGATATGTTTTTGTAATGCGCTAGAATTTATAAAATCCTTTAACTGATTTTCGTATTGAATATACGGAGCATAGTTGGAATTGCGCCCTCCTACCCAATGAATATGAACTGGGATTTGATATTGATGAATGGCTTTTTCGATGGCTTGTAGTGCATAGATAATCCCTTTACGTTCGGCAGTAGCACAAGCAATGAGCACATGCAATTGTTGCTTTTCTTCGCGGGGAACAAAAGAGATATCGGAGACTTCTGCACCCAAATAACTTACCTCAATTTTACTAGCACTGCATCCCATCGAAATTAAATTTTCCTTCATATAGTTCCCTTCCACAATAAAGGCATCACATTCATCGAAGAGCTGATCATATCGGCCTTTCCAGCGGGAATCCGATTGCAGCGTGCGGGTTAAATCGTAACCATAGAAGCGGGTTATATGTTTCTTCTTTTTCAATCGTAAATCGGCATACCCTTGAACACCATAATGTGAAAACAAAATCACTTCCTCGAGTGGCTGCAAATGCTTATTTCTAAAGGCATCGGGCAATCCCAGTTTGTTGCGTACTCGTGAAAAAATATTGGATGTATCGATAGGATTCACATGCGTCGTAACGAGCGTATCAAAGGCTAAGTCGCGCTTATCACAAAGTACCATCTGCTCCATGCCTTCGATATGTTTCACCTGACGGTAAATCCATTGTTCGGTGAGTGGAAGCCAAGTATGTGTGCTGTGCGCAAGTATCAAGTGAATGCCTTTTATTAAATTATAATTTTTAAATCGGTGGTATTGAGTACCGCAGTAGCCCAGGCAAATCCAACCCCAAAGCCGCAGAGTAATGACTGCTGTGAAGCTTTATTTTGAAGGGTTTCGGCCATTGCGAATGGAATGGACGCAGAACTTTGATTACCATATTTAGAAAAAACATCTGGCACCTGATTCATATCCAGCCCTAAGTTTTTTGCTAATGTTGAAATGATGAAAGAGTTGGCCTGATGAAAGAAAAAATAATCTATTTCGTCTTTTTGAATTTGATATTTATGCAGCAATTCATTCACTGCATTGGGGACTTCCTGTATGGCCATCTGCATCACTTCCGCACCATCCATAAACAAGAAATCGTTCGTGGTGTGGTCGATGCTCTTTCTATACGCTCCATTGTTGATGATGATTTTATCAAAATTATTCCCTTGTGAATGGAAGGAGAAATAACTTTTCACTCCCGCTTTCTTATGGAGTAAGGTAGCGCTTCCTCCATCGCCGAAAATGGGTGCTATGGCTGCATCTGCGGGGTTCACCGTTTTGCTGATGGTATCGCCTACACAAAGCAGTACCGAATTTATTTCAGGCAATTGCAATAGCTGGTGGGCTTGAAATAAACCTTGCAGATACCCATTACAACCTGCATTGATATCTATGCAAAAACAAGAAGCAGCTAACGCTAAGCGGGCATGTAATAAATAAGAATTACCTGGCTGAAAATGATCTGGCGTTTGGGTTACAAAAACCAGGGCATCGATATTCGATAAATTCATGTCCAGTTTACGTGCGGCCGCTTCACAGAGGTCGAGGGTGGTTTCCTGATTTACTATATATCGATTTTGAAAACCGATGACACTTTTTAATTTTTGTTTACGCGCGTTATCTAAGCCATCATAGCTTTCATCGTCATAACTAATTTTAATGGAAGGCAGTGCCACAGCCATTTTCTCGATTGCTACATTATGAAAAGCGGCGTACACTGAGGGAGTTGTTTAGTATTGTTCTTTCTCGTTTGGAAAATCTTTGTTCTTCACGTCTTCAATATAACGACCTACAGCGTTTAAGATATCGTCGTACAAATTGAGGTAACGACGAATAAATCGTGGGTTAAAATCCTTACTGATGCCAAGTAAATCGTGGGTTACGAGTACCTGTCCATCAACGGCTCCGCCTGCACCAATACCAATAATTGGGATGGTGATTTCTTTCGCTACTTGTGCTGCCAGCGAGGCAGGAATTTTTTCGAGAACGATGGCGAAGCAGCCAGCAGCTTGCAATGCATGGGCATCGCGAATGAGTTTTTGTGCCTCTTCTTCTTCTTTGGCGCGCACTTCGAAGGTGCCAAATTTATAAATCGATTGCGGTGTTAATCCTAAGTGGCCCATCACCGGGATTCCGGCAGAAACAATACGTTTGATAGATTCTACCACTTCTTCCCCACCTTCTAATTTAATAGCATGGGCACCCGATTCCTTCATGATGCGAATCGCTGATTGTAATGCTTCCTTGCTATTTCCTTGATAGGAACCAAAAGGTAAATCAACCACCACCAAGGCGCGATAGATACCACGTATCACCGACGATGCATGATAAATCATTTGATCGAGGGTGATAGGTAATGTGGTCATATGGCCTGCCATTACATTGGAGGCGCTATCGCCTACCAACAATACATCCACCTTTGCGGCATCTAATATTTTAGCCATACTATAATCGTAGGCTGTAAGCATGCTTATTTTTTCACCACGTTCCTTCATTTCCTGAAGTACGTGTGTGGTGATGCGTTTGATATCTTTATAATGTACCGACATAATGAAAATCGATTTAGAGGGCGATTAAATTATTTTGATTCGAGTTTTTTGACACGCAAGGTGAGCTTTTTATTTTGCAACTCCAATTCTTTATTGCGTTTTTCCAAAGCTTCATTGGTCATTTTCTCCATGCGTAGTTTCTCGGCAAGCTTCAGGCTTATTTCACTTCCTTCACTTTTATTGAGAATAACGCGCACATCTTCATAAGCTCTTACCAGTCCCATCAATGAATCATTCTGTTGTTGAAGTGCTTTGTTCTCCGCTTCCAATCGGTAATTTTCATTGCGGTAATCGCGCTTCCCATCATGATCTAAAATTGATTGTAAACTATCCGCCCGATCTTGCTCCTGATTGGCCTTATTACGATATTGGTTCAATTGCAATTGCAATTCATCATTCTTTTTTTTAAGTGCAATGAGTTCGGCATTGGTTGCGGGTTTCACCGTGGTAGGGATATTTGGCTTCGGCGCAACTAAACGTGCAGTGCTATCTTGCTTATTTGTTTTAGGTCCCTTTGCTACCTTAGAAGTATCCTTCGATGCTGGCTTATAAATGGGCATGGTCTCTACAGGTGTATCAATGATGGGCTCAGGCTCTTGCTCCATCTTTGTTTCTGAATACACCCCAAAATTATCTGCCCAAATTTTTGTGTCTGCACCTATTACCAAACCAACTCTTCCTATCGAAAAGCTATCAATTTGTTTTGTGAGAATGGCTGTTCCATTCACCAGCAGCGTATAAATATTACTATCACATTGAATGGTGAGTAAATTATTGGCTGCACCCATGGACTTAAATTTCACCCATCCTTGCTCATTAGGAGTTGCGGTGAGATAAGTAACTTTTCCATCGCTGATTTTCCGGATTCGCACCTTCCCTTCCTGATGAATTTCGGCTACCAACGCCATTGTTTTACTGGCTTTAAATACTACCCCAGCATATTGATTCTTATTCTTTCCCTTATCAAAATTCAAATTCAGGCGGATCTCGAAATTGCTTAATGGATTCTCCCATTTACAGAAAACCATATCTACGGTTTGCTTATTTCGGCGGTACATTTCATATTGACCGTTCTCTAAGAAATATAAATTATCGACATTATTACTCACCTTCCAGTTTTCGTAGCTGCCATCATCAAAATCATCATAAAACTCAGGTGTAGCGTAGGTGCGCGACTGTGCCGATGCCACCTGGAAAGCCCATAATGAAATCAATATTAATACAAGTTTTTTAAGCATGATAGCAAAAATAAGAAATAAGAATTAGTGATTGTGGAAGCGTCGAAATAAATTCTATCTGATTTTATTTCGCATACTTCTCGGCGCGTTGTTCTTTTACAACATCATTTTCCAAATACTCATCCAAAGTCATGAGCTTATCGAGTACCCCCTTCGGTGTAATTTCAATCACACGCGTAGCTACCGTTTGTGCAAACTCATGGTCATGGGTTGTGAAAAGTAAAACTCCAGGAAAATCTTTTAAGGAGTTATTCAATGCCTGAATACTTTCGAGGTCGAGGTGATTGGTAGGTTGATCAAGCACGAGCACATTGCTTCCAAGCAACATCATTCTACTCATCATACAACGCATTTTCTCACCTCCACTAAGTACTTTACAACTCTTCATTACCTCTTCACCACTGAAAAGCATGCGACCCAAAAATCCACGGATATAGGTTTCGTCTTTATCTTTACTGTACTGACGTAACCAATCAATAAGGTTATCATCTGAAGTGAAATAGCCTGTATTATCGTTGGGCAAATAGCTTACCTGGGTTGTTACGCCCCATTTGAATTCACCAGCTTTGGCTTTATTAATATCAAGTAACACATCATAAAATGCTGTAATCGCTAACTGATTCTTACTCAATATTGCAATTCTATCTCCTTTATTGGCAGTGAAACTAATATCCTTAAACAATGGAACCCCATCGTAATCGAAACTTAATTTCTCTACGCCCAATACCTGATCACCCAGCTCACGTTCCGGTCTCCACACAATACCTGGGTATTTACGGCTACTCGCTTCAATTTCATCTACACTGAGTTTCTCCAATAACTTTTTACGGGAGGTTGCCTGACGAGATTTTGATGCATTGGCACTAAATCGTGAGATGAAGTCCTGCAATTCTTTGCGCTTATCTTCACTCTTTTTGTTTTTATCGTCGCGTTGCTTGAGAGCCAACTGACTACTCTGATACCAAAAACTATAATTACCAGTGAAGGTTTTAATTTTACTGTAATCGATATCGGAGATATGCGTACATACATTATCTAAAAAGTGACGGTCATGGCTCACCACAATCACCGTATTTTTAAAATCAATCAAATAATCCTCCAGCCACATGATGGTTTCTAAGTCGAGGTCATTCGTAGGCTCATCCAGAATCAGGATATCGGGATTACCATACAATGCCTGAGCTAAGAGTACACGTACTTTTTCTTTTGGATTCAATTCCTTCAGAAGTTTATCATGTAAAATCTCTTTCACCCCGAGACCACTTAATAAATCCGCTGCTTCACTTTCGGCATTCCAGCCATTCATCTCTGCAAATTTCTCTTCAAGGTGAGCCGCTTTAATTCCGTCTTCGTCGGTGAAATCTTCTTTCGAATAAATAACTTCCTTTTCCTGAATAATACTCCATAAGGTTTTATTACCCATCATCACCGTATGCAATACCGAAACTTCATCGAAGGCATAATGGTTTTGTGAAAGCACACTCATGCGCTCTCCCGGATCCATGCTCACTTGTCCGCTGGTAGGGGTAATTTCGCCCGCCATAATTTTAAGGAAGGTTGATTTACCCGCCCCGTTGGCACCAATGATACCATAGCAATTACCAGAAGTAAACTTGATATTTACTTCATCAAATAGAACACGTTTGCCAAACTGCAACGATAGATTAGATACGCTTAACATGATTTTTTAAAAAGGAGCGCGAAATTAAGCATTTTCAAAGGCTTTTGGTGGGTGGAAGGGAATTTTGTTTGGACTGATAGAATCTTGAAAAATGCTGAATACAACATTAAAAAGGAGAATGAAAATATTGTGTGAGTTTAAATTTCAATTCATCAATCACTAGAGTCTAAATTACCGATTTACTTAGCACCAAAAATCTTAAAGAAAACTAATTATTATTTCTGCCACCTTGTCAGTTCTATTTCGTAAATTTGCCCCCCTTTTATGGAATCGGAAAACCCAACAGTACCTGTCAAACGCAAGCTATATTTAGAAAGCTATGGATGTGCTATGAACTTTGCAGATAGCGAAGTAGTAGCCTCAATTATGGCAGGAGAAGGATATACCGCTACCTCCAATATTAACGAGGCCGATGCCGTTTTTTTGAATACCTGTGCGGTACGTGAAAATGCCGAACAAACAGTATGGAACCGATTGCATCAAATAAAACACAACGAGAAGAAACGTAATCCCGCCTTGGTGGTGGGCGTTTTGGGATGCATGGCCGAGCGCTTGAAAAAGGATTTGATGGACCGGGAGCAACTGGTGGATTTAATTGTTGGACCCGATGCCTACCGCGATATTCCGAAGCTATTGGCCGATGTTGGAGATGGACAGCGAGCCATGAATATTATTCTTAGTAAGGAAGAAACCTATGCCGAAATTGCGCCCGTAAAGCTCGATGAAAATGGTATCGCCTCTTATGTAAGTATCATGCGGGGCTGCGATAATATGTGCGCCTTTTGCGTGGTGCCTTTCACCCGTGGTCGCGAAAGAAGTCGTGATCCTTATAGCATCGTACGCGAATGTATTCAGCTGGAGCAAATGGGATATCGTGAAATTATGTTGCTCGGACAAAATGTTGATAGCTATAAATGGAGCAATATTACCAATACAAAAAAAGATGTTGAACGCCTCGAACGTCAAGGCATCTTTAATAACCCCGCCAAAAGCGAAGCCACCATTGCCCTCATCAAAAGCCTCGATGAAGAGATAGAAAAAATTACTGCCAAGGAAGAAATTGTGGCAATGGATATTGCGCCCGGAGAAGAAGTGATGGTATCATTTTCAAAACTATTGGAGATGGTTGCTACAGCAGTTCCTAATTGCCGTATCCGTTTTTGCTCTTCCCACCCCAAAGATATTACCGATGAAGTGCTCTATACCATGGCACGCTTCGAAAATATTTGCAACTATATTCATTACCCTTTGCAAAGCGGAAGCAGCCGAGTATTGGAGTTGATGAACCGCACCTATAGTGCCGAGTGGTTTGTGCAACGACTCAAACGCATTCGCGAAATCCTTCCCGATTGCGGTATCAGTACCGACGTCATTGCAGGATTTTGTACCGAAACAGAAGAAGAGTTACAGCAAACAATTGCCGTGATGCGTGAAGCACAATTCGATTTTGCCTATATGTATTTCTATAGCGAACGCCCTGGCACCTTGGCTGCTCGTCAATATCCAGATGATATTCCTTTGGAGGTGAAGAAGCGCCGACTGCAAGATATCATCGACATGCAAAGTGAGGTAAGTAAAAAGAAGAATGAAGCACGTGTAGGGAATACCTATCGTGTGCTGATTGAAGGCGAATCGAAGCGTTCGGACAACGACCTCAAAGGAAGAAACGAT
>CANLPK010000085.1 GCA_947492885.1 Bacteroidota bacterium
GGAACTTCTAGATAAGACTCATGAGCAATTAATTTCTGTTTTGCAATCATACGTTGCAAAGAATACCGAACAAGCTGATATATCCACGGTGAAGCGCACCGTCAGAGCCATAGAGATTGCCGATTTCTTAAGCAAACAGGAGGCTGTGCCAATTCCTTACCCAAGTCTTCAACCCATCCTATTTGGTATCCGGCTTTCGGCTTCCGAACGTAAATTAAGAATTCAACAACGCTTGATGACTCGAATTGATGAAGGGTTGATAGCAGAAGTTGCTTCTCTTTTGAATGATGGAATAAGCTCTGAAAGGCTGCATTTTCTAGGACTAGAATACACTTTTATTACAAGTTACCTCACAGGTAAATACGATTTACCTACCATGATTGACCGATTGCAAACCGCCATCTTACAATACTCTAAACGACAAATGACTTGGTTCAGGAAAATGGAACGCGAAGGGAATCAAATCCATTGGATTAATGGTAATGCTTCAATTTCAGAACAGCTCTTAGAGGTTGAAAAACAGCTTAAAAATTACCAATCAATTTAAGCTTATTTCTTTGGGTCAAATATGATTGATAACTTGTTGAAGTCAGCTGCCGAATTAATTACCGTGCGATATTGCTCGTATTTTTCCTTAGGCCAATCTAAAAACTCATAATATTCAGTACAAGTTATTGTGAGTACATTCCCATCAAGTAAATAGTTGCTTTCAAATCCAATACTGTCAGTTGTTTCTCCATCCGGATTTTGAAATACATTCTTAATTACAAACTTATCCAAACCTTTTACTGTATAACCATCTGGTACATGCACCACAATTAGACGTGTATACATGTGAGGATAAAAATTCACAATATTACTTTGGCGTGGTTTGTCACTATACAATTCAGATTGCTCTCCAATTAATTCTCCTATTTTTAGTATCGTTTTTTCGCCAGCACTTTCTATAATTTTTGAAACCTCCATCTGTGCATCCACAATAATTGGCTTCTCCACTGTTTCCTGATCATTAATATCTGTGTATTTGGTTTTTATTTTAGTTACAATAGCATCTTTACTTGCCCGTTTTATCTGTTCCTCTAAAATCTCCTTACGCTTCTCTTCATCAGTAACAAGTGAAAATATACCCTTGAGATAATTCTCGTATCCACTTTGTTCAGAATGATATTTTATGGTACTACTATTCATGCTGGCATCTAACGTGATATCGAGCTTAAGCACATTATCGGTAATACTACAACTCGGTGTTTTTGCAGTTCCTATGGTGTATTTCGATGACATCTCTCCATTACCCAAATCAACCACTTTAATTTGCATCGCTTTCTGACCAAGTATCGCCGAAGGTGGAATACCCAATCGCCATGCTATATTTTTAAAATCAATAAATTTCTTCACCTTAGGAAAATAGAAATAATAGTTTTCTAGGAAATTGTAACTCTCAAAATCTTCATCAAATTCTTTTGAATCTCGATCACAGGTAACCCATATCTGATATTTTATTTCATTGTATTCAAACATATGCGCATAGATCTTAAGGAGTCCTAATTCGCCTGTATATTTGTTCTTTATCAAATCGCTCATTTTTGAATAATACACATCTTCCGAATAAATAATGTTCGACTTAATCCAATTTTCGATAGTTCTAATTTTAGTTTCATTGTCGGTGATTTCTGCGAGTTTCAATTTCTTACTAAGTTTCTTTATTTCCTTTAGCGTCTCTTTTTGATCATTCATTATGAGCTTATATTCATCCTTAGAAAAGTCGGAATAGGTGTATTGACGCTCCTTACCAGTACTCTTAAAGTATGCTAATACAAATTCTGAACGCATCAATTCGGAATCATAGTTTTGAAATGTTTCTTTATTAAGTACAGGAACATTCTTTACATTAATTCTGTAATAATTATAGTCCCCTTTATTTTCATCCTTAACATCCGGGCAGCCATTATAACCCTTAAATAAAAACTCAATATGCTCTGGAACCCTTAATGTATAGGTGTATTTTCTGATCAAGGTATTGCCTTGAACATTCACACTTCCAACGATTTGAATACTTCTCCTGGTTATATAAAAGTACTCTACTTCGCCACCCTTTTCAGCACCATCAATAGCAAGTATTAAAAATTTCTTACCATCTTCCTCGGTAAGTTTCATATCCTTTTCATTAAACTCTTTTGAAATCTTACCAGTAGCTGAAATAGTATGAGCCCTTAAATCAACCAAATCGTCGGCGGATCGCACTTGTAGATAAAGCTTATTAAATGTTTGAACGCTCTTGTCTTCATTAATATGTACTCTCTTGTAATACATACGATAATCTATCTGCAATGACTTATTACTCTCTATTTGGGGTAGTTCTATATAATCAGCACGAGATTCATCTATAACAACCGCGGGTTCTTTCGCTTCACTATCGCTCACAGAATATAATTTTTGATTTTGCCCCCAGTTCGTTAGTTCCAGCATCTCCACCCTTAGCTCCTCTTCAAATGTTTTGAGCATCGGCGATATTTTAGTGCCTTGAGAAAATGACTGTAAACAAATTAATGTAAGTAAGAGGCTGAGAAATCTTTTCATATAAATATAAATTAAAGGTTTATTAAATCTTTTTTAATACCAGTGTTTGACGAAATGCTTTTTGCAAGAGCGCAATGGTTTCATTCCAGGGTTTAAAATCATCCTTCTTAAATTCCATGGTATTGAACCAATATTTTTGAGTGTAGATAATGGTATTCCCTTTTCGTTCATAGGTGAAATTAAACGAATACTTGCCCTTATCTATTGAATAATTAGCAGGAATTTTCACAATATTATATCCCTTAGGTATTACGAATGTTGTTATAATTTCATCACTGTTTGCTTCATCAAACATAAATTCACGTGTGCGAGTTTCCAAATCGATATTACTATTACTCCATTCTTTTAGAAGGTTTAAATTTACATAAACCTCATCTTCGAAATGAGTAACATATTTAGGTATTTTATAATTATACGTACAGGTAAGAAGTGAATCTCTGCCCTTAATTCCAGTAATCTTTATACTATCAATTGTGCAATTATTTTGAGCCAACCCTAAGAGGTTTTTCCAAAATTCCTCATGTCGCTTCTCTGGAACATAGTAAACACTTGACACGATATTACAACGAGGCAATCCATCAACTACTCGGGTGGCTTTCCCAATTAGTGTATCGCCCGAGAATTGAGCTTGAATAAAATTTTGAGTTACATTAACACTCGCACTCACTATGGGTATATCCATCAGCAAAAAGGAATCTGCATTTATACCAATCATTGCTTGCTTACCTTGAACAAAACCGCTCGGATATTTATAACTTAAAAATTTGGCAGTTCCATCTAAAAAATACCAATGATTATTTATTGGTACCGCTGCAATCATATGATTGGCAACTCCCATTATTGGCAATTCACTAAATTTATAGGGAATGGAAGTGGTGCCTACCCATGTATGATATGCTGGAACTCCAGCATAATTAAGCATGGTGCAAATTAAATTGGCGATATCCTTACAGTCACCATACTTCCTACTACACACCAAGGTTGGTTTTCTAGGAATGAAACCCCCTAGCCCATCTTCAAAGGCTATATAATTGATATTGTCTTGAACGTAATAATATATCTTTTGAAGCTTCTCTATATCAGTACTTACATTTTGTACCACCGAATCGGTGATGCGTTTAAGCGCAGCATCGGGTGTTTCTAAACCTTTATCAAGCAGTGAGTAGCAATACTTATAAAGCCCTTGCGTGTTTTCAAGTACTTTATGTTTTTTTGTTTTACCTTGATATGAAGCAATATATACAATGATATGAGGTGTTTCATAAGCAATTGATTTTGCCTCATCCTCGGCTTTGAGTTTGGTTATGTTTTTTCTTGTCCAAGTGTAGATTTTAAAATTTCCATCTATGGTTTCAGTAAACTTAATATCGTCGGTTGGGTTTTTAAGAACATATTTTAGATCAACAAGTTTATGAACCTTTATTTGAAAAACCGCCGACTCAATTGGTATACCTGAAGCAAAATAATATTTGCTTAAAAAATGAGGGTCTTTAATTTCTTCAGTATAATTAACCACTCCAATAGCTCCAATTGTTGACTGTGGGAAAACAAAATCCGTGGTGTTCACATCATCAAAGAACACATCCGAACTGGTATTGCTGTTTTTGGTGTATTCATTAACTTTAACTTTTTTATACCCTCCTTTAGGTTTTGGAACATTTGTATAGGCATCAATCTCTGCAATACTAGAAACATGATTCACGTAACTTATTTTTTGTTTAGCATAGTACGAAGCCGACTCCGTGAGAAATAATAATTCATTCTCCGTTTTATCCGTTATATAAAGATCTTCATCCTGTGGTTCGATAAATAAACTTTCATTGTATTTAAGGTAAACCACATCATTCCCTTTATGCTTTTCTTGCATTGCCTTTAAATCAATGGGGGCTTGCCCATTCAAAAAGTTTGTCATGATCGTGCATGACAAAATCAAAATCACTCTAAATATATTTATCATAAGTATTTATAACCAATTGTTTTATCACGCTCCGCTACTTGTGTGATTTTATTAATCGACATATCGTATTTGACAATCTCATAATATTTAATTCCATCAACAATGACTTCGCCTGAATTAACAAATAATAGTTTGTTTTGGGAAAAGAGGGTAGTAAAGCAAAAAGGGATAACAGTTGTAATCAAGAGTCTCATAAAGGATATTTGTTTTGACAAATATATTATTATTTACACATTACTCAATCTGAATTATTGTATATAATAATTATACATAAGGCTGCGAAAGCCTGCTATGAATCGCGATGCCCGATTTTAAAGTATCAGGTTTTAAATCTATTTTTGTTGGCATAAGGAGAATCATAGATGCTATCAATTTATAATATTGGTGATAAAAAGAAATACGATAAAAAGGTGAATTCATCTGATATCGCCGCTTTTGAAAGTGGGGTAGTTCATGACGTCTATGCCACATTCGCCATTGCTCGCGATGCCGAATGGTGTTGTCGATTGTTTGTACTAGAGATGAAAGAAACCGATGAAGAAGGTATCGGAACTTACGTCACCGTGAATCATCATGCTCCTGCCATGGTTAATGCAAGTATCAATTTCACGGCCGAAATTACCGACTTGCAAGGAAATAATGTTCACTGTAAATGGGAAGCCATGGATCAAGAACGATTGATTGCCTCAGGAACAGCGGGTCAAAAGATCCTTAAAAAAGCCAAACTTGAATCGCTATTCAATTCATTAAAATAATTTTTTATGAGCAATAAGAATAAAAATAAAAGCGGCTTTGTTTATAGTACGAACCCTGATTTTGAATTCTCAAGTTCAGAAGAAACAGAACAGCATACACCAACCCCAGGATCTCAAAATTTACGCGTCTGGCTCGAAAGGGGTAAAGGAGGTAAGGTAACCAGCGTAGTTAAAGGTTTTGTTGGCAGTGATGCCGACTTACAAGAATTGGGAAAACAACTAAAGCAACTTTGTGGATCGGGCGGCAGTGCTAAGGATGGAGAGATTATGATTCAAGGAGATGCACGTGATAAAATTATTACGCACCTAGTTAAGAAAGGATATCAAGTGAAAAAAGCGGGCGGCTAAACTTACCTCCCAAAGCAATAAATTAAACTCACCGAGAGTCCGAAAGTATACATTTTCGTGGCGATTCGATCATCACTTGAAGAAACTGTACCATATTTAAATTTTGAAGTGGTACTCCAAAAACCTGAAGTGGTATTTTCTGGATTCATTAAATAATAGGTCGACTTGGCTCCTACCGTAAATGCTAAGTTATCGGTGAAATAATGTAAAAAATGTATTCCAATATTAAATCCAATATTACTGCTCTTATAGCGTGGTGCTGACGTTTTTGCATCTCCCGTTACCGACAGAATTGAATCATTTCTAGTAATGGTATTTGTACTCACCGATTTATCATTTTCAATTATGGTAAGATGCAAATCTTTAGTAATGACTCCATTCGTTTTAGAGTCGAATTCCAGACTATAAAAATCGGTATAATCCATTAAACTACGATAGCTCAATCCATAACTAAACATGATATTATCGTCGTTTTCATAATTCCACAAATAGATATTATGTGAAATTCCAATATTGATGGTATTGAAGGAAGTATATATTTTACTCTTGTTCTCCGAAAGCCCTGTATAAATATAGGTTTGGGTTTGGTGCATAAAATTTACATCCATTTGCAATCCATTTTGATTTCCTAGAATTTTATTGAAGAACACGCCCACCGAACTTCCCGATCTAAGCGTTGGTAAAGCCTCTGTAAAACCACCTCCTTCTACTTTTTCAGCTGGATTGGTAAGATAGAATTTATGTGGTGTTAAATTCAAGCCCATCTCAGCCACCTGAGCTTGCATTGAAATATAACCGAAGGTGAAACAAATCAAAAGTAAAATTCTATTCTTCATATACTTAAATCGCTTAAAGCAAAATTACGCTTTAATTTTATTAAAAAATAAACCCAAGTAAAATTGCGGCCAATACTACTAGTGGTGAAGGAATCTTGGTAAATGCAATGACCAAAAATGTAATAGTAATAATCAACATGTTTTGAATTTGCATGCTGCCTTGAATGAGTAATGGTCGCGTTAAAATAAAAGCTGCTGAGAGTATTAACCCCGTTGACACCGCATTGCTCCCTTTAACCGATTTCTTAAAAATTGGATACTTCTTTACTTGCTGCCATATAGGATAAAAAAAGAAAATGAGTAATACACCTGGTAAAAAAATGGCCGTCATTCCAATTAAACAACCGGCCAATTGCCACCACAAACCATAGCTCTTCATACTCATTCCGGCAGTAAAGGTTCCCAAAGTAAATATCGGACCGGGCAATGCCTGTACCAATCCATAACCAATAGCAAACTCTTGAGCACTGATATAATGCTTAAAATCTACGAACTGCTCATACATTAAAGGCACCAATACATTACCTCCCCCATAAACCAAACTACCAAATCGATAAGTATTTTCAAACAAGAGTACCGAACGATGTTGAGATATTTTTCCAATGACAGCCGCCAATATGAGCACCCCAAAGAAGGTGAAAATATATTGCCATTTAATTTTCACTCCTTCTAATGGTGCAAAATTATAGCCCTTAATAAAAATATTCGCTGCCAATGCTCCTGCAACGATGATGAGTGGATAGACCCATGGACTTGTAAAAATAACTCCAGCAATCGCCGAACAGATAAATAAAATAATACTTAGCCTATCATTTATTACAGCCTTACCCAAGGTATACGCTCCTGCAAGGATAAATCCAATTGCCATTGGGGTAATAAATTTAGTGAAGCTTAAATCGACATTGGAAAATACAGTGAAACCCAATACTATCAGTGATACAATGATAGAAGCTGGCAAAGCCCAGATTAATAAAGTAAGTAAAGCCAAGAGTGGCCCTCCTTGTTTATAACCAATTGCAGTAATCGTTTGTGTTGAAGAGGGTCCAGGTAATACATTACACAATGCATTGATCTCCATAAACTCATCTGCGGTAAGATAACGTCGTTGCACAACGAGCCGTTTAAGAAACATACTAATATGCACTTGGGGCCCTCCAAAGGCGGTACATGCCAAAATGAGGATGTCACGTAAGAAGATTAAATTTCGCAACTGCACTTTGTAAAAATAAGTGCTTACTTTGTTTCCTGCAATTTATTTTTATATTGCGAAAATTATATCATTCAATTATGGCGAATCTTTGGGTAAAAAAATCAATTGCATCTCTTCAGAGTGAGGTAGAAGGCGAAACTGGTGGACTAAAAAGAACACTTGGTGCTCGCTCTTTGGTTGCATTAGGAATAGGAGCAATTATTGGAGCTGGACTATTCTCAATAACGGGTGGAGCGGCAGCAAATAATGCGGGACCCGCTGTTACAATTTCATTCATAATAGCTGCCGTTGCTTGTGCCTTTGCCGGTCTTTGTTATGCAGAATTTGCTTCTATGATTCCAGTTGCGGGAAGTGCCTATACCTATTCGTATGCAACCATGGGTGAATTCATCGCTTGGATAATTGGCTGGGATTTAGTTTTGGAATATGCTGTGGGTGCTGCAACTGTTTCAATAAGTTGGTCAAGATATTTTACCAAATTTTTAGGTTATTATGATATTCATCTACCTGCTTCCATGACAATGTCTCCTTGGGACTCTGCTCTCTTAGCTGATGGTAGCACTGTTCATGGAATGATAAATCTTCCAGCTATATTTATTGTAGTCTTAATGTCCTTACTTTTGGTGAGAGGAACTAAAGAGTCTGCCTTCGTAAATGGAATTATAGTTGCCTTGAAAATAACGGTTGTCCTAATATTTATTATACTTGGTTGGGGATTTATAAATTCTGAAAACTATCACCCTTATATTCCCTTGAATACTGGAGAATTTGGTAGTTTTGGTTGGAGTGGGGTCGTGAGAGCTGCTGGCATAATTTTCTTTGCCTATATCGGTTTTGATGCGGTATCAACTGCTGCCCAAGAAGCAAAAAACCCAAAACGTGATATGCCTATAGGGATATTGGTTTCATTGGTAATTTGTACTGTTTTGTATATTCTGTTTGCTCATGTAATGACCGGTGTTGCAAATTATACCAACTTTCAAGGTGCAGATGGCATTGCCCCGGTAGCTGTTGCAATTGATCATATGGGCACAATGGGAGCAAATGGTATTATTGTTCCTGCCTATCCTTGGCTTAATAAGGCTATTATTATTGCGATCCTCGCAGGTTATTCATCTGTGATTATGGTAATGCTAATGGGCCAGTCAAGGGTATTCTTCTCTATGTCAAAAGATGGTCTTTTACCAAAGATATTCTCGCAAGTACATCCAAAGTTTGGAACTCCTTCAAAATCAAATTTATTGTTCATGCTTTTTGTAAGTCTTTTTGCGGCATTTGTTCCTGCTCGTGTTGTAGGGGAAATGACAAGTATCGGAACCTTACTTGCTTTTGTACTCGTATGTGTTGGGGTTTGGGTATTACGCGTTAAACAACCTAATCTACCTCGTGCATTTAAAACTCCATTTGTACCGTTAGTGCCCATTTTAGGGATTTTATCTTGTGTGTTTATGATGGTATTCTTACCTGGTGATACATGGCTACGATTGATTATTTGGTTGGCAATTGGCTTCGTCATCTATTTTGGTTACAGCATAAAAAATAGTAAACTTAATAACCCTAAAAATTAATAACCTTAACCCTCCACTTTGAAAAAACTCTCACTACTTGATGCTACCCTACTTGTTTCGGGTAGTATGATTGGCTCTGGAATTTTCCTCGTTAGTGCACAAATGGCACGCGATTTAGGAAGCGCTGGCTGGCTAATATCTCTTTGGCTCATAACTGGTTTAATTACCATTGCTGCTGCATTAAGTTACGGCGAACTTGCTGGAATGATGCCCAAAGCGGGAGGCCAGTATGTATACATTCAACGTGCCTATAACAAACTTACAGCATTCTTATATGGTTGGACCGTTTTTGCGGTGATTCAAACGGGTGTAATTGCTGCCGTAGCTGTGGCCTTCGCTAATTATGCAGGGGTGTTTTTCCCTTTTCTAGATGGAAATATTTTCGACCCAATTAAAATCTCAAATTTTGAATACACCATTCGATACGCACAATTACTCGCCATCGCTTGTATTGTTTTTCTCACGTATATCAATACGAAAGGAATTCAGAATGGTAAATTAATTCAACTTGTTTTTACCTCCGCAAAATTAATTGCGCTCTTTGGGTTAATCATTTTTGGATTATACGTTGGATTGAAAGGAACCATCCTTTGGGACAATTTTCAAAATGCCTGGGATGCTAGTGCAATCAGTAAAAGTTCTATCGATGGAACCATCGTTTCCGAATGGTCGCCCCTCACTGGATTAACCTTGGCTATTGCCTTGGGAGCTTCCATCATCAATCCATTGTTTAGTAGTGATGCCTGGAATAATGTAACCTTCATTGCTGGTGAAATAGATAATCCTAAACGTAATATTCCTTTGAGTTTGTTCTGGGGAACATTAATCGTAACTGTGATTTATATCCTGGCCAATATTGCTTACTTGGCTTTACTCCCTATGCATGATATTCAAAATGCAGCTGGCGATCGGGTAGGTACTGCAGCAGCGAGTGTGCTCTTTGGTGATACGGCAAAATATTTAATGGCTGCATTAATCATGGTGTCGACCTTTGGTTGTAATAATGGAATTATATTGGCTGGAGGCCGCCTCTTTCAAACCATGGCTAAAGATGATTTATTCTTTAAGAAGGCTGCCGATAGCAATGCGCATGGTGTACCAGCATATGCTTTATGGGCTCAGTGTATTTGGGCTTCTGTACTGTGTTTATCGGGTAAATATGGAACCCTACTTACCTATGCCACTTTTGCTTCATTAATATTTTATATTCTAACCATTGTTGGGTTATTTATACTTAGAACCAAAGAACCTGATACCGAAAGACCTTACAAGGCATTTGGATATCCCGTAATTCCTGCGTTGTACATTATAATTACTACCGCCATTTGCGTGGCTTTACTCTATAATGAGCAATCGCGTAAAGAAACCATGATCGGGCTATTTATTGTTGCCCTTGGATTCCCTATTTACTACTTATGGCAAGAACTTCAGAAAAAGAAAGTTTAATTGTCGTTGTTTCCTGTTATCCTTTTGTGTGATTCATCTTGCTTGAAATTTAATAATTGAACCTTGCTTTTGCGTTTTATTTTTTACTTTCGTGAAAAATAAAACTTATGCAATTTCATCCCGAACTCCCTGAGCTCCTCAGAAAGTATTTCACTTTCAGTCGTCGCGAATACAAAGCGACCTTAGCATTATTCCTTATTACAATCGCAGTATGGTGCTATCCCGATATTCACTTGAAACTATTTCCTCCTAAATACAACCAGGAACAACTGCTCGCAAAAGCCCACGAATTAGATGCTTTGCTCTTGCACAAAGAATCTCCAAATTCAGAGTTAACCCCTTCTCTTCATGATAGCAATATCACAAATCAGAATGTTGAATTATTTCGCTTTAATCCCAATACAACCTCTTCTGATGATTTTCTTAAACTTGGTTTGTCAGAAAAACAAATACATACCATTCAGAATTATATCACTAAGGTTGGTGAGATTAAAAGTAAAGCTGATTTCAAAAAAATATATGGCATCTCTTCAACTCAATATACCCAACTCGAGCCTTATATAGATCTACCCGAATCGAGGGAGTCTGTTTCTAAATCAGGTACGCATCAGAAATATAATTCTATTCTTGGCCGTCATATAGAAATTAATACCGCCGATTCATTAGCACTCGACGAGCTCCCCGGCATTGGAATGGGTTACGCCCGAAGAATCATAAAGTATCGCAACTCCCTTGGTGGTTTTATTAATCTAAACCAATTGATGGAGGTCTATGGGTTTCGAGCCGGGCTTCTCGATTCTATTCGGCCTTATCTTACCCTCGACCTCTCCAAGGTGACTAAATTGCCCTTAAATACTGCCTCTATCGACCAACTCAAAATTCATCCCTACCTGCGCTATAAAATGGCCAATGCCATTGTTAACTATCGCACCCAGCATGGTAATTTCAAAACCATCGACGACCTGAAAAATATCCTAATTATGACTGACGAGGTTTTTGAGAAAATTAAATCTTACATCTATATTGATTAAGATGGGAATTTAAAATACCTTCGCGCGGAAAAATAGTTTTAGGCAATCTCTTTATTCAAAAAAGCCCCTGAAACTATTCCATTAAATACTCTCGTCCGTATGAATTTTGCAACCAACGAAAATCAAATTATGATCGCCCAAATGGTGCGCGATTTTGCTGAAAAAAATATTCGCCCTCACCTCATGGAATGGGACGAAAGTCAGGAATTCCCAGTGCATATTTTTAAGCAATTAGGCGAACTCGGACTCATGGGTGTATTGGTTCCTCAAGAGTATGGTGGTAGTGGTTTTGGTTATATTGAATATGTAACCGTGATTACCGAAGTGGCCAAAGTATGCGGTAGTATTGGATTATCACTAGCAGCACACAACTCATTATGTACTGGCCATATTTTACAATTCGGTAACGAAGAACAAAAAAGAAAATACTTACCTAAGCTTGCTACCGCCGAATGGATTGGCGCCTGGGGGCTTACCGAAGCCAATACAGGAAGCGACGCTTTACGTATGAAATGTGTGGCAGTGAAGGATGGTGACGACTATATTATCAACGGAACCAAAAACTGGATTACCCACGGTAAAAGTGGAAATGTAGCCGTGGTACTTGCCCGTACTGGCGATTTGCTCGATTCACATGGTATCTCTGCCTTTATTATAGAGCGTGGTACGCCTGGTTTTAGTGCCGGTAAAAAAGAAAATAAATTGGGAATGCGCGCCAGTGAAACGGCTGAGTTAGTATTCGACAATTGTAGAATTCATAAAAGTCAGCTCTTAGGCAACGAAGGTGATGGCTTTATTCAGGCCATGAAAGTGCTCGATGGAGGACGTATTTCTATCGCATCACTTTCAATTGGTATTGCTACCGGTGCTTATGAGGCTTCTGTAAAATATGCCAAGGAGCGCGAGCAATTTGGAAAACCTATTGGAGAGTTTCAAGCCATCAGCTTTAAGTTGGCCGACATGGCAACCAAAATTGAAGCAGCAACCCTTCTTACGATGCAAGCGGCATCACTCAAAAATGCACATCTCCCTATGACAAAAGAAAGTGCCATGGCGAAATACTATGCAAGTGAGGTGGCAGTAAGTGTAAGCAACGATGCGGTTCAGATTTTTGGTGGTTATGGATACA
>CANLPK010000086.1 GCA_947492885.1 Bacteroidota bacterium
TCACTCTACATCTTTTAAGTATGCTACTGAATGAATTAATGATTTTCAAAAAAAAATCCACCAAGTAATTTGCACTTGATGGATTTTTTTGGAGCGGACTGGACGGGACTCGAACCCTCTCGGCTCAGCCGAGACGTGACAAGTCGGCATTCAAAAGAATATTTGTTGGCTGTTTAATTAGCCATTCTAAATACTTTCGATTTTGTCTCTTCAACATCTTTTCTCGCTTTAAGGCATCTCCTCTTGTTTCGAACTCCTCAAGATATACAAGGGCCCAAGGGCCTTTGTTAGAGGTATACGCGCTTTTGTTTTCATTATGTTCACATAATCTTTCCATTGGGCGTGAGTTTTCGCCTTTATAATAAATATTTGATTTTTCCGAATAAATAAGATAGACGTAATGTTTCATTTCCTAGGTTTTTATTATTTTTCACTCTACATCTTTTAAGTATGCTACTGAATGAATTAATGATTTTCAAAAAAAAATCCACCAAGTAATTTGCACTTGATGGATTTTTTTGGAGCGGACTGGACGGGACTCGAACCCGCGACCTCCGCCGTGACAGGGCGGCATTCTAACCAGCTGAACTACCAATCCGTACTTTCCTTTCAAAAAGTTGTGCAAATATATAGCTTCGCACTTTGTGAAACAAATTTTAATTAAATTTAGTTCAAATAATATTATTGCATGAGTTTAATTATAAAAAATTATTTTCGCATCGCTTATCAAATTTACCTGAAACGTGGATTACCGTGAGTGTGATAATTTTTAAACCTATTAAAGTTAACGTTTATGTTCGATTTTGAAAAACCTATTGACGAGATACTAGAGCAGATTGAGAAAACTAAACAAATTGCAGAGAAAAGTAAAATAGATTTGAGCGCCGCAATAAATGAGTTGGAAGTTAAACTTACCCAAACTCGAAAAGATGTTTTCAGTAATCTGAATGCTTGGCAAAAAGTTCAAATCTCTCGTCATCCCGACCGCCCATATACCATCGATTATATCAACGGCATCTGCGATGGATTCGTTGAATTGCATGGCGACCGCACCGTTAAAGACGATAAAGCCATGATTGGCGGATTTGGTAGTATTGAAGGAAACTCCGTTATGATTATTGGCCAACAGAAAGGCCGCAATACAAAATCGCGTCAGTATCGCAACTTCGGTATGGCCAACCCTGAAGGTTATCGTAAGGCATTGCGCTTAATGAAGCTTGCCGAGAAATTTAATAAGCCAGTGATTACCTTCATTGATACTCCTGGAGCCTCTCCTGGTTTGGAAGCTGAAGAACGTGGACAAGGGGAAGCCATTGCAAGAAATTTATTAGAGATGGCGGTACTTAAAGTGCCTATCGTTTGTGTTATCATAGGCGAAGGAGCCAGTGGTGGGGCACTCGGTATTGGTATTGGTGATAAAGTAGTAATGCTCGAATATACCTGGTACTCTGTTATCTCGCCCGAAAGCTGCTCCAGCATTTTATGGAGAAGCTGGAACTTCAAAGAAACAGCTGCCGAAGCGCTGAAACTTTCAGCTACAGATATGTTAGGCAACGGCTTGATCGATGAAGTAATAAAAGAACCATTAGGAGGAGCACATAATAACCCTAGTGAAATGTTTGCTACACTTAAAGTGGAAATTTTACGAATGATCGCCGACCTTAAGAAAATGTCGGTGGAAGAAATGGTAGCAAAACGAATTGATAAATTCGCAGGAATGGGTGTAGTTCAAGAAATTTAATGATTCCATTGAATCAATAATATTTCTTAAACTCCCAATAATTCTTTCATCTTTTGCGGCCCACAATTAAACAGCATATCAATGCTGCTTAAGTTTCCGATATATCCTTTTCTTGATTGAAACACCTGATAATACTCAGGTACAATCCCATCTTCCCTAGTTTGAAAAGCTTCTCTGTGATCCTCCATCCCTATTGGCAATCTAAAATATTCTTCTGTTGATGAATATATAAATGGCTTCTTTAAAAATTTCAAAAGCATTTCAATCGCAGCCAAATTTAAATCGGCCAAATAAATATGCTTCGTCTCATAGAGTTTCACAAATTCAGCCTCAAAATATTCGTAGTAGGAAGATGACTGATAAGCCGACTGTATGGTTCGGCGATGCTGCATCTGCCATGGGTCCTGATATGCAATACGTACATCACGCATTACCTTGCGTGCTGTCACACCCGAATGATGATCGATGGGCACCACCAACTTATGCACTCCATCGGCGGTGTATATTTCACAGCGATTACGATAGGTTTGTCGTTGATAATGTTCCATCACTTCAAAGGTGATTGCCTCGGCCTTTATAAGCGATTGCAAATATGAAATGGTAGGTAAATATTGTAGACTAAAGAGATGCATTAAAAATTTTATATTTTTGATGCAAAAGTAATATGGAGTAAGGGTACTTCCTATGCGAATTTTAATATGAGTCGATTTTTTGTTTTTATCATCAAATGCTTGTCCTATATGCCTTTCTGGGCATTATATATTTTGTCGGATATACTCTATTGGGTAATCTATAAAATATTAGGTTACCGAAAACAAGTGGTTTATACCAACTTAAAAAACAGTTTCCCCGAAAAAACCGATACCGAAATCAAGATACTCGCTAATAAGTTTTACCGCAATTTATGCGACGTGGTTGTCGAATCGGTGAAGATGATATCCATGTCGAAGGCTCAGATTCTTGAACGAAATCAATTCCCTCAACATAAAGTAGTAGATGACCTAAACGCCCAAGGACGCACCTGCTTCTACTTCGCCGGGCATTTAGGCAACTGGGAATGGAGCCCTTGCGTGGCAGGTATCGCATCGCAAGTAACACTGTGGGGTGTTTATTCTACCTTAAAAGATAAAGCCTTTGATGGCATGACCAAAGCCTATAGAAGCCGATTTGGATGTGAAATGATTCCTATGGAACAAATTGCGAGAAGGGTGCTCCTCGATAAGCAAACAAAAAATATTTGTTTCATTGCCGATCAAACACCTGCCAATCCGGATGCCAATATATGGGTAGATTTCATGCATCAACAAACACTAGCTTTTAGTGCTTCTGCCAAACTCGCTCGAAAAATAAATGCTGCAATCATCTACGCCAGCATCATACGCGTTAAGCGAGGACACTACGAATATTTGTTTGACATCTTGGTAGAGAATCCGAAAGAGATTGACGAACAAACCATCATGCAAACTTTCTTCACCCGACTAGAACAGGATATTCACGAAAAACCAGATATGTGGCTTTGGAGCCATAAACGCTGGAAACACAAGAGAGAAACAATAACAGTTTAAAGGGTGATTTTTGTGACCCCTAGTGGGTATTCTTGCTGTAAGAGCCGAAAGATAATTTCGAAATTATTCTTGTCGTCGACATAATCAAATTGATGCGCATCGAGCAAAAGAATGCGCTGCGACGTCTGATTTTTAAACATCTCCATATACCCATTCTGAATATTACTCAGGTACGATTCATCTATATTTCGCTCATAATCGCGATTTCGTTTCGCAATATTTTTCAAAAGCTGTGGGATATCCCTAAAAACATAAACTAATAAATCGGGGGCAGGGCAGTTTAATTGTATGATTTGAAAAAGTTTATTATAGAGATTATACTCTTCATCATCCAAATTCACTCGCGAAAACAATAAGCATTTTTGAATTACATAATCAGCTACGATATGTTGCTGAAATAAATTTCCTTGCTGTAAGTCGGCTGATAATTGATGATAACGCGATGCCAAGAAGCTCATCTCCAAAGGGAAAGCATATCTCCGCTTATCAGCATAAAACTTAGGAAGAAAGGGATTGTCTTCAAATTGCTCTAATACATGCCGAGCATTGAGCCTTTTGGCTAGTTGCAAGGAGAGCTCGGTTTTTCCGGCACCGATGCAGCCTTCAATTGCTATGTATTTATAAGGTACCAATGGGCTTGCAAGCTAGGGTATCCTTGCATTCATTCCAAAGGTCGAGGATGGTTTTTTTATGCACAGGATGAATAAAATCGGGCATCAATTCGGCCAAAGGGGTTAAAGTAAATCTACGATCGGCAATATGCTCATGTGGAATGGTTAACTGATGTGAGTTATTGATTAAATCATCATAGAATAAAATATCGATATCAATGATTCGAGGTTCGTATTGTTTGGCGGTGCGTACCCTACCTAATTTCTTCTCTACCATCAAGGTGCGCATCAATACTTCTTCTGGGGTTTTACTGGTTTCAATTACCACGCAAATATTTAAGAAGGGTTCTTGCGCTGTATTGCCCCAGGCATCGGTAGCATATACTTTCGATTGCTTTAACACCTTATCCACCATGGTATTAAGTTCCTTGATTGCCTTTTGAAGATTGGTTTTTTTAATTCCTAAGTTAGAGCCTAAAAGTAAAACTAATTTTGCCATGATATTTTGCTATTTTTGTTTTTTTATAAAACGATGTTTAGTCTGAAAGGTTTAATTATTGCTGCTGGTATTATCTATTATATTTATACAAGTATAAAAGGCAATTCCGATGCACAAAAGAATAAAAAAACTACCGCAAATCCAACTCCTGCGCAAAATACTACATTGGATGAAATTTTAGGCAAGCTACTCGAACAACAAAGTCAACAATCAAAGCCATCAGCACCCCCAGCTCCAATTCCAGTCCCAAAAAGCATTTCAGGCAATGAAGCTCCCAGGAAATTAGTCTTCAAGGACAAAATACCATCAGTGTTAAAGGAGAAGAAACAAGGGATGCCTTTCGAAAAGCGTAAATTGAATGATGCTCGCGAAATGCCTTCTCGCAAACAAATTGAACGAGTGATTCAACGTGAGAAGAAGGCAACTGAAGATCCAATAATCATTGTTAAAGATTATGATATCGATTTATTAAATCACGATAAACCCCATCCTACCCATCATCTGTCAGATAAATCGAATATCAAGTTTCATTTTAAAGAGGATGATGCTGAAATATTTGAATTCGATGCCCGCCAGGCCATCATCTCACAAATAATTTTGGAGAGAAAAGAATATTAATCTTAGTTCTGATTATTTAAGATTTAATCTAAACACGCTGCCCAATCCTTTTTTTGTTTCAAATTCAATACCTTTGAATTATGATAAAATTCAAGCTATTCCTAAAATATTTCGCCTTTATTATGCTTGTTGCATTATTGGCAATTCAATTTTTCCATCCAACTAAAAATGAATCTGGAGATTTAACGAACGATATCTCTACCGTCTACACCGTGCCTGCCGACGTTCAGGAGATACTTAAAACTTCCTGCAACGATTGTCATAGCAATAAAACAATCTATCCATGGTATACCAATATCCAACCTGTTGATTGGTTCATGGCCGACCACGTGAATGAAGGAAAAGAAGAATTAAATTTTAATGAGTTCGCGAGTTATCGCATTTACCGTCAGTTCAAGAAGATGGATGAAATAATGAAAGAGGTTAAAGAAAATGAGATGCCTCTTACTTCTTACACTTTGATTCATGGAAATGCTAAGCTAAACGAAACACAAAAGCAAACCATCTTGAACTGGGCGCAAGGTATAAGCGACGAGATGAAATCAAAATATCCAGCAGATAGCTTGGTTAACCCTAAAAAACGAGTAAAAAAGGACGACGATTAGGTTTAATTAATTGATTTTAGGCGATAGAAAAAGCCTGCTTGAAAAACTCTTTCCTGCCCATCAGGAGTAAAGTTTGACGATTGAAATATGCTATTCTGATAGCGAATATCTACTCCCCAATTTTTTCCTATTCTATAGTTAGCTCCAATACAAAGAGCTACATCAATGGCTCTACTTGCAAAATTTGGTTTAAATTCGACATTAGGCATCATAGAAGGTCTATTTAACTGAATTCCTACCATTGGGCCAGCATATAAATTAAGTCTCTTAAGATGGTATTGAAAAAGAACTGGCATATTCATGTAATTCCTGTTTTCAACGCTGCTAAATCCCAAAAAAGAAGTCCTAGCACCTTGCAGGGATAATAAGATTTCGTTTCTTATCGAGAAATGCTTTTTAATATTTACATCTAAATAAACCCCTGTATGAAAAGCATAGCGAGACGTATAATTCATCGGTTCGGAAAAAACAAATTGACTCCCTTCCTTTATATTAGAAATATTCAATCCTGCCTTCAAACCATAGTTAATGAATGAATCCTGAGAAATTACATTTCCAAACGTTAGAATAAAAACTACAAGTAATAGGTACTTCATTGATTTTAAGTTTATTTCTTTCTCGTGAAATTAAACTTTATGAGTGGTTTTTCAAATTTCGGGTGAGCTCCCGACCATAAAATGACAGAAATTGTTCCAGAGAATACACCCAAAAAACTCCCGAATACCACATCGCCCACAAAATGTTGCCCGAGATATACCCGAGAATATGCAACCAAAATTGCCAAGAATAACCATAGCAAATCAAATTTTCTTTGATTAAAAATACTCAATAATATAGCTGTTAACGTAAAGGCAGATACCGAATGGCCAGAAGGAAAACTATGCCGCATTAAACGGGCCGATCCGTCCAAATGATGTACCACAGTATTGTCCTGAAAATAGGCTAATGGCCGGGCTGCATCGTCAAAAACAAAATGCTTCAAACCCTGTGCTAGTATGGTTGAAATAGCCAATCCAGTTAATAAAATTAAGGTAAACTTACGTGGTAAAAATAGTGAGATGATTACAACAATTATATAAGTCCAGGTATTGCCTAACTCGGTAGTCAAATAAAAAAAAACATCAAAAAAAATGTTATGATGAGAATTCACCAAAAAGAACATTTGTTGCTTAGAAAACTGCCAACATATAAAACCTAATACAATAAGCAGAATAGAGTATATTGCATAAAAATATTTGCGGGATACAAAATAATTTGTCACTTTGCGAAATTAAGAATCAGGTTTCAAATATAAATATAACATCAACATCATGGCCGAAGCGAAAAGAGAAATGTATAAATTAGAGATTAGCATACATGCATCACCTTCTTTATTATACAATTATATATCAACCCCTGAAGGGCTTTCTGAATGGTTTGCCGAGAAAGTAAATCCTCTTAAAAATCAACGCTACGAATTTACCTGGGAAGGAACCAAACAAATTGCCAACGTACTCAAATTAGTACATAATAGATTGGTAAAATTTCAATGGACTGAAGGTTCTACAGATGAATTTTTTGAAATAGAAATCATCAAGGATGAGATGACAAATGATGTAGCACTGGTAATTACCGACTTCTCTGACTCAACCGACACCGAAGAAAACAAGATGGTTTGGGAAAGTCAGATTCACGTTTTACGCGAAAACATTGGAGCTTAATTCAATAATATACTTACTTCCTTTATTGCATTCATAATTTCTTGAACAAGATTTTCATTCTTCAATGAAATTCCTTTCGATACTTTAAAAACCTCGATTGAAGCGATATCATCCATTGTTGGTATCATCGAATTTATATAATTATTTTCGTCACGGATATCATGCTGCCAAAGGGAATTGCCAATATTCACATACCAATCTTTACTCTTGAAATTACTATAGTTATTTAAAATTTGGATTTTATAATTCAAAAAAGTCCCCTCCCCTACGAGCAAATTCACTGTGACTTCATGCCCCCACCAAATAAGCACACGAATACTTAATATTGCATTTGATGTATCTAATTTTGGTAAATCGAGCACATAAAACGGAAATCCATTCAAGTTCTCTCCTTTAGTAATCTTATAACCCTTAGTAAAGTCAATAGGAATAACTATTTCCGATATGTTACACAAACTTGCAACCTCCTCCAAAAGTTGAATTGTTTTGGCACTGGCAAGGGCTTTGAGCTCAAACCAGTCGCGTTGTGTAATGAGTTCTAACTCTTCCCTGTTAAATTTTGTATGCATTCGTTGGCAAATATAAATTTCGTTAGGTATAATTAGTAACTTCGCTGCGTAATATGAAGCGACTAAATCTTTTAGTTCTAAAATCTTTTATTGGTCCGTTTATCATAACATTTTTTGTTTCGCTTTTTGTTTTGGTAATGCAATTTTTATTTACCTATATCGACGATATGGTAGGTAAAGGATTAACATTTGCCACCATTGCCAAACTCATGATGTATATGTCGGTGACACTTATACCTATGGCATTGCCCTTGGCAGTATTGCTATCCAGCATCATGACTTTTGGTAACCTTGGAGAGCATTTTGAACTCGTTGCAGCCAAGAGTGCAGGTATTTCTTTAATACGCACCATGCGACCATTAATTTTTCTAATGGTAGGATTATGTGGAATCGCATTCTTAATATCTAATTTCCTGATGCCCAGTGCCAGTATTCGTGCAAGCACCTTATTACACGATGTACGCAGTGCCAAGCCTACCTTCGAACTAAAGGATGATGCCTTTACTACCAGCATGCCTGAGGTAACAATTCGAGTAAGTGGCAAAGAAAAAAACGGGAATAAAGTAAATAATATCCTCATTTATGATCATCGCGATAATCGCGGCAACACCAAAGTGATTACTGCCGAATCGGGTGAATTTTACTTTACTGAAGACAAGAACTTTGTAAAATTTGACTTATACAACGGTGCTAGTTATGAGCAATTGGATCGCCGTACGAATGCCAGCTACCCCATGTCGGTAATGGAATTTTCAAAACAACAAATCGTATTTGATATCGGCGATTTTAAGTTTGAGCGCAGTGATGAATCACTATACCGAGGACATTATCAGATGCTACGTGCCGATGAGTTGCAATATTTTATTGACTCTATGGATACACAGTTGAAACTAAAATACCAGAACAACTACACTTATATACAACCCTATTTTCATCTTTCCGATTCAAGTTTCAATAACTTGAAACCTGTGGCATTACAATATTCTAGTCCGAATTTTATCGATAATATAAAACCCGATTTCAAGCAAGGAACCATCTATCGCGCTTTGGAGAATGCTCGCGTGGTGAAGCAATCGGTGAATTATAGTATGGATGATACCGACAATTTCATCAAACTAATCAACAGATATAAAATTGAGTGGCATCGTAAATTCACGCTCTCCTTCGCAATTATGGTATTGTTCTTTGTGGGCGCTCCTTTTGGAGCCATCGTAAAACGAGGTGGATTGGGAATGCCTATGGTAATTTCAATTTTCTTGTTTATCATTTACCATATCATTTCAATCACAGGTGAAAAAATTATAAAGGAAAATGATAGCAATGTTTTTACTGGCATGTGGGCCGCATCCTTTATTTTATTGCCTTTCGGGATTTATTTAACTTATAAGGCTACAAAGGATGCACAACTATTTAACAAAGATATTTATGCACGTTTCTTTACTAAAATCATTAATTTATTTCGTAGAAAGAAAAATCTCAATCAAGAAATAATACTCCCTTAATACGTGAGAATTCTAGTACTAACCAATCGGGTGCCTTACCCTTTGCACGATGGAGGCAATATTGCGAGCATGCAAATGATTGATAGCATGCGTCGATGTGGATATGAAGTGAAGTTACTCTCGCTTAATACGCGCAAGCATCATGTCGACCTCTCAAAACTTCCTGAGTCATACAACTCAATACATCCAGAAGTTACAGATATCAATACGGATATCGATTTAAAAGGAGTTTTAACGCATCTTTTCAAAGGTAAAAGTTATAACGCATCTCGCTTTGTGAGTAATGAATTCAAACAACTGCTTCAGCAAACTTTGCTTAATGGTAATTTTGATTTAGTGCATTTTGAAGGCATCTATATGGCGTCCTACTTAGAAACGGTGCGCGCTCATACGAATGCAAAATGTGTTTTGCGTCCTCATAATATTGAATATGAAATATGGGAGAATGCAGCAGAAGATTCGGGGAAGTTCAAAGGCCTTTATCTAAAAATTTTGGCGAAACAATTGAAACGATTTGAAATTGGCTACTGGCCATTATTTGACGGCATCATCCCAATAACAACTTCCGATGAATTTACTATCCGTGACCAATTAAAACCTATATCTCATATTCTCACATTACCTACTGCAATGGATATTCAACGTATTGAAGTACAGGTTGAGAAATCGAATAACCTTTCTGTATTCCATCTTGGCAGCATGAACTGGATTCCGAATCAACAGGCCATGCAATGGTTTATGGAAAATGCCTGGCCCACCGTTGCGGCATCCACAAAAGCGACATTCTATATGGCAGGCAGAGATATGCCAGAAGCGTTTTTCGGATATGAAAATGAAAATGTAAAAGTGATTGGAGAGGTGGCCGATGCGGGCTTATTCATAAGCGACAAACAAATCATGGTGGTTCCGCTCTTTGCTGGAAGTGGTGTGCGAATTAAGATATTGGAAGGGATGGCTGCAGGTAAAACCATCATCACAACATCGCTTGGGGTTCAGGGAATTGATGTATTCGACAAGCAAGAAGTGCTCATTGCCAACAACCCTAAAAGCTTTGCAGAGGCGGTAATCTGGTGTATTAAAAACGAGAAGAAATGCAAGGAGATTGGATTACGTGCGCGGAAATTTATGGAAGAAAATTATAGTTTGTCGCAATTTGAAGCTCAATTAAAATTATTTTTACAACAAGTTTGTAGCAACACAAATTGAAAATATTATACCTCACCTCACGCTTTCCATATCCGCTCGAAAAGGGCGACAAGCTTCGTGCGTATAATCAAATAAAAGAACTTTCAAAAAACCATCAGGTAATTTTATACGCCATTTCCGAAAATAAAATATTGGATAAATGGGAAGATGAAATTAAGAAAGTTACCTACTATCATCAAACATCCCTACTTACGCCACTCCAAAAATATTTTCATTTGGCCATAGGCATCTTCAATAAATTGCCTTATCAAATCAATTATTTTTTTAATAAAACTCGCAAGAGAAATATTGAGAAACTCCTAGTTCGGTTTAATCCCGATGTGGTTTTTTGCCAACTCATTCGTATGAGTGAATTTGCACGCCACCTCGAGAAGCCCAAGGTACTCGATTATATGGATGCCTTTAGTAAAGGAGTGCAACGAAGAATGAATGAAGAGCCTTTCTATATTCGTAAAATATATGAGTTAGAATACAAAAGGCTTTTACGCTACGAAGCTTATATACACAAGGATTTCGACGCATCAATCATTATCTCAACAGCAGATAAAGAAGCGATTCCATTGCAACCCAATGAAGAAATGAGCATCATTCGCAATGGGGTAAACTTCGATTATTTTAAACCACAACCATTGGTAAAAAAGGAATTCGATTTGGTTTTCACAGGCAATATGAGTTACCCTCCCAATGTATCCGCTGTTCTATTTTTATATCATGATATACTCCCACTTTTAAAAACAAAATATCCAGAGATAAAAATATTAATTGCAGGTGCCAATCCCGTAGCAAAGCTTCGTGAATTACACTCAGAGAATTTTGTAATTACTGGATGGGTGGAAGAAATTAACGAGTATTATGCCAAGTCGAAGATATTTATTGCACCCATGCTCATCGGCACCGGACTTCAAAATAAACTCTTAGAAGCCATGGCCATGCAACTTCCTTGTATTACCTCACCCTTAGTAAATAATTCATTGGGGGCAAAAGCCAATACTGAAATTCTGATTGCTGAAAATGCCAATGCCTATGCAGCCTATGTGTTTCGTTTATTAGAAGACGAATCCTTTGCAAAAGCGATCTCAATGGCGGGATATGAATTTGTAACCACCAATTTCAGCTGGTCGAATACCATCGAAGAGTTGAATGATATTTTCTTAAAGATTACTCGTTAAATTTTAACTTGCAATCCATCATAAGCCAGATGCACACCCTCCGGTAGCGTTGCCTCCACTTCTTCATGTAACCCAAGCTGATGACTGATATGTGTAAGATACGTATTGGGAACTTCTAATTCGCGAGCTAAATCAATTGCTTCTTGCAAACTAAAATGAGATAGATGTTTTTCTTTTCGAAGCGCATTTAAGACAAGAACCTTGCTTCCTTTTATTTTTTCTCGTTCAGTATCGCTAATAAAATTAGCATCGGTGATATACGTAAAATCGCCAATTCTAAAGCCTTTCACTGGCATTTTATAATGTAGCACTTCTATTGGAATAATGGCTTCACCACCTGCAACAAAAGGCTCGTTACCAATGGGGAATAAATTTATTTCGGGAACACCAGGATATTTAAACTCATCAAAAATATATGGAAACTCACGATGAATGGCTCTTTGCACATTCTCATCAGCATAAACATCAATTACTTGTCCGCTGATATAATTAAATGCTCTTATATCATCCAAGCCTGCGATATGATCCTTATGTGAATGCGTAAAAATTAATGCATCCAATCGTTTCACATTCTCGCGTAACATTTGTTGGCGAAAGTCGGGCCCTGAATCAATAACAATGATCTTTCCATTTACTTCAACCATGGCACTGGTACGCAAGCGATTATCTCGCGCATTCACACTGGTGCATATCTTACAGGAACATGCAATTAATGGAACACCTTGTGAAGTTCCAGTTCCTAAAAAAGTAATATTCATTGTCATTTAATTATTTCATCATCAAATCTAAGCATTCTTAATTCTTCTTTCCAAGACGCTGGTGGCAACGGGGTTTCACCTACCATAAATTCTGTTATTGCCATCTTTAAATAATTCGCACCAGCAGCATAACTTAATGTATAGCCACCTCCCAAACGCGGATTAATTTCACCAGCAACAATATCTTTTTTAATAGGGTGAAAGAAACACTGAATGGTAATTGGTCCTTTTGCTCCTTCTAATATTTTAAAATTTTCCCATACC
>CANLPK010000087.1 GCA_947492885.1 Bacteroidota bacterium
ATGCACGTTCTTGAATAACTGAGCGCCTAATTTAGTTTTTGGCAACATACCTTTGATTGCTTTTTCAACAACCATAGTAGGTTTTTTTGCCATCAATTTTCTGGCAGTAATCCAACGTTGACCACCTGGATGACCTGAATAACTAACGTATTCTTTTCCATCCAATTTCTTACCGGTAAGTTTTACCTTTTCGGCATTGATGATGATAACATGGTCACCACAGTTTACATGCGGAGTGTAAGAAGGTTTGTTCTTACCACGGGCAATAAGGGCTACCTGACTGATAAAGCGACCTAATACCTGATCTTCGGCGTCTACCACATACCATTTTTTGGTAACGGTGGCTTTATTTGCTGATATTGTTTTATAACTTAACGTATTCACGAGCTATTTTTTTAGGAGTGCAAAAGTAGATAAAATATTTTGAATAGCAAAGATAGTATGCACTTTTTTTAAGGAGGATTCGTTGGAAGAAAAAATAATGCTCTAAATAATGAACAGAAAGCCTTTGGAACATTCGTAAAACCTCGTATTTAATGGATTTTTGACTGGGTTTCCCACTTTTTACATATTTTGAATGTGGGTAACCTCCATTTCTAATTCTTTAAATATCAACTGAAAACCTATTTTTTATTGGCAATTTCATTCAAAGCAACAACCAACTTATCCAATTCCTCTAGGCTATTATATATATGAGGTGTAATTCGAACTCCTTTTACAATATCATGATTGATGGCCACCGTGAAAATTTTATAATCGCTTAATAGTTTATCGGCCAGGGCCTCTGGGGTATATCCGTCGATAGCTACATTGCCAATGGCACCATGCTGATTGATATTATTATAAGGTGTATTAATTTTTATTCCCGGAGTCATTACTACCTTGTTTACCCAGTAACGCATCAAATACCTTAAACGGTTTTGCTTGAGCTCGCCTCCAATAGTTTGATGAAAGCGTATCGATTCCTTAATGGTATCAAGGGTTTGGAGTGGTCGGGTGCCTTGATGTTCAAACTTTCGTATATCATTATCTAAGAACTCTTCGTCGGCAAGGAGTGGGTATAAATTGCGAATTCGTTCCTGCTTTACCCATAGAAACCCCGCTCCCAATGGGTTACAGAGCCATTTATGTAAACTTCCAGCAACATAATCTGCTTCGAGCTCTAATATATTAAACTGTACATGGGCCACACTGTGCGCCACATCCACCGATACCTCAATCCCAGCACCCTTGGCTCTTACCGCAATTTGTGTAACTGGAATTATTTGCCCCGTAAGGTTGATCAAGTGGGTAAGATGTACCAATTTGGTGCGATTGGTAAATAAGCTACTATAGGCATTCACAATCTCCTCCTCACTCATCGGATGCATGGGAACTTGTGCTACCTTGATAATGACTCCATACCTGCGTGATACTTGATGGAAGGCACTTACCATGCTGCCATAATCCTGATTGCCTATAATAATTTCATCGCCTGCCTTCCACGGATAGCCACTGGTAAGGATATTCATCGATTCGGTGGTATTTCGTGTTATCGCAAGCTCATTGGGTACGCATCCTAAAAAGCCTGCTAACTCATTTCTTGCACTCGTAAGGGTAGCCTCTTGTTCCTTACGCATAAACCAAGAGGTTCGGGTATTGATATATTGCTCGCGGGCCTGATGAAAGGCCATGGTAGTTTTGGGTTGTGGACTGAAATATCCATTCTCCAGATTAATGAAATCATCGGGTATTTGAAATAAGCCTCTTATTTGTTTCCAATACGCTTCATCTTGTACTTTATCATTGCTTCCAAGAGGTATCATCGAAGAAACCTCTTCGTTCGAATTAGGGGACACTATATCGGTGGGCCCGCCTAAGGTGATACCGATTCCTGTTAGCATGGAGTTTTGTATGAAGTCGCGACGGTTTATCATGGGCAATGATTATTTTTTTTAGGAATTAGGAGATGAAAATGTTCTATATGCAATCATACAAAATAATACGCTTTTCAATTACATAAAATAAACCACCCCATAAACTAGCCAAAGTATGATGCTGTATAAGGCCCATTCTTTTACAGGTAGGTATGAGCGAATGGGAATCTTTTGTTTGGAGCAGAAATAAAACAGAATTATTTTTTCGATATAACAACCCGCCAAATAAGCAAAGGCAACTCCGATGATACCATAAGGGACTACGAAAAGCCAGGCGAGTATGAAAATGGCTGCGACTTCTAAAAACGAGGTATAGGCCAAATATCTATTTTGATGGGTACCCAGCAAAACCGTTTGTGGAAATAAAAACCGACTCACCAAAAGCAAGAGCAAAATATTGAATACTTTATATCCTTCAACAAATTCGGGCTTATTAAAATAGAGCAAAGTGAAAATGTACTTGCTTACTAGCATAAGGATAATGGCTACCGGGAAGAGATAGCTCATTAAGGTGACAGTCTTTTCTTTTAATAACTGTAATCCTTCGTTGAGGGTATTGGCTATATGATGGGTTGCAATCTTACCGCTTAATACATTGCTTAAAGTATTCGTCATGATGAGAAACACAGGAAATTCGCGGGCCCCGGCACGATAGCGGGCAAAGTCGAGAACCCCCAAGTAATGGCGAATCAAGTATCCGTTACTGAAATCGATGCTTCCACTGAAGAGCAGGCTCAACATCACGGGCGATGATTTCTTTACCAAACTTTTGGCAATTACTTTTTCATAGGTTGCTTCCGAGTATTTTTTTAAGACGAAATACAAGTAAACGAGTTTGGCTACCGACAATACCAATAAGGCGTGCACCACCACAAACAAATCCATTCCAAGCAAAGCTGGAATAATATTACAGAGAATTTGTATCCCGAATATTATAGCTGCATAAATAATTACATGCAAATATTGTTGTTCAAGGATGAGAATAAATTCGGTGAGATAAGTGGTTGCATTAACTATAGTATAATAGGCATAGTGCTGCAGCAGTTCTTGGTTGGGTAAGGTTCTATCGGTATAGGCATAAGCCATCATAAGTAATCCCGACACAACCGAGAGCGCACATAAAACGATGAAGGCATTATAATAAATTTTTTTACCGTGAACAGAGCGTAATGGAAACAGGGTATTATTGATTCCCGAAAGCCAGAAAGTATAAAAAGTAGCTCCGTAAAGAAAAAGCGTTTCATAAGCACTTACCTCATCCACCGAGTTCAAAAAATTACTCATCAATACACTGTTCAAAAACAGGGTACTATAACGCATAAGCTGAAAAACCTGAAGGCTGCTAAGCTGTGTTAATTTGAAGTTATTGATATTGGGCAATTGCATCCGCGCTTCAAAAATAGCTACATTTGCGTACAAATTTCTTTATTCTCTAAATTTATCATTGAGTCAGCCCATGAAAATTAAAATTCTATCAATACTATTAATAATAGGTTTTGGAGCCACCAGCTTTGTTTATTTAAATTCTACACGAACGGATAAGCCAGCCGACGAAATAAAACTCACACCCAGTGAGGCGTCTACCGATTTTCCAAAAGCCGCCATTAAAAGCTTCGATTATAAAATTGATAGTGATAGTATCGCATTTAATTATCAATTGTCTGAATATGTATTGGGATCACAAACTGCCGATGCATCAACAAAGATGTGCGCCAATAGTGCTAAGGGGCAGCATATTCACTTAATTCTGAATAACCTTCCATACGAAGCCTGGTATTTGTCGTCATTTAAAAAGAAACTGGCCGAAGGACATTATGTAGCCTTATCTTTCTTATCACGCAGCTATCACGAGAGTATTAAGAAGCCTTCAGCCTTTGTATTGAAGCAATTCAATGTGGGCAAGAATGCAGGAACGAAAATTGGAGATATCAACTTAAAACAACCATTACTATTTTATAGTCGCCCCAAAGGTGAATATGTAGGAAATGATACTAAGAAAATTCTTTTAGATTTTTATGTGGTGAATGCTGAATTGAAAGCAAATGGCTTTAAATTAAGGGCAACCATCAATGGAAAAGAGTTTATGATTACCGACTGGAAACCATACTATATTGAAGGTTTGCCAATGGGAGAAAATATCATCAAACTAGAACTGTTGAACAAGTCGAACCAACCTGCCAGTAAGGATTTGATGTTTCAAACCATCGAAAGAAAAATAGTATTGAAGGAGAAATAGTATTATAACTCCCAGGCACTTTTACGAGTTTCTTTAAGGTACGTTTTAAGGTTGTACCAGAAATAGAGAATCAATTTCACAATGAGCGGCGATGTTGCAGCCAAGAAGGCGGTATAGAGAAAAAACAAACGCACTCTTGAAGAAGCCACTCCCAGAATTTCACTTAGGTTGGTGAAAAATTGAAAAGCATTTTTTTCAATCCACAATTTAAAAAAGACAATCATTGCTTGCATATATTCTAATTCGAATATAGATAAAAATTTTATGGTGTCAAATAAATGGGATGTTAATTTTTTAACATCCCTAAAAATATGTCCTAATTTCCAAGCGAAAAGTTACGGATAAACTGTATTGGATTTAATTTATCGAGATTCACCAGGAACGTAATGGTCTCCCAATACTTAATGCTGCTGGCGTTAATAGTAGAGTTGATGATATCCGATTGTGTTGACTTAAAAGCCTTTACCACTTCAAATTGTGTATTTCCAGCCACATCTGTTTTATGAACAAATGCCAATGGGAAGTTGATCTCCAAAACATCCTCCATCAATACAAGCGACAAACCTGATGTATAAAAGAACTTGATACTATAATTATCGCGAATTCCTTGATAGGTTCCGAAATCGAGATATGGTCGAATTAAATTAGTGAATGGGAGATGCGTGCGTAAACGCAATGTAGCACTCAAAGCATGGGTATTAAAGGCAAGTACATTGCTACGTACACCCCCTTGCTCATTCATAATTTGCGGATTTAAATTTCCTGCCGTGCGGTTGGCTGTGGTATACCAATATTTATAATCGTATGCAGGATTTTCGGCACCCAGATAGAAATCATAATTGCCTTTATTATTGTTTTTGGAATATTGCACCTTGCCAATAAATAAATCGATGGCTAGTTTCTTTTTAGGATTATCGTAGCTAAGCTTGTATTGCGCTTTGATAGCTGCTTTAATATATTGTATATCCGGGTTGTCAAGGTTTTTCTCTACCCAAACTTTAAATTTATATGGATTCAATAATGTATTGTTCTCATGCACATATTGCAAGTTAACAAAACTTGTCTTCTTATCATATGGAGTTGAATCGGTAGCAATTGCTTTGGTTTGGTTGATATTGGTATAATCGAAACGGATATAGCGTTGTAACTTGCTGTTATTGCTTGGCTTTGTAATATTGAACTGTAAATAAGGTTGAATACGCACATAATAAATATCACTGCCACTATAAGTTGTCGCATTAAATTTAGCCGAACGAATTCCTGCTGCCCATGAATTGATTAATTTAGCGCGAGGCATAAAGGTATAGCTAAAAGAGGCATATCCATTGAGGTTCTTCTTCGAATAAGAATACATCGGAGCGATGATATACTCAGCTTTTTTTCTAATAAGGGTGCTATTAAAAAAGGCAATACCAGTCATCATTTTATTAAATTCATTATATCCCACAAATGGCGATACAAAAATGGTACGGTGATATTTATTCTCGATACCTATGCCCAATCGCAATTGAGGGGGTGATGCATGGTGATTGGCTTTATTGAGATAATACACATTATTATTGGTGTTTATCTCCACATAGTAATCCGAATCATTCAATTCGATTTTGGTATAGTGGTCATTATGAATATGGATGATGGTATCGTGTGCAAAAGGGTCGATCCAGAATCGTTTGAAGCCTTCGCTATTGGTGGCTTTTAAAGGTACTGCTATGGCTTTTCCTGATTTATTTTTAAGATGGATTTCTAATTCTTGATCATTGTTTTCTTTGATAATCTTACCAATTTTTAAATCATAGTTCTGATTATCGGCGAGCATTCCTTTGAAAAACCAATCCAGATTTGTTCCAGTAGTTTTTTCAAAGCAATCTTGTATATCGCCTGGCAGCGGGTGTTTATGATTCCAGGCAGCGAAATAATTTTTCATGCATTGCTCGAAAAGGGCTTCACCTAAATAGCTTTTTAAGTATCCAATATTCATTGCAGTGCGATAATATATCAAGGTACCGTAATTGATGCTGGAGAATTCCTGACTGGCGCTATTTATGGGTGCATCATCTCCTCTAGTAGTATTGATTTTACCCATTAAGAGTGTGATATTGGTATTGTTATAAATAAAGTCATTACCAGTAACTTTCTTAATAATATTATTCAAACCAATCCCATCTTCTTCTGTACATATTTGCAATTCGTAGAATGTATTGATTCCTTCATCCATCCATGGGTATCGGCGTTCGTTGGAACCTAAAATTCCATAAAACCAGTTATGTCCAATTTCGTGAACCACTTCCGCTTCGTGCTGATGGCCAACTACAGTAACTGTAGGATATTCCATTCCAGCACCTGCTTCTAGGGCTCCTGTACACGATTTGGCAGTTTGGTATGGATATTCACCTACATGTGAAGATAAATAGAGAATTGCTTTTTTGATATATCCAACACCTCGTTCTGCCTCTGCGTAAATAGTGTCAAACCCATAGGCCATCACTTTTTTTCCTGAAGGCAAGGTCACTTCTTCCATCGCTACACACCAGCGTTTATCCGCGAAGAAGGCGAAGTCGTGAATATTATTTTCGGTATAACGAAGCGTCTTGGATTCCGAATCTTCAAACTCGTTCGTCATCTTTCGTTTATTCTCGGCTCTTTCTTTCATCCAATTGAGTTCCGATTCATTTTGCAAATTCCCTGTGGCGGCCACCACATAATTTTTAGGAAGGGTAATGGTTACATCATAATTGCCATAATCGCTATAAAATTCGCCTTGGTCGAGGTATGATATCTGATTCCATTTATTAATATCATAGACAGCAACTTTTGGGAACCACTGTGATATTTGATACGATTGACCTACATGACCCATGCGAGAAAAAGTGAATGGAATTTTTACTTTAAACGGGGTGGTGATTTTGATGGTTTGTCCGGAAGCCACTGGTTTCTTTAAAATTAGCTTTGCATTGTCGGGCGTGATATTGCTATATTTCAATATTACTTTTTCTCCATCCACCTTAAAATCGAGGTTGGTTATCGCGCCTCTATCTTTTTCTTCCGACATCCAATATTTTGTTTCCCCTTTGGCGATATTCTCTTTCGCATAGCCAGTGCTATTGTTTCTATAGGCATTGGGAAACAAGTGGATATAAATTTCCTTTAATTCATCGGGTGAATTATTAGTGTATTCAATGGTTTCATTTCCGATAAGGGTTTGAGCAGTATCGTCGAGGGTAACATGAATGGTATAGTTGGCTTGCTGTTGCCATTTGGCTTGGCGCGTAGTTTGTGCCAGCAAGGAGTTTGCGATCAATGCAATGAGAATTGTAAAGAATAATTTCATATAGAGAACAAAAATAAGATTTCATTCCGATAATGTAAGGAAGGAATTACCCAAAGCCCAAGAATCGCCCATCTTGGGTGAGATGGGCGTATCATGGAATGCGAAAGGCACAAAGTATGATTAAATATTGGGGGCTTTACCCAGATGTCTATTTGTATGCAGGTTATTTAATTTATTTTCTTTCTCTTTTCTAAAGTTTATTATAATGACCTTTCGCGCTATTTGTAAGCATTAAAACTGCATATTTGCAACACTACCATCCATCTATGAATTGGGAGAGTTATTGGAATACCACAGCTACAAATAAAGATCATCTTGCCCAAGTAGGGAGGGTGAATGCCGATCCGTTTAAATCGATAAAACAGGCTGCACTTCATATCGTTGAATTGCTTGATATCTCCAAAGGGGATAAGGTACTTGATGTATGTTGTGGCAACGGTATGATTACAGCTGAAATTGCAAGTAATTGTAATAGTATACTTGGTGTTGATTTCTCTGAAAAATTAATTGAACAAGCCATCGAACTTCATCCAGGTATTGAATTTGAACAGCAGGATGCTACCAACTTATTACTCCCTAAAACATTTGATAAAATTTACCTAGCCTTCTCATTTCAATATTTCGATTCGTATGAAAAAGGTAAATTGGTAATCAATAAATTAAAACATCATGCCCGCCCTGGCGCCCTTATTTTAATTACCGATATTCCTGACAAACAGCGGTGGGGGAAGTTTTACAATACAATTTTGAAAAAAATATATTACCTTAAACATCGAATCACGGGGAAGTATACTATGGGGAAATTTTGGAGTGAAACTGAGCTCCAGCAAATTTGCAAAGAACTTGAACTCGAAGGAACCTTGATCACTCAGCCCACTGAATTGCCTTATAGCTATTATCGATTCGATTTCTTGATTCGATTACCCGACTAATTATAAAACGACCAGCTCACACCAAATCGAATTGCTTTATTGATAAGAGGGTAATGTGGTGTGATATAGGATGCAGTGCTAAATCCTTGAAGCCCTTGATTGAAATGCTCCATCATTACAAATATCCGCACACGTTGAATTTGCAAATTCACAAAGCCATCGAGCTGAGGATAATTTCCTATTTGCTTTTGATGTTGAATATAAAATACATTCACGGATGGCATAAATGCTGGGGCATCATACTTTGAAAAATAATTGACTGTTACTCCAAACTGAATATGTAAAGCCTTTTTAAACCACTCCCCATCATACATCAAGGTGGCTTTTACTAGTAAGTCGGGTAAAGGCATTACATAGGCATTGCTGCTTTTTTGCAATATTGCCTGATGCATATAATGCAAAGCATGAAACTTAAAATCTTGTTTCCATTGCACCGCCATATAAGTGAGCGGGAGTGATTGACGCACCGTAATAGTGGAGTCGAAATAAAGATAACCATTCATTCGAGAAGCCGTGATATGAAGTGATCCATATTTGCGATTACTTATTCCTACCACCAAATTTCCAGTACTTGTTTTCTCTAAATTATTATTGTACCAATAAAAATGATTGCCAGGATAATACACTTGCATCATATTGGGCGATTGCTTAGAAAAGGATCCATGTATATCAATAATGTTATCTTTAAGATGGTAGGCCACCTTTGCTTCGGCAAGTACATCGCCCATAGAGAACTCCTTGAAATTATTGAATACTACCATTTTTGCCTTTAATCCCAGAATCAAATTTTTAGCTAGGGTATCATCAACACTTGCCTTGATGAAATTCTCATTCATGAGGTTGGTATTCCCTAAAATATAAATCCAATGTAAGCGGTTCTCATAGGCTGCATACAATATGGCTTTACCGGGTATTTTGTAGGTAATATCAAAAATATTGGCTAAGGTGTTTTGATGCAAACTATCTTTGGTACGTAAGGTATCGAAATAGTAGTTTTCAAAATACCCAACAACGGGTCTGATATTATCCTGATACACCCAGGCTTCTCTGGCAAATAATATACTATGACCAACTTGCCAACGTGTATCAATATCTCGTAAAGTATCTGTAACAATGGAGTCGCGCTTCACAACTCGGGTAACCACCCTTTGTGTTTCTTCTCCAAAACGATAAAAATGTCGAATATAATATTGGCGGGTGCGATATCTAAAAACGGATGAATCGTTGAGTAATCCATCAATTTCCTTGGCAACACCCGAAGAGTTTTCATAACTTGAGTCGCTTACAATACCACCATTGAGTTGGTTGGCCGAACTACTCAAATTTACGTTTGCCAAAATTTGATAGCGGTAATTACGGGTATGAAACCATGAAAATATTTCACCACTACTTGTTCTTGCTTGTGCATTGGAACTAAAGCCATTGCATCGATTATTATTTATTCGAACCCCAATATTAAATAATGGCCCCCAATTTTGAGTATGCAATAAGTTCATTTGCTGCAAGAAATCTAGCGTATTGCTGGGGCGCTGACCGGAAGTATAGTTAGCATAGGTATACGGCACAGAGGCTTTATAATAACGAGCATTTGAGGGAGTGTTAAAATAAACCGTAGGGGTATGCCATCCAGTTCTAAATCCAATATCTTCGGGTGTTTTAAAATACAAATACCGGAAGGGGGTAGAGATATTACCTAAATCCTGGGTAAAAGTCAAAGGGTAATAGTTCTGAAATCCAACCAAGGTAGAATCTTCAATATAAAAAGTATCTCGTAATAAAATTAGGTTATTCTCATCGGTACTAATAGGAGCAGCACTTTTCTTTTGTGCCGATAATTCATGCGACCCAATCAAAAATGATATTAGCGTAAGTAAACGAAAAAAAGATATCCTAAACATGTATCGCACCATCTTTAAATTATTGTACGGCAAATTTAGTGGTATAATTTGCTAATGGGGTGTTTATGGTAACGAAATATATTCCAGATGAATAATTGCTTATTGATTTGTTTAATTCGTTTTTACCGAAGTTGAGTTGCAAATCATCGTGCAATATTATTTTTCCAGTAGCATCGGCAATGGTAATTTTTGCAATAGTATTTTCAGGGGTAAATAATTTGAATGAAACCTCTGAAGTGGCAGGATTTGGATAGGCCACCATGGCTTCCAACGATTTTTTATTTCCTTGAATTCCCGTAATTCCCATGCGCAAAGCAAATAGCCCATGGGACATATCAGAGGCGAAAATTGTTCCGCTAGGCAAATATGGATATACGCCCCAGCTTCCTTGAAACCCTGTGAAAGAAGTATTTTCAGGATAGGTATCGTAATAGGCAATCACCTTTGGATTGGCATCATCGCTTATATCGAAAAGGTATACCCCATCCTGATAATAAGAAATATATACTAATCCGTTTCCAACGATGAAAGGATTATGTGCCAAGGCTCCAGTATGCGATCGGAAAATACTTTTAAGTTTATAGGTTGTTGGATTTTGAATTTCATACAGCTTCACTCCTAAGCCTAAATTTTCATCAGTGAAAACGATATGCTTTTTATCGGAGGTGAGCCAAGAGTTATGGTTATACCCTTTCTCGGGGTATGTTGTAAGCGAATAAATATATTTAGGATTGAGTGGATCGGCAAAATTAAAGATGAAGAGTCCATCATTTCCACAACTTAAATAAGCAGTATCATCCACAATAATCATATCATGAATATTGGAGAATAGTGGGACACCACCCACAATTGGGGCATCGAATACTGCTACAAATGCTGGGCTATCAGGTTTTGCCAAACTGGCGATACGCATGCTATGACGCTGATTGGTTCCTTTCGAATTGCTGCACATAAATAAGTAGTCTTTATAAACACAGATGGTATGGGTAGTTCCACCAAGGGAATCGCTATCGTAAACTTTATGCACCGAATCGGGGAGGTATTTTAAATCCCATACTTGTAATGAGCCCGAATATTGATCATTCACAGCATAGGCATAATGTGAATAGGTTTGATAATCGCGGTTGATACATTTCTTAGAAACGCCCGCTTCCACATCGCATAGCTTAATTTTGGCGGGATTTGTCACATCAAAGAAATAGGTAGAGTCGAGTCCGCCCATGATGATATATTCTTTGTACTTGGCACTATCGTAATAGCCCCAGAGTTCATTGAAACGCTGTCCGTCGGGATTGCCTAATGCTGGCAAACTATCATTACTCCATCGGCCCACCAATAAGGTATTATAGGAAAGTTGTGCAAATGAAGTGGTTGCTTGCCATACCAATAGCAGCAGTAGGAAGCCTTTCGTGTAAATATTCATAATGATGCCGCAAATTACTATTTTTATTTTGAGAATCGGAAAGCCGGATTATTCAGATTTTGGAGGGGTAGAATGGGCCAACTTACGTTGTCTCAATTTGATGAAGAGGAGCAAAATCATTATTAGTGCAAGCAATATAAAGACCCAGGAAATACGAGAGGAGTAACGCTCTGTAGTGATTGAAAGACTTGAACAAATGGCAGAATTAACCAAATAAAAAATGATATAAATACCAATTATCAAATTCATATATTTATTACGCAAATAGAATATTCCGAAAATGACAATAACCAAACCGAATAGAGCGGTGTATAAGAGTATTTTATTGGTAGTTCCAAACATCAATACCCGATGGTATTGCATGGCATTACAATAAGAATAAAAATCATATTTCATATTTTGCTTCACATTTATTTTTACAGGATAATCAGTAGTTTGAGGGCCCAAAGGCTCAACCGAATAAAATGTAACTTGATGCAGGAAACTAATTCCTAACTCTTTCAAATAGGTATTTCTTGAAGGAGCATACAGTAGCACCCTTTTGATATAATGCTTGAATAAACCTTCTTTTTCCGTCCAGCAGGGTTCCCATCCTCTTTTAGGCAAACAACTATCGCAATACAATACACTATGATCTACATCCCATAAAAAGTCAACTGCATTTCTTGGGATATCATTAATGTTTTTATTGATGATATCTGTGCTGTCGGGGTGGTCGTTTATATATTGATGCACTGCCCCAGTTTGCAGCATGCGGGCAAATAAAAAGGTATTAGTAACCCTACTTAATTTAAAACCTTTATGCTTTAGATAATTAAATGATAATTGCGAAAGCATTGTAAATAGGGTGATTAAGCCCAGTAATAATATTTGCCTACGTTGTAAAAGTGGATTAAAATAACTCCATATAAACAATAGCGAGAGGCTGCCAAAAACAATTAAT
>CANLPK010000088.1 GCA_947492885.1 Bacteroidota bacterium
ATCAATATAATTGCAAATATTTTTGTACTCGCGCATCACATCCAGTGCCTGCATTGGGAATTGCGATGGGTAGGCATAATGCAAACGAATCCATTCCAGGCCATCAATATTGGCGAGTCTTTTAAGCAATTCGGCGAGGGTACGTTCACCATATAAATCGAGGCCGTAATAAGTAGTATCCTGAGCAATCAGCATGATTTCTTTGATGCCATTTTTTACCAGCCCTTTAATTTCAAATTCAAGTTCTTCATACGATTTGCTTACATGCTTTCCTCTCATCAAAGGGATGGCGCAGAAGGAGCAAGGGCGATTACAGCCTTCCGAAATTTTCACATACGCATAATGTTTTGGGGTAGTTTGCAAACGTTCGCCTAAGAGTTCACGTTTATAATCAGCGCCCACACTTTTTAATATTTCGGGTAGGTGATGGGTACCAAACCAGCCATCTACATTTTTTATTTCCTTCTTTAAATCCTCCTGATACCGTTCGCTCAAACAACCCATCACAATGAGTTTATCGAGTTCACCATTCTTGCGACGCTCAGCATAATCCAAGATGGTATTGATGCTTTCCTCCTTTGCATTATCAATGAATCCGCAGGTATTAATAATTACGGTGCCACCTTTTAGGTTCCCTTCATGAATTACTTGCTTGCCATTGGCTGCCAATTGTCCCATGAGCATTTCGCTATCCACGGTATTCTTGCTGCATCCTAGGGTGATGACATTGATGTTCTCGGGGGCTTTTTTGGTGACTTTGGTTTTCAATGGGAATGGATTTAAAAATGGTTGGCAAAGATAATCGCTTCCAAGCATAAGTAGGCATGAAACTGGGGTATTTTCGAGATTTTTGGAGAATTCAATTATTTCAATGGCTGTAGTTTATCTTACAAGTAAACGTATCATTTCCATATTTAAAACATTCTTGTACATTTGATTTAACTATAAATTCTAAATTAGGATGAAAAATAAAAAAGGATACTCCGAATTTCTATCGTTTTTAGTTTTAGGATAAGACATTCAAAGGCGAATTCTTTTCAAATTATCATGAGATTATTTCTATTCACTTTTCTTTTCTTTTACACCAATTTTGTTATTTCCCAAAACACTTGGCCTAAAAGTTATAAGCAGCCACAAATAAATTTATATGAGGTAATAGAAGATACTGACCATGGTTTTTTGGCGATTGCTACTATTAATGATGATGGAAATTCCTATCTGTTAAAGTTCGATGCTAATGCCAATCTTATTTGGCAGAAAGACTTAATTTTTAAAGTTAGACCCGAACTTTGGACTACACATTTCTTTAAAGATCGTTTTAAGAACACTTATATCATCGGTTCAACTTGGGATACTGATTCTATATATGGCGATGCGTTTATACTAAAGCTTGATAGTTGCTATCATCGTACAAAGTGTCTAATATACACAGATACTATGGAGCCAGAACAACAATACTTTGCATGGAATAATGACTTTAGTGATTCCTTGTTCTTTATAGATGGGTGGGGTTTTAATCAGTTCAGTAATCAGTTTTTCTTGATTGATAAATCGGATTTGCTTCCAAAGTCAATTTCGAATACCTCGGCTAACTCTGTCTTAAATACATTCTATTATGATACTAATTCTGTCTACTTACCATTTGACGATTATTTTTATCTAAAAGGCGGTGATACTGCCATTGGAGCAATTAGAACTGCATTGTTGAAATTAAATCGAGATAATGGCAAAATATTGTATTATAAGTTTTTTGGATTTGATGAAAATATATTATCAGAGGGGTTTCATGTTTTTAGGAATTCGCTGAATCGTTTATTTGTTTTTTCAATGTTTAGGTCAATTCCTGGAAATTTCACTTACAAAGAATTTTGCCCATTAATTTATGAGTGTGATATAAATGGGGACAAGTTGAGCTATAAATTCATTAGAAATGATAGCATAAACGAAACTTTTAATAACGTTATTCAATTTGATAAGAATTACTTTATGGCAATAATGTATTCGACATTAGGGTCGCCGTCCAATAGTATCCAAAAAATAAAGTTTTATAAGCTGAGCGAATTCGCAAATGTTGTTGATTCCTTTTATTTGAATTCCCTTGGAAAGAATTTTTACTTCCAACCCGAAACGAGTGGTATTCATATGCTTAAAACCTTCGACAATAAAATCATGTGTGTGTTTTTAGAGCGTGATATTGATTTTAAAAATCCGAGAATTACCTTTGTGAAGTTTGATGAAAACTTTAAGTTGGACACCACGGAATATCGTAATTTAAAATATGATTTGGGATGTAATATTCCTATCCACGATACGATCTCTCTTGCAGGTGCAAGTATGTATTACCTGCACGCTGATACAACATTTCCTTTATTAGAACTTAAGAAACCTACTGGAATAATTCCAGTAGCAGAAAAATACAAAATTGCTTTTTATCCAAACCCAATTATCAATATAGCTTACTTTGAATTTGAAAATTTGAAAGAAGGAACGTTAGAGATTTACTTAATTGATAACAAAGGGACAGAAGTAGCAATTTTGTACAAAAACGAAAATGCAAGTGCAGGAACATCTGTCATCCCACTCGAATTTGAAAATATTTCCTCAGGAATTTATTACCTGAAAGTCATTTCCAATAATGCTTTGATACATACTATTAAATTAGTAAAGGAATAAGAAAGCGTATTCAACTTTAGCAGAATATTAAAGAAAGTATGTGAAATTAGCACCAAATATTTTCTTCTTGAAAACTTCGCTAACAACTTTATTAACTAGATACTTGTGAATTTTGATTTTAGATAAAATTAAATCTCACCCCAAATCCCTCGGTTTTCCACAATTTACGGGATAAGTAAGTGCCCGTTGGTCGGCCCAATATTACAGAAAAACACGTACATTCGCGCGCTACAACTGTATGATGACGGCCAACGAGATACGTAAAACCTTTTTAGATTTTTTTGCAGAAAAACAACATCAAATCGTGCCCTCGGCACCGATCGTGGTGAAGAACGACCCTACCCTAATGTTTATCAATAGCGGTATGGCCCCATTCAAGGATATTTTTCTGGGAAATTCTCCCATCAAATATCCGCGCATCGCCGATACGCAAAAATGCTTGCGGGTAAGCGGCAAACATAACGACCTGGAAGAGGTGGGTATCGATACCTACCATCATACCATGTTTGAAATGTTGGGTAACTGGAGCTTTGGCGACTACTTCAAAAAAGAAGCGATAGCCTGGAGCTGGGAATTACTTACGGGCATCTATAAAATTCCTGTCGATCGTATCTACGTTACGGTATTCGAAGGAGATGCAAAAGAGAATCTTCCTTTCGATGAGGAAGCCTACCAATACTGGAAACAATATGTTGCGGAAGACCGCATTTTAAGAGGAAATAAGAAAGATAATTTTTGGGAGATGGGCGACCAGGGGCCTTGTGGACCTTGCAGTGAAATACACGTGGATTGCCGTCCCGACGACGAACGCAAACTCATTGAAGGGGCTACGCTCGTGAATAACGATGACCCTCAAGTCATTGAAATTTGGAATAATGTATTCATGCAATACAACCGTTTGGCTGATGGTAGTTTGCAACCATTGCCTGCCCGCCATGTAGATACAGGCATGGGCTTCGAACGTTTGGTACGCGTGCTTCAACAGAAGACCTCAAACTACGATACCGATATTTTTCAGCCAATCATTCAACAAGTATCGGCATGGAGTAAAATAAATTATGGCGATTTTGCCTCGGTACCAGCGCATGCCTCGGATAACTCCGCCATGCGCGAAGCAGGAGGTAATAGTCCTTCGCAAAATGCCGATGCATCAGAGAAAACAGATATCGCCATGCGCGTTATCGCCGATCATATTCGTACCATTAGCTTTGCCATTGCCGACGGACAACTGCCGGGGAATGTGAAAGCAGGATATGTGATTCGACGCATCTTACGCAGAGCCGTGCGTTACGGATTTCAGTTTCTTGATTTCAAAAAACCATTCCTCTGTAACCTCGTACCCATCCTCGCCAATCAGTTTGAAGCGGTATTCCCTGAATTGAAAAAGCAAGAGGACTTCGTTGCGAAAGTTATTTTGGAAGAAGAGAATGCATTTTTGAAAACACTTGAAATTGGATTGCGCAAACTTGATGATGTAATTAAAAACAACCCTTCAGGTAGTAAGGAAATAAGCGGCAATATTGCCTTTGAGTTATATGATACTTTTGGTTTCCCCCTCGATTTAACGCAATTAATTTTACGCGAACGTGGATTGCATATCAATCAAAAAGAGTTTGATGTGGCCATGGAAGCACAAAAGAATCGTGCCCGCAATGCAACAGCCATCGATACAGAAGACTGGGTGGTGCTTCGCGAAATAGATGCAACACAATTTGTAGGTTACGATATGCTCGAATGTGAAGCACAAATTGTGAAGTACAGAAAAGTAAAAGCGAAGAATAAAGAATACTATCAATTGGTATTCGACCGCACTCCGTTTTATGCAGAGAGTGGTGGTCAGGTAGGTGATACGGGTGTGTTGGTAAGCGATACCGAATTGATTAAGATTACCGATACCAAGAAAGAAAATAATTTGCCAGTGCATATCAGTGATCACTTGCCTAATAATATTCAGGATAGTTTCATAGCACGCGTGGATGCATCAAAACGCAAAGCCATCACATCCAATCATAGCGCCACACACTTGATACATGCTGCCCTAAAAGAAGTATTAGGAGCACATGTAAATCAGAAAGGAAGCTTGGTGAATGATGAATATCTGCGATTCGATATTTCTCATTTTCAAAAAGTGAGTGATGAAGAATTAAGAAAAGTAGAACAGATTGTGAGCGATAAAATCAGAGCCAATATTGCTTTGGAAGAATTGCGAAGCATCCCAATTGAAGATGCCAAATCCATGGGCGCCACCGCTTTATTTGGTGAGAAATATGGTGATCATGTACGTGTCATCATCTTCGATAAAGATTATAGCATGGAACTTTGTGGTGGTACGCATGTGCCCGCTACTGGTCAAATTGGATTGTGTAAAATTACCTCCGAAAGTGCCGTGGCTGCTGGTGTTCGACGCATAGAAGCCATCACCTCCGATAAAGCCATTCAATACTACGAAGAGAAAGCGAAAGCATTTGATGAAGTGAAACTGGCATTGAATAACGCGAAGGATGTCTTGAAAAACATCAATGACCTAAAGGACGAGAATTCACAATTGAAGAAGCGCATTGAAAAGTATGAAGAGGAAAAGGTGAACACCATTTCTAATACTTTGAAAACGAATTATACTGCTAAGTCGGGATACCATTTCCTCGTTCAGCGTGTGAGTGTTCCTAGCGCCGATGCATTCAAGAATTTAACTTTGAGTTTGAAACAACAAGTAAATAATTCGGTAACGGTTTTGGTAAGTGTTATCGATAATAAACCCATGATTAATGTGGCAGTGACCGATGATTTGGTAGCATCGAAAACATTTCTTGCGGGCAATATTATCAAGGAACTCGCTCCATTTATTAAAGGTGGTGGAGGCGGACAACCTGGTTATGCAAGTGCAGGAGGTAGCGATGTTAATGGGGTGGATGGCGCACTCAATAAAGCATTAGAAATTCTTAATTAAATATATATACCTTTTATACAATGTTCAAAATGAAACGAATTTTAAGTATTATCACAATGAGTCTCGTATTCTTCTCGTGCAATTTAGGCAGAGAAACGAAAGGAGCGAATGGATATCAAATCAAAGCGAAGATTAGTAACTGCACGGCTAAAATCGTATTGCTCGATGAGCTATCAACCCAAGGTTTTAATACTTTGGATACTGCCATCATCGATGAGAAAGGAAATTTTACATTTAAAGGAAATACCAAGGAACCACTTTTTTGTGCTCTTCGTTTTGATGCCAATATGCCTTCTGAAAAACGTATTTTCATTGTGCTCGATTCGAATACAAATATTAAACTGGAAGCCGATTACGCGGCTTTGGAGAAATACAAAATCAAAGGATCGAAAGACTGCGAACAGATTCAAGAACTGCTTGCTATTAATTCGGTGATGGAAGAAAAACTTAAAGTGTTGGATGCTGAATTTGCAAGTTATGATGCGAATAATATTCCAGACAGCGTAGCAAAAAATATTCGTGCTAAGTATGATGTGATTGTGAAAGACCAAGAAGCAAGCATCGATCAGTTCATTACTAAAAATGATGGATTCGCCAATTATTTTGCGGGTTTATTCATGATGCAAGCCCCACCCATCCCCATGTTGAAGAAAATTGATGACAAGGGAATGAAGAAATTTGCCAGCTCAAAATACGCTATGACACTGCACGATTTTGTGCTTTCAAAACAAACTACCGGTATTGGCGTGGAGGCACCCGATTTAAATTTGGAAGATGTGAATGGCCAAAAGATTGCATTGAGCAGCCTTCGTGGTCAATATGTGATGATCGATTTTTGGGCTTCATGGTGTGGCCCTTGTCGCAGAGAGAATCCAAACAATGTAGCGCTTTATAATAAATATCATAGCAAAGGCTTCGAAATTTATGGAGTGAGTTTGGATGATAATAAAGACAAATGGGTGAATGCTATTGCCGCCGATAAACTAACCTGGAAGCATGTGAGCGACCTGGGTGGCTGGTCGTCATCGGCAGCCAAAATTTATAATGTGAGCTCTATTCCTCAAACATTTTTATTGGATAAGGAAGGGAAAATTATCGCTATCGGTTTGCGTGGCGAACAGCTTACTCAAAAATTGGAAGAGCTATTTGGGAAATAATTTTTAATTGAATCACTTGAGTCAACAAAAAATAAAAATAGGCATCCTCTTCGGAGGGAACTCCCGCGAGCGGGAAGTGGCATTTGCCGGTGGTCGCACAGTTTACGATAACCTCGATAAAAATATTTTTGAAGCCATCCCCATCTTCGTTGATAGCTTTGGAAACCTTTGCCTCCTTAAGTGGGAGAATATTTATAAAGGGAGTATCCGCGATTTCTATCCCCCTTCATCAACCATCAAATCATCGGAATATGGATTCCAGATTTATGCCGATAGCTTGGGTGATATTAGCCGCGAGCAACAACACGAATTATTAAAACCTATTGGAGAACCCATCTCCATTGAATCATTAAATACCCTCATCGATTTTGCCTTTTTATCATTGCATGGTAAGAATGGTGAAGATGGGCGCATTCAAGGCGTACTGGAATATTTTAATATTCCTTACAGTGGCTCTGGCATTTTGCCTGCAGCCTTGGGAATGAATAAAGCCGCGCAACGCGATATCATGCGCAGGGCGAATTTTATCACACCCAAAACCATTTCATTGCGTGTCAATCAATGGGATCAGCAAGCTTCGAGAGCACAAATATTTGAATCGGTAAAAAAGGAAATTGGATTTCCTTGCGTGATAAAAAGTGCCAATCAAGGTTCGAGCATTGGCGTGAGTGTATTTAAGACGGATGATTTCGAATTATTTAGTCGGGCTGTTGATGCCTCTTTCTTCAGAGTGCGCTTTGATGCTACCTCATGGATGCCTCTTAGCACTGAAGATAAATTATTGAAGATTGCATCCCTCAGCGATTTCCGCGATGGCATGGGATTGCCAATGATGGTTACGGTGAAGAGTAACGAATCATTAATCAATCACCCCGACGAATTATTTCAATGCTTCGAAAAGGAGTTAAAGCAAGCAAGCGACTTCATCATCTTATCTCCACTTGATACAGAGCATGAAGTATTGATTGAAGAGTTCATACAGGGAATGGAGTTCTCTTGTATTGTAGTAGAAGATCAGGATGGAAACCCATTGGCATTGCCACCAACACAAATTATTAAAGGCAACGATATCTTCGACTATAGAAGCAAATACTTACCAGGGCTCTCTCGTAAAATTACGCCCATTCCGGTGTCCGAGCAAGAGATAGAGAATATTCGAAAAGCATGTTCAGAGCTCTACTCATTTTTTCGATTCAATGTATATGCGCGTATCGATGGTTTCATCACCCCCAATAACGAAATCATCCTCAACGACCCCAATACCACCTCGGGGATGATGCCAAGCAGCTTCTTCTTTCATCAGGCTGCCGAAATTGGATTGAACCCATCTGGATTTCTCACGTATATCATTAGCAAATCATTAGAGAATCGAATTCATTCGTTATCGAATACCTTGCCTACCAAATCATTGCTCCAGCGATTGAATCAATTCATTGGAGCCAAGAACCAAGGCAGTGCTCAAAAAGTGCGCATCGCCGTGCTCATGGGAGGCTATAGCAGCGAGCGACATATCAGTATTGAGAGTGGTAGAAATATTTATGAGAAGCTGGCCTCGAGTGAAAAGTATGCACCCTTCCCAGTGTTTTTGACTGGGGCCGATGATGCACACGAACTCTATATCATTCCCATCAATATCATGCTCAAAGACAATGCAGATGATATTGCGGAGAAGGTGAAAAATTATCATACCCACGAGGCGCTTCAAAAAATTAGGAATCAATTTAGCGACATCACACATACGTTTGGAACAGAGATTACTGCTCCTAAACGTATCGAGTATAACGATTTGAAAACCTTGGCAGAAGGCGTATTTATTGCACTTCATGGCCGACCAGGGGAAGATGGAGAAGTGCAGAAACACTTGCTGGCCTTGGGTATTCCATTCAACGGATCCACGGTGGAGTCATCAAAAATTACCATCAATAAATTCATCACCAATAATTTATTAAGAAGTGAAGGAGTGCTGGTTTCGAAAAATTATTTATTGCGCAAAGAGGACTTCTTCGCGAATAGAGAAACGGCATTAACCGATGCCATCAACCACCTGGGCTTCCCAATCATTGCCAAGCCTGCCGATGATGGATGCAGTACAGGAGTGAAAAAAATAAATTCTAAAGAGGCCTTAGAACGATATGCTGAAGCGGCTTTCAGAAGAGAAGAGATTTTAACAACTGCTGATATTGAAGCATTGAATCTAAAACTCAATGAAGAGTTTCCTCGCAAGAATCATATTCTATTAGAAGAATTAATTCAAGCCAACGGCGCCGATTTGTTCATGGAAACCACCACAGGACTTTTGACGCATTATGATGATCAGCACGAAATAAAATACGAAATATTCGATACCAGCGAGAGTCTTGCCGAAAGTGGCATCTTAAGCCTGGAAGAAAAGTTTTTGGCAGGAGAGGGGCAAAACATTACCCCAGCAAGGTTTTCGAAAGATCCTCAATTGCAAAAGCAAATCAGTGAACGCATGCAGCATGATATAGAGAAGGCCGCTACCATTCTTAAAATTGAAGGCTATAGCCGTATCGATAATTTTGTGCGTGTGTATTTCAAACCCGAGCTTCGGGTGGAAACCATTATCATTGAAGCCAATTCATTGCCCGGAATGACCCCTGCAACATGCATCTTTCATCAATGTGCATTGCATGGTTATAAGCCTTTCGACTTCATCGACTCCATTTTAGAATTTGGGAAAGAACGAACAAAATTCCTAAACCAATAATTAGAAAACAACTTAGATAGCACTATTTAAATGACTACTCAAATACTTCCCGATCAATCGTCGACCGAATCAAAAAGCGTACAAGTAGAGAAAATGTTTGATAGCATTTCTCCGAAATACGATTTACTCAATCGTATCATGTCGTTTGGCACCGATAAAGGATGGAGAAAGAAGGCGGTTGATATGCTAAGACCATACAACCCAAAAATTATTTTGGATGTGGCCACGGGTACTGCCGATTTTGCATTGGAAGCATTGAGCTTAAAACCAGAGAAAATCGAAGGGATTGATATCTCTAATAAGATGCTGGAAATTGGTAGAGAGAAAATTGAAGCTATCAAAGCAAGTCATATCATCACGCTAAGCACTGCAAGTAGCGAAGCACTTCCTTTTACCGATAATTATTTTGACGCCATCACCATTGGATATGGGGTGCGTAATTTCGAAAATTTGGATAAAGGATTGAGCGAGATCTACCGCGTACTGAAAACTGGAGGTGCTTTGGTTATCTTAGAAACTTCACAGCCTACCACAGCATGGCAGAAATTTTCTGTAAATTTGTGGACAGGCAAAATAGTTCCGTTGATTGGTCGTTTAATAAGTAATAACGGATTGGCCTATAGTTATCTTATCAATTCGGCTAAGAATTTTCCCTACGGTGAAGCATTTGTACAAATCTTAAAAAAACAAAATTTTAAATCTACCACATGCACACCACTAATGTTTGGCGTAAGCAGTATCTACTTCGCCACAAAATAATACTGGTTTTGTTTATGAGTTTATTGTTTGTGAAATCACAAGCACAGTTCATCAATGCCAATCTGTATGATTTAAAGAAATATCATTTTGGATATGTTTTCGGTCCGGATATCTGTAATCTTAAATTGGTAAATAACCCCAACTTCTTACGCATCGATACGGTGAAGAGTGTTGGATATACTGGTGGTTTGCAGGGTTTTCATTTGGGCGCCTTGGCCGATTTTAGAATGGGGAAATCGTTTAACTTACGATTGATGTTTACCATATCCTTCGCATACAGAAGTTTGAATTATGTGTTTACCAATCCTAAAATTCCTACCGTAGCGAAAATGGAATCGACGTATTTGAATCTTCCATTATTATTAAAATACAAGAGCGACTTACATGTTAACTGGCGCTACTATTTACTTGCTGGCCCTCAGTATAGTTACGATTTATCATCACAAAAAAATACCCGCAGAAGTGTTTCTGAGCCAATTGTTGCCTTGAAACCCAATAGCCTAAACTATGTACTCGGATTTGGCTGGGATATCTACTATCCATATTTTAAATTCTCTCCCGAAATTAAGTTGGTACAGAGTGTAAACAATATGTTGGTGAAAGATAAGTATGTGTATTCACAAATGTTGAGTGGAGTTTACCCTCGATTTATCGTTTTATCAATTACCTTCGAATAATTATTTAAAAAATTAATTTCTTACTCTCAAATAAATATGTGGATTAAAATTACACGGCCTTTGGTGTTCTTCGATTTGGAAACTACCGGGATGAGCCTAAGCACCGACCGTATCATCGAGCTTTTCTATATCAAGTTATTTCCTGATGAAACAACCGAAGAGAAACGCTTCTTATTAAACCCGAAGATTCCAATTAATCCAGATGCTACTGCAGTGCATGGCTATACCAATGACATGGTAAAAGATTGTCCAACGTTTCTAGATGTTGCTGACGAATTGGCCAAGACCTTTGAAGATTGCGATTTTGCAGGTTTCAATAGCAATAAGTTCGATTACCCTATTTTGGTGGAAGAGTTCTTACGTGTGGGTGTGGAATTTAATTCCAACGATAGAAAATTTGTGGATGCCATGCGCATCTTTCATTCGATGGAACCTCGAAACCTCACTGCAGCCTACAAATTTTACTGCGATAAAGAATTGGTAAATGCACATAGTGCGAAGGCCGACGTGGTAGCCACCTATGAAATCATCAAAGCGCAGGTATCGAGATATTCGGATAAATTAGAAAATTCAATTGACAAATTGCATGAGTTCAGTGGTCAATCGGATAGTGCCGATTTGGCTGGACGAATCAAATTTAATAAAGATAAGAAAGAAGTTTTTGCCTTTGGTAAGCACAAAGATAAGGTGGTAACCGAAGTGTTTGAAAAAGAACCGAGCTATTACGACTGGATTATGAATGCCGATTTTAGTATGGATACCAAACGGGTCTTATCAAAAATCAGATTGAGAAGTTTCGGTAATAAATAAAACTTACCATTTAATTTTCCAATGCAGTAGTAATAAAGCCATCATGACTTCACCGCATGAAATTCTAAAACAATATTGGGGGCATGCCGATTTCAGGCCCTTGCAACTTGATATTATCACTGCGGCATTAGAAGGAAAAGATACCCTGGCCCTGCTTCCTACCGGAGGGGGGAAATCTATTTGTTTTCAGGTCCCTGCCCTATGTATGGAAGGCATTTGTATTGTGGTGAGTCCGCTCATTGCCTTGATGAAAGATCAGGTAGAAAATTTGCGAATCAAGAATATTTCTGCTGCTGCTTTGTATAGTGGCATGAGTAGCAGAGAAATTGAAACAACGCTAAATAGCGCGGTAAATGGGGCTTATAAGTTTTTATATTTATCGCCTGAGCGCTTACAAAGCGAACATACCCGGGATAAAATTTCACAGATGCAAGTGAACTTACTTGCCATCGATGAAGCCCATTGTATTTCGCAATGGGGCTATGATTTTCGCCCCGAGTACTTACTCATTGCCAATATTAGAGAACATCTTCCGAAGGCGCCTGTATTGGCTCTGACGGCTTCCGCTACCAAAGATGTGGTGGCAGATATTCAGGCACGTTTAGAATTTAAAGCCCCCTTAGTTTTTAGAAAAAGTTTTGAGCGTAAGAACTTGCAATATGTAGTGCGTGAAACCGATGATAAATTTAATAAGCTCATTGAAATTTGTAATCGGGTAAAAGGAAGCGGTTTGGTATATACTCGCAACCGCCGACTCACACAAGAGATTGCCAGCTGGCTCAAAAATAATAAAATCGA
>CANLPK010000089.1 GCA_947492885.1 Bacteroidota bacterium
TGTATGTACTTTTGGCTATTTTACTATTTGCCCTTTTAGTATTGTCATTAAGTATCGAAAGCAAAGTTTCAAAACTATTGGGTAAAGAGCTCATTAATTGGAATAAAATCAATGCCATCATGTTCCCCGTAATGTTAATTGCAGGGTCAATGTACATCTACCATTATTTTAACAAATATGCTTCATACACTTATTTCTCGGTAGGAGCAGGAAGTGAGCATGGTAAAGTATTGGATCAAATGTTCATGGTAACATTAGCCATTACAGGTATTGTGTTTGTATTGTGTCAGTTTTTGGCCTTTACATTCCCATATTTCTACCGTCACAAAGGAGAAGGAACAAAAGCTTTCTACTATCCACATAATAATCAAATCGAATTCTGGTGGACTATTATCCCATCTATCGTATTGGTATCTCTATTGGTATATGGCTTAAAAACTTGGAATGGAATTACTATGCAAGAAAAGCCACAAAACGCCTATGAAATTGAGTTATTTGCGCGTCAATTCGACTGGACCGTACGTTATGCAGGGGTCGATGGAAAATTAGGCAAACACGATTATCATAAAATAGGTGGTACCAACTTTGTTGGTATGGACTATAATGATGCAGCAAGTCATGATGATATCTTGAATGTTGGAGAAGTTCACTTGGTTGTAAATCAACCAGTAGTAATGAACTTACGCTCTCAAGATGTAATTCACTCTGCTTTCATTCCAAATTTACGTGTTCAAATGAATGCGGTACCGGGAATTCCTACCTCGCAAACCTTCACTCCTACAGTAACTACCAAAGAAATGCGTGCTCGTTTACAGGAAGAGCATCCTAATGACCCTGTATATAATACATGGGATTATATGTTATTGTGTAATAAAATATGTGGAGCTAGTCATTATTTAATGAAGATGGTAGTTATCGTTGAAACCAAAGAAGAATACGAACAATGGTTATCAACCTTAAAATCTCCTTATCAGACAGAGAATCCAGTAGTTCTTCCAGCTTCTGACACCACATCCACTAAAAAAACAGCACTTAAATAATTTTTAAAGTCAAATCGATTAAATTACTTTTACAAATATGAGTAACGTATCTTCCGAAACTATGCACCACGACGAACACGAGCATCACGAGCAGAGTTTTATCTCCAAGTACATTTTCAGTATGGATCATAAGATGATCTCTAAACAATTCTTGATTACGGGATTGATTATGGGATTGATTGGAATGACCATGTCTGTTCTCTTCCGTATGCAATTGGCTTGGCCTGATAAAAGCTTCCCTATTTTTGATACCTTATTTGGGAGATGGTCAACTGATGGACATATCAATCCTGATTTTTACATGGCTTTGGTAACAATGCACGGAACAATCATGGTGTTCTTCGTATTGACAGCTGGTTTGAGTGGGACATTCAGTAACTTATTAATCCCTTATCAAGTAGGTTGCCGTGATATGGCATCTCCTTTCTTGAATATGTTGTCGTATTGGTTCTTCTTCGCTTCAAGCGTTATATTGATGTCGTCGTTGTTCGTACAAACCGGACCGGCTTCAGGAGGTTGGACAGTTTACCCGCCACTTAGTGCATTGCCAAAAGCGATGCCTGGATCTGGATTGGGTATGACCCTATGGTTGGTATCTATGATTTTCTTCATTGGTTCATCACTCTTGGGAGGTATCAACTACGTTGTAACAATTTTGAATATGCGTACCCATGGTTTAACCATGACTCGTTTGCCATTAACAATGTGGGCATTCTTCTTTACCGCAGTATTGGGTATTTTGTCATTCCCTGTATTGTTAAGCGGAAGTTTACTCTTGGTATTTGATAGAAGCTTTGGAACTTCATTCTACTTGTCGGAGATTTTCATCGACGGACATGCCTTAACCAATGCAGGTGGTAGCCCAATTTTATGGCAACACTTATTCTGGTTCTTAGGCCATCCAGAGGTTTATATCATCATCTTGCCTGCTTTGGGTATCACTTCTGAGGTAGTAGCAACCAATTCACGCAAGCCAATTTTTGGATACAAAGCCATGATTGGCTCAATTATGGGTATCGCCGGTGTTTCTTTCTTCGTATGGGGACATCATATGTTTGTAACTGGTATGAATCCTTTATTCGGATCTGTATTTATGTTCATCACCTTCTTGGTAGCGATTCCTTCAGCAGTAAAAACCTTCAACTACCTTGCTACTATGTGGCGTGGTAATATCCGATTTACCCCTGCCATGTTATTTGGTGTAGGATTGGTATCCTTATTCGTAACAGGTGGTTTAACCGGTATTTTCTTAGGAAATGCTGCTTTAGATATTCCATTACACGATAGTTATTTCGTAGTTGCCCACTTCCATATTGTAATGGGAAGTTCAGCAATTTTCGGATTATTATGTGGAGTTTACCACTGGTTCCCACGTATGTACGGTCGTATGATGAACCCTCAATTGGGTTATTTACACTTCTGGTTAAGCTTAATCGGGGTGTATATGGTGTTCTTTCCAATGCACTTTATGGGATTGGGTGGTGTGCCACGTCGTTATTATGCATTCACTGCTTGGGATCAATTTGCAATTTGGAACGATATGAATGAGTTCATCACCATTGGAGCTATCATTGGTTCATTTGCACAATTAATCTTCTTATACAATTTCGTTTCAAGTATTTTCTTCGGTAAGAAATCGGTTCAAAACCCTTGGGGTTCTAACACTTTGGAGTGGACTGCCCCAGTTGAACAAATACACGGTAACTGGCCAGGAGAAGTACCAAAAGTATACCGTTGGCCATATGATTATAGCCGTCCGGATGCAGTTGAAGATTTTGTACCACAAAATGTGCCTGATGACGTAGTTCCTGTTGAATGGGCTGGCGATCCACATGGTGCTGCTTCAGCTCATAATGAAGTGAGCAGTTCAGATGCAAAATCAGAATCAGTAGTTCATTTTAGCTGGTTCAAGAAATTGGGAATGAGACTCGGAGTATTATAATACCAATCCTGATATTAGATCAGGAATAAAATGGAGAGATTGGCGGAGGAGTATTAAAAGCCAAGGTGTATGACAGTTAAGAATTTCAATAAAATTAGCTGTTTTGCCTTTATAGTTCTTTGTTTATTAATTGGGATGGGGATTCTCGTAAAAGCCTCAGGAAGTTCGGATAGTTGCCCTAATTGGCCTAAATGTTATGGCTATTGGGTGCCACCTTCATGCGAATGTACCTTGCCAGGCGACTATCGTGTAACCTACAAAATAGCATCTGGGGCTGATTTTAATTATGTGATTGCCAAAGTATGGTTAATGAGTGTTTTTCTTTATACAGAAACATTCGCATTAGGCCTCTTGTTCATTCACTTTTTGATTTCAATAAGAATGAGGATTTTACGAATTCGTATTTTAGTTTCACTGTTAGCATTTCTAATTTTATTATTTGAAATGCTTCATATACTTACAAATATTGGTTCAACAAGTTTCAACCTTAATTTGACAATGCTGATTCTTTCTGCTATTCTTTTGTATATAGGAATACAGTCACAAAAAAACCAGAAACAAGCAATTGAAAATTAGTACCCACCCAATTAAACATGATTAGATAACAATCCATTGGGCAAGCCTGATGGTGATATTAAAGATAAATTACATAAAGGAAGTACAATGATACTTCCAATGAACATGCAAGAAAAAGCAATAGCAATTAATGCTTCAACTACTTACTCTCTCAAGCATCGCTTGAAGGATTATGGTCAGTTAATGAAGTTCCGACTTTCATTCTCGGTGGTATTTTCATCGGCGATGGGGTATTTGCTTGCCTGCAAAGGAGGAATCGTGTGGGTTGATTTTATCAATCTTTGTTTGGGAGGTTTACTAATTGTTGGAGCATCCAATGGAATCAATCAGATTATAGAGCGCAACTACGATAAGTTAATGACTCGCACTGAAAACAGGCCGATGGCAACACAACGTCTAGGGCTTGTTGAAGCAAGTATTTTCTGTTTGATATTAGGTGTAGCTGGAGTTTTAACACTAGGCTTCGGACTAAATAAGTTAACAGGATTACTCGGATTACTTTCACTTATAAGTTATGCATTTGTATATACTCCTTTAAAACGAGTTACTTCATGGAGCGTTCATGTTGGTGCATTTCCAGGAGCAACATCACCCATGATTGGATGGGTTGCCTATACCGGTGCAATAGATGCTGGAGCCATCATACTTTTTGTATTTCAATTCGTATGGCAGTTCCCTCACTTCTGGAGCATTGCCTGGATTTTGAATGACGATTATCTAAAAGCTGGTTACAATATGCTTCCATCAAAAGGAGGTAGAAATAAAAACAGTGCATTACAAAGTTTAATATTTGCAATTGCTTTATTACCTCTTTGTTTTGCGATGTACTACTTTAATTATGTAGGAATTTACTCAACGCTATTGGCAGCTATTATAACTCTTTATTTTATTTATACTGCCTTCCGCTTGTATCTAACATTAGAGATTAAAGATGCTAAGCGATTGATGTTTGCATCCTTTTTCTATTTCCCTATCATTTTCATTGCTTTTCTTATCGATAAAATATGATTGAAATGAACACCCAAAAGAACAAAACCACTCCGTTGCAAACACAGCCGCAGATTATGGAGAATCAGCGTTTGATTCTTTGGTTATTTATGGTTGCGAGCATTTTAGCATTCGGTGGTTTAACCAGTGCGTATATTGTACGTATGGCAGCTGGCAATTGGTATAAATTTGACATTCCAAGCATTTTTACTTGGAACTGTGTTATCGTAATTGCAAGCAGCGCTAGTATGATTTGGGCTTATCGTTCGGCTAAAAATGATGAATTAGAGAATGTGAAATATGGTTTATGGGGAGCATTACTTTTAGGAATTGCATTTACTCTTTTGCAATTCATGGGATGGAATGAGCTCAATTCACAAGATATTTATTTTTCACCAAGACGCTCAGATAATGGCGATTTAACACCATTGATTTCAGGCTCATTTTTCTTCGCTATTTCGGCGGTGCATTTTGTGCATGTCATTGCAGGTTTGATATTATTATTGGTAACGCTGGCAAAGGCGTATCGTTGGAAAGTACATAAGAAAAATTTGTTGACGATAAGTTTGGCTTCTACCTATTGGCACTTTGTAGGAATACTTTGGATCTACTTATTTTTGTTTTTAAAATATTGGAATTAAAATTATAAATTATTAATCATTTAAACACGATGTCGCACGAAGCAGAAAGTAAATTACCAACTAAATTATGGGGCGGAGGACGTTCTCCGTTTAATCTGGAATACGGAAAGTTAATGATGTGGATTTTCCTCCTATCGGATGCTTTCACCTTTTCAGGATTATTGATTGCTTATGGATCAACTCGTTATAGTTTTCCTGCAGCGGAGAATCACGCTAGTATACCATTTGGGTCTCATATTGAAATGGAGGAATTACACCAGTATTTCACACCATCAACTCCGGGCGCTGAATTGGCTCCAGGAGTCCAACCACACTGGCCAAGTCCAGAGTTGGTATTCAATCACTTCCCATTTTTACACGGACATCACTTACCGCTTTTGTTTGTGAGTTTAATGACTTTTATCCTCATCTTTAGTTCCGTTACCATGGTTCTTGCTGTAGAGGCTGGTCATAGAAACGATCGAAAGACTGTAGCTAAATTCATGTATTGGACCATCGCGGGTGGTATCGCCTTCTTAAGCTGTCAGGCTTGGGAGTGGACACAATTTATCACTGCTGGTGCCAACTTAAAAGACAATCCATTCGGTCCTGTGGCCTTTGCCGATTTGTTCTTTATCGTAACAGGATTCCACGGATTCCACGTATTATCTGGTGTGGTGCTTAATATTGTAATTACCTCGAATGTATTGAAAGGCACTTATGAGAAACGCGGACATTATGATATGGTTGAAAAAGTAGGATTGTACTGGCATTTTGTTGATCTAGTTTGGGTATTTGTATTTACATTCTACTACCTTATTTGAGTTAAACCACAAATCAATCAGTTTAAAATTAATCATTAATAACCTTTAAATTAAAAAAATATATGTCATCATCAGTAGACTTTCCAGAATTCGAACGTCATGCACCTGATCCAGAAGCTAAAAAAGATATTTGGAAAACGTTTTGGATTTTATTTGGCTTAACCGTTGTGGATTTAGCTTTCTATTTCTATATCCCTTCAGGAATGACTCGTAACGTTATTTTCATTCTTTTAGGAATTATCAAAGCCTATTTCATCGTAGGTACTTTCATGCACATGAAACATGAAAAAACTGCCATCATGCTTATGATTATTGTTCCAGTAATCTTTATCATGGCTTTGATAACCACCGCACTCTATGAAGGTTATTATTTATTCAACTTACATTGGAAATAGTTAATACTTTACTTTAAAATAAAAAGCCCAAAACCTTTATAGGATGGGCTTTTTTTATGAGATATGAGCAGCAGAGCAAAGTCCGTAATTATTACTTTCTTCATTATCGGGATACCCGTACTTTTCATGTTCGTCATGAAATGTGGAAGAACTATTTATCGCCCTCTCCCACACTTGGGAAATATTGAAGGAATCAATCCCAATGGTGACACCATTTTTCACACGATTAAGGATTTCAGTTTCACCGACCAACAAGGTCAGGTGGTGACCAACCATAATTTTGATAATTGCATATACGTGGCAAGCTATTTCTTCGCCTCTTGCCCTGATGTGTGCCCACGCATGAATGCTAACTTACAGCGTGTTTACGATCGATATAAAGGCAACCCAAAGGTGAAATTTATATCCTATACTGTTGATCCAGATCATGATAGTACTGCAGTGCTCTTGAAGTACGCCAATGCTTTGAATGTGGATCATAATAAATGGTATTTCGTAACTGGTAATAAAGAAAGCTTGTATAAATTGGCCACCGAAAGTTACCTTATCAACGCAGGCGTTGGAGATGCCATGCCAGTAAGTTTTATTCATGATCAAACCTTTGTATTGGTAGATCAAAACAGAAACATAAGAGCCACCTTTGATGGCCTTGCCCCCGAGAAAATGGATGAACTCACCGATGCCATTCAATTATTGCTCACCGATATGCGCCTTCACAAATAATTCAATTTCAACTATACTACTATGAATACCACTTCTCAACCAACTATTAAAAATAATGACAAACTAGTTTTTAGACTTGTTTTAGGAATCTCAATTTTTGTATTCTTGACTGTTATAATTTTAAACCGTCAAATTATTCCTAAGCCTGATACCATTCCATCTTGGACTTATTTCTTACCAATGTTGAATGCCTTTATCAATGGCACTTGCGCGATCCTGTTATTGGTTTCGTTAAACTTCATTCGCAGAAAGAATATTGATGCACACAAGAAGGTGAATATTATCACCTTTTGTTTGTCGAGTTTGTTTTTGGTGAGTTATATCCTCTTCCATTGGCTTGCGGGTGATACCCATTATCCGGAAACAGCCCCTATGAGAGGACTTTATTTCTTCATCCTCATAACACATATCATCTTGGCAGCTGCAGTGCTTCCTCTAATCCTTTTATCGTTCTATAGAGGCTTGCAAATGCAGGTAGAGAAACATCGTAAGCTCGTTCGTTTTGCGTTTCCTATTTGGCTTTATGTTACGATTACTGGGGTTATTGTGTACCTCATGATTTCGCCGTATTACCCAGTATAAGAATCGACTCATTTAACTATTCGATATCTACGTTGTGAACTGTATTTTTAATGATGTTCCCATCCTGATAAATCGTTTCTTCAAACTGAAGATGATCCTCACTTAGATTGCCTTTAATTTTACTGATATCGATTACGAAATCGAAGCATTGGTTATCTACAAAACCGATTCCGCTTAAGTCGCCATATAGCCAGCTTCCATCTTTCTTACCATTCTTATAATAGCCTATGCTGCTTAAATTCCCATTACTTTCATAGGTTTTCCAAAGTCCAATGCGAAGCCCATTGAGCATCATGCCATCCTCGCGCTTATTGCCATTGATATGATAATCTCTAACCATGCCCGAATAGCCTTTGAAGGTTTCAATTCCGTTCTCATCTACAAAACGGGAATAGAATACATCTTGGTATGCCATCTCCTCATCTTGCACACATTCGTATTTAAAATTTTCATCAAGCACATATCCATCCATCATAAATTTTCCATTGGGGTGATAGCCAATTATTTTACCAGTATAATGAATGGAATCATTCGGGTTAAGTGGGTTTGCAATGGTACCTTTCTCGTATAATATTTCCTTCATTAATGCCCCGTTCTCGTTCCAGAATTTCCACCATCCTGTTTTCAAACCATCCTTACCCACTCTACCTTCCTGACTGCGGATCCCGCTTTTATAGAAATACATATAATTTCCTGGGAGGTTGGGATAGAAATCGAAAGATATGCTAGAATAAAAAATGCTACTTCGAGGTTGGATTTCGAGCGTTGTGCGAACATATCTGGTATAATTATTTTCCGTGGCAGGGGCGTAAGAACTAGCAAGGTCAAAATAAGTGTACTTTTTATTGTTTCTTTTGAAATTGATAATTCTTATCGAATCGCTGATATCATAGGTTACCTGAGCTTTTAAGATGCCATCGCAATGGTAATATTTTCCATTATTAACCAAGTATCCATTATTAAATTCCAATTCAATTGTATTGATTTTTCTTTCCTTACAAAAATTGACATTAGTATTGAGGCTATTTGATGACTCATTATCACTTTGATTTCTATATTCATATTTAAAATATTTTCCATGTGGTAGACCATTCTTGAAATTGGTGATATTGGTTAATTCGTTATTAATATTAAAGCTCTCATAGATGCCATTGAGTGTGTCATTTTTAAAATTAAATTTCAATAAGGGCGTTTCATTCTCAGAGAGTTTCATACACGGCCCATCGAGCATCCCCTCTGAATAGTTAAGGATATACTCTACCTGGCCTTGATTTGTTTTCCTAACAGAAGTTCCATCCATTTTACCATCACGGTAGTATTGATATTCTACATGGTTTTGCTTCACGCTGGCTATTTTCCAACTGGCATGTTTGTGAGTAAGATAGTAATAGGGCGCTGCGATAATCCGAACAATTCCATTTGGAACTTTCTTTCGATACACTTTGAAATCAGCGTCTTCTTCAACGCCATCCTTTAAATTATTTTTATATTTTGCCTTATAAAGAATCACCGGATAGCAATGTTTATTGTAGACAGCAACAATATTTAAATCACCTGATAATAGGCCGTCCTTTACATAAATATTGAAATTTGTAATAGGAATTTGTTGCTTAGTAATGCGGAAGATTGATGCAAGTGCTGTTTTCTCTATAAACACAACCAATTTTTTCTGGTTGCCAAAATTGAATGTCCCTTCATCCTGCACCTCCTTGACTACCTGCATTTTCTTTTTCAATGGTTTTTCTAATACCTTAAAATAGATATCACCATTAAATCGTTCACCTTTCCAAATAAAACAAAATTGTAAACTATCAGGAACCACACCAAGATAGTTACGAAGCGGCGTTAGGTCATAGCTATAGGAATAATTAGGCGAAGTAAAAATGTTCCTAACGGAACCAATCTCAAAATAAACCGTATCCACGATTGTTAATTCACCATAGATTCTTTTGTAAGTAGTAAATACCTGTTGGCGTTGTGTATCTATGCTCCAAACCGTTTCATAGATTGAATTATCTGAATAAGAACGCGTGAATTTGAAGCCAGTGCCAACATCTATGCATCGCGTATAGGTTGAAATATATTTATTATCCTTATAAATTGATGAATCGTAGGTAATTGTTTTGAGACCCGTTAGATTATGGTATTTGAAATAAGCTAGGCTCCGCTCCCAATCGTCGGAGCTGTATGACTTACTGAAAGAGTGAGAATGCTCCTCCAAATAAGAAAGTCCTGTATCCGTTTTTAAAAATGTTGTTTTGGAGAAACCTTGGGATGAATTTAATTCAAAGACATATAAGTTGTTTGCCCCTGAATCAAATTTAGCAATGGTATTCCCCTTCAAATCTTTCAGAATGAATGGGTATTTTAATGATTGATCATTGAAACTATTGGCATTAATTAGTTTTCCTTTTTTATCATACTCCTTATAATTTCCACATCCATTTTCCAAGAAAGCATTTATTGGATTTGACTTGACATAATAATAATCATCTTCATTTTTTAATTTCTGAATTCTTATTATTCTGCTTGTGAAGGGTTCTCCACTCATACTTTCTTCCCCATAATATTCATGATAGGGCCGAACAGAGGGTACTGATTCTGCACCAGTAGCACTACCATCATTATCAAAACCATTATTAGTAATGATAGTATCATAAACAATTTGAACTATTCGAGTATCCGTTTTCACCTCCCATGTTCCGTATTTCAAGTTATTATTGAATTGACCGTTTACTTCAATCTCCTTATATAAAACTTCATGAAGACCATATCTTGAACTAAAACGGACCATATCAAGACTCAGTCCAACAAGCTGATCAGCCACACAATTATGTATTACCTGATGATATTTTCCATACAAAGCACCATTGTTAAACTCAAATTCAATAATATCTTTGGTCTTGGTATTCTTAATGCGGTATTTCCCATGAAGTTGCCCTTTACTAAAATGATATACCTTAGTTTGGTGACTGGATTTATCAATACTCACTACTTCACCGTCGAGCAAACCATTTTTATATTGATACGTTTTCATTTCGCTGCCATCATGATAATTCCAGTTGCCATCTTTTTCGTTGGCAAGATAATTCCCACTTTGATAGCACCGCTTTCCCTTATATTCCTCTGTAAACCAACGCGCTTGCCCTTCTCTTTTCCCTGCCTTTATTGAAAATACAATGGCTACATTATCCGTATCTCCTTTCAAATAATACGGAGTGAAATATTTATCATAATGGCAATCCTTGGGATAGAAAACCACATAATCGCCATCGGTCAAAGTTAATGGGCAATAGGGGATATCAATATTTTCCTGAATTTTCAAGAACATATTATCCGTAGAGGAATTATTGGTCTTCGCGCGATAAGGGTAAACACTCAATTGCTTGCCTTCGAAAGGATAAGTAGCAAGATTGTTCTGTGACCAACTAATAATAATGGATAGACACACAAGAAGCGTCAAGGAAATTTTCTTCATAAAAAAATAGATTGTAAAATTACTAAACGTGAATATTTGAGAAATATTGCACAAGCGAATGATCAAATTGGAATCAGGAAATTACTCCCAGCGGAAAACACGAGAAGCGATGAAGTAAATTCCTACCCCCCATATCAATAAGATTCCAACCGGTTGCCATACTTGAAACAAGGAGTATCCATCATAAGCAATATTTCTCAAGGCATTGTTCAAATGAGTAAGTGGTAAAATTTTACAAATGGGTTGCATCCAATCAGGAAAAGATTCAATGGGGAAAAAGGTGCCCGATAAAAGAAATTGAGGCATGGTGATTAAATTGGCGAATGGAGGAATGGTACCTTCGGTTTTAGCAACTCCCGAAACCATAAATCCAAATCCCATAAAAACAACAAACCCGAGAGAAGAAACGAGTAGCATATTTATTACGGTAATCGCACCATGAACCAAGGTAAAATTAAATGCATAATGACCAATAACGATAATGATTAAGGCTGTAATTACTTGAAAGAATAAGCGACTGAAAGCCTCACCTAAAATAATGAATTCGCGACGAATTGGAGTTGCAAAGAAGCGTTTCAATACCAAGGTGTTTCTTAAGAAGAAGAAAGAGAATGCGGTTCCAAAAACAGCCAAACTAAGTATTGAGAATCCCAATTGTCCAGGCAATACAAAATCGATGGCCTCGAAAGTACGACTGGTACTAACTTCCGGCACGATTTGACCAATCTTGTTGCCTTGCTCATAAATTCCAAATGGATCTTTATTTTGCATGCCAGCAATTCTACTCATGATACTTCCCGCTGTATTTCCTTGTACAGCATTGAAGCGTACTTTTACAATTAACGGCGCTCCAGAAGCAGGTGATTCAATAGAGACAATGGCTTGAATATCTTTTTTGGTAAGTAACTCTTCACAACTATCATTGGTAAGGCCAGTCAAGACTTTAAATGCAGTGTCTTTTACAAGTCCTCGATACACATCATTTTCCTGCAAGCTATTCGAAGTGATTGCAACATGATATTTGCCAGCAATTCCTTTTCCCAAATAGCCAAACACAAAAATAAATATCATGGGGAAAGCAATCCCAAAAACAATACTACTTGGACTTTTTAACTGTGATAACAAGCTTGCTTTGGTAATGGCAAGCATCGCTCTGAGTTGACTATACTTCATGGAAAGGGTTTGTAATGCTACGATTTATGAATTGTAATGTGG
>CANLPK010000090.1 GCA_947492885.1 Bacteroidota bacterium
AGCAATATTTAAAACCATACCGCCGCCAAAGCAATAACCAATGGCTGCAATCTTCGAAACATCGGCCAATTCATATTTCTTAATTTCATTCAAGGCGGCATCAAAATGTGCCTTGGCCATCATTGGGTTTTTATAGAATGGTCCAGCCAATTCTCCTGCACGCGTTGGATTATCCGCCGTTTCACCATTGCCATACATATCCATTGCAAATGCGAGATAACCTAAATCGGCAAGTTGACGTGCCCTGCTTTTTGCATATTCAGTTAACCCCCACCATTCAGGTATAATAATTACAATAGGGCGTTTCGTTCTGATTGATTCATCATAGGCCAAAAAGCCTTGCATCTTTACACTATCCGATACATATTTTACAGTTTCTTCTTTGATTAACACTTTGGGTTGGGTTTTAGTTGTACTTAAATTATTACACGCTGAAATTAATATTATAATTCCTGCAGCAATCACTTGTTGGATAGGATAAAATTTCATGTGAAAATGAATTAATTTTTGTTTGTTGTTTGAAATAATATTAAAGAATCGAGAAATCATCAGCATCATTTAAAACAGGGAACTGATTCCTGTATGCTAACAATTCTTCTTTATTAATAGAAAATGTACGGAATTCTTCTTTCATGTCTTCAAATATTTCTACATCTCCTTTATGCGTCACCATCATCGTTTGCCCGTTATATAAAAAATCATTCCCATCCGTTCCTACACGATTCACACCCGCTACATAACATACATTTTCGATGGCACGTGCCTGTAATAATTTATTCCATTGCACAATGCGCTTTTCTGGCCAATTGGCAACATATATTAATAAATCGTAAGGATTATCTTTAGTGTTCCTACTCCAAACTGGGAAGCGTAAATCGTAACAAATCAAAGGACGGATTTTCCAATTCTTATATTCAATCATCACCTCACGCTCACCTCGGTTAAAATAGGCATGCTCATTTGTCATCGTAAACAAATGTCGCTTATCGTAGAATATAGGCTCCCCTGCGGGCGACATCCATACAAAACGATTGTAATAATGTCCATCTTCTTCGCAAATCAAACTCCCACATACCGCTGCATTTTTCACCAAGGCAATCTTACGTAAGAAGGTCATCCCTTTCTCAAAACTATCCTTAGCTAAGGGTGCTGCATTCGTAGTAAATCCAGTGGTGAACATCTCGGGCAAGACAATGATATCTGTTTCTTCAACACCAATCAGTAAATTATTTAATCGATGAATATTTTTATTGACATCTTCCCAGGCTAGCTGAGTTTGAACTAACGTGATTCTTAGATTATTCATTTAATTGGGCAGATTGGATATAAAATAATGATATGATAAAATATCTGAAGTACTTAATGGGGAGGTATTTGTTGCTTTGTACAGTAACTCATTTACCCTGCCAATATAATTATAATGCATCTTAAAAAAATTGAGATTACCTAGCTTGCCTCCCAATCCTAAACTCAAATAGGCAAGCGGTAAAGCATCATGATAGTTTAATATATTCATGATTGAATCGCAAGCTTCATCAGCAACACGCTCTTGCATGAAATTAAACTCAATATATTGCACGTCATTTTCAATTTCGTTCAAATTGTATAAATCGAGAGCCAATGCGGCCATATTAAAAGTTTCGACTCCATATTTATCAATTAAAAAATCTGAAATATCGTGATGCAAAACATGATTGAACTGATGTAAAATCAATGCCTGGAGCTCTTTATATGATTCTAAATTTCGAAGTAATCCAGAGCTGATATAGAGCGTTCCTTTGGTTGATGAGAATAAGCGCTGGGTGCTATCGTTTAGTAAAATAATTTTGCATTTAAATGAATTGGGGTCTTTGATTATACTAGTGAGTACTTCATTTTGCAAGGAATCTAAAGTTTTATAATTGCGTAAATATTGAACCGAATCGAGGGTTGTTGGATCGAACACTGTCTGGAGTTTCGCATCAATCAAGTTCCCAATTTTGATATCCTGATTGTTTCGATTTATTGGAGCATCTCGCTTCATACATTGTGTGAATGAAATCAACACAATGAATAGTGAAGCGTATATTTTAGAATGGCAATCCAATGGCAATATTAAAGTTTATGTTTCTCTGGAAATCGTCATAACTATTTATTCGACGAATCACCCATTTGTCAGCTACGTTAGGAATATCACGTGGGTCATATAACGGAAACGCAGCATCTAAGCGCAATACAAAGAAATCAAAATCATAGCGAATTCCCAAACCAAAATCAGCAGCAATCTGACGATAAAATTCGTAAGGATTGAATTCAGCCCCAGGTTTACTCGCGTCGAGTTTTAAATTCCATACATTCCCTGCATCCATAAATATGGCACCGCTAAACGCTTTGTACAAAAAGGTTCGATACTCCATATTGAGCATCAACTTAATATCTCCCGCCCTATAAAAATCTTGAGCATCAGTGTAATAATAACTCCCTGGCCCTATTTTACGAATTCGCCATCCTCGTAAATCGTTGGTTCCTCCTACAAAAAAACGTTTTTCAAAAGGAATACCCGTGAATTCGGAGTTGACCTTAGGAATAGCAACGCCTGCATAAAAGCGCATCGCAAAACTCTTTTGAATTCCCAATTTTAAATTATATCGCAAATCAACATCCCCTCTCAAAAACTGAGAATAGGGTACACCTAATAATTTATATGCCTTGATAGCAGTATCGTACTCCGAATTTAGTTTTTGTGATAGTTGATGTAATAAATAACCCGACGATTCTACCCCTACCCTACCTGAAAACATGGGCGAATTATTTATGGTCACCTTGCTATTGTATTGTGCAAAAGCTCTCAAACTTACAATAAATTTGGGCTGAAACTGAATCCGGGTTAGGGTATTTGAATTGATGATCGCCTCATATGCCTGATCCAAAATTCTCGACTGAATAAAGCTAATATCCAATGGAGCAAAATTAAGAATCAACGATTTTAAGAGCGTTGTTTGATAACGGTTACTAATTCCAAATATATCTCGATTAAATTCGGGAAACGACTCAAAGCTATAATTGGCATTATACGTTGTATTTGAACTTCGTGCATCAATAAATTTAAAATTACCTGGGAGTACAAATTTTGGAATTTTAAGTTGTGCATCGATACCAAATTGTTTGTAGGCGATTTCTCTTGTATTACTTCCATTGAACTCACCGAGCTGATAAGCCAAGGCTCCATTGGCGGTAAGTTGAAATGTTTCACCCTTCGATAAAATATTCTTATCCCTAAACAAAACATTCAAAGCCCCTCCATAATTTGTTGTCCGGCCACCACCAATTGTAGTGAGGTCGGAAATAATTCCCTGAGGCTCAAAAACAATCTCATACTTGCTCATAGGCGACATATTAATATAACATTTGAGTACTGGGGGTGAATTGGTTGTATCCCCAAAAAACTCATAATCGCCAAGGTATGGATCATTAATAATGGCATGCACCCACTTACTTGTATCGGGCACGTACAATATATTTACATATTTAAATAGTTGTAAATCGTTTAAGTGGTCGTAAGTCGCCACCGTGTTTTTTTGCCGATACAATTCATCTTTATAAATGAATATCTTGGTCAATAAAATATCCCTGGAAATAGTGTATCCATTGCGTTTTATATAATAGTTTTTGTATGGAGAATAAAGGGTATCTGGCTTATGAAATTCCAATGGATTCTCAATATTTATGAATACATCGCTGATTTGATAAATTTTATGCTCAGAGAATTGCGCTGGATTTTCGATGATCACCTTCACTTTCACTGTTCGTGAATCAACCAGGGAGTCGAGTTCATAATAAATATACTCTTTATTGAAATAGTAGTATCCTAAGTTACGCATCTGATTGGTGATTCGGTTACGCTCCCCATCAAAATCCGACTTATTAAATACATTTCCTACTTTAATATATGAATTCGCTATTTCAGTTTGAACAATACTGTCCAAGAATCGATCACTCACATAATAGTCGACTTTAGAAATCGAATAACTGCTATTCTCAATAACATGATAGGTAACCTTGGCATAATTGTGCTTTTTACCCACGATGGTATCCGTCCAGGTAACTTCAGCATCATAATAACCCAGATTAAAGAGGGCTTGCTCTATATTTTGTGTCGAAGAATGATTTAAACTGCTATCATAAATCACGGGTTCTTCACCTAAGCGAATAAACTTTCTACGAAACCAATTGTTCTTATATGTAGTATCGAACGTATTGTACGTGACTAGGAAAAACTTGAATGAATTGAGGATTTTTCGATTGGGTTGTTGCCTTATTTGACCTTCCAAAACATCGGCCAACTCCCCTTTTACCCCCGTTACATAATTCTCCTGAAGGAGCGCTTTCCCTTGAGGGACGCGTCTTGCCGTATTGCATGCATAAAAAAGTATGACAATTACAAGTAATATGTTAATTTTATACGATTTTTTAAACATCTATGTTATCTAAATTTCAAGTCAAATTTGTAAAGTCGTTACACCAAAAGAAGGCACGCAATAGTACGCATCAATTTATTGTGGAAGGTGAAAAAAATGTATCAGAACTGCTGCAATCGGATCTTACTGTAAATTTCCTTTTTGCACTTCCTGAATGGTTAAACAATAATAATGCAAAAATAGACAAGCCCATCGAAATAATTGAGGTTAACGAAAAAGAGTTAGCACAAATTAGCACACAAATTAGTCCTAATAAAGTGTTGGCTGTAGCAGAAATGCCACGCTATGCCTTGTCGCATTTCGAAACATCTACTGTTATTGGCCTTGAAAACATCCAAGATCCTGGCAATTTAGGCACAATCATACGCCTAGCCGACTGGTACGGCATCAAGCATATCATTTGTAGCGAGGATACCGTGGATGTTTATAATCCTAAGGTAATCAACTCCACCATGGGCAGTTTTTGCAGGGTTCAAGTGCATTATACCGACTTGAAAGCTTATATACGACTCTCTCAAAAACTAGTGTACGGCATGGTACTCGATGGTTTCAGCATATACGCCACATTATTTGATGCCAACGCTATGATTCTTTTTGGCAACGAAAGTCAAGGACTAAGCGACAATATCATGAGCGCAATCACTCACCCCATCACCATCCCCCGCATTGGCAAAGCCGAATCGCTGAATGTGGCGGTGGCAGCAGCAATCGCTTGTGATAATTTCTTAGGTCGTCGATTGTAACTAATTGCATTCGCAAATAATTTCAGTCAGCGTTTATAACATTTCAAATAATTTCAAAAAAAATCCGTTGATTTACCCAACTATAACGAACACGATGCGGCTTTTACTAAGAAGTATATTTCTATTATTGATTTTATTTACGGTTGCTTCCAATGGAAGCGCACAAACTGCCACCATCTATGGCACAGTGCTCGATAGTAGTGGAACGCCTGCCTCTGATGTGAATGTGTTCATCGATAAAACTCAGATTACCACAAGTACCAATGAATATGGCTACTTCTCACTTAAAGTTCCTGCGGGAAAGCCTTTAAATTTGGTATTCACCTATTTCAGTACCGCTCCAAAACATATATATGTGCCAGCGCTTAAGGCCGATGAAAGATTAAAAATAGATATTCGTATCGCCTATAAATTCCAAATTGTAGATATTAATATCGATGCCCAAAACAATAGAAACAAACCTTCTGTAATTACCATCGACCCTAAACTCCTTAAAAATATTCCCGGTACGGGGCAGTTTGAGGCGGTGATAAAACTCTTACCAGGTGTAAGTACCAACAACGAATTATCATCTCAATACAATGTTCGTGGTGGAAACTTCGATGAGAATTTGGTGTATGTGAATGATTTCGAAATTTATCGCCCACTCCTGCTTAGCGCTGGTCAGCAAGAAGGATTGAGTTTTATCAACCCCGACCTAGTGAAAAATATTTCCTTCAGTGCGGGTGGTTTTGAAGCGCGTTATGGCGACAAACTTTCTTCGGTGCTCGATATCAAATACAATGAGCCTAATGAGAATATCACCACTGTGAGCGCCGGATTATTAGGTATCGCAATTCATAATGAAGGGAGTTCGAAAAATGAACGCTTCACTTGGATGGCGGGCTATCGTTTAAGAAATAGTCAGATCTTATTAAACTCACTGGAAACAAAAGGCGAATATCAAACTACATTTCAGGATTTCCAAAGCCTACTATCGTATCGTTTAAGTATACGATGGAATGTGAGTTGGTTGGGATATGCAGCATCCAACAATTATTTGAGCATCCCGCAGGATCGTAAAACGCGCTTTGGAACAGTGAAAAACGCGAAGCAGCTGAGTGTATTTTATGATGGAAGAAACATACTTCGATACCAGTCGATGATGAATGGATTGAACTTTACCTACGAGGCAAGTGAGAAAATGAAACTCAAATTTATGAGTTCTTACTACTATTCATTGGAAGATGAATTGGCTGATATCGATGCCATCTATAACTTAGACCAATTAGAAAACGATTTCGGGAAACCTGATTTTGGTAAAGTAAAATACAATTTGGGATATGGTCGATACTTCAGTCATATCAGAAATTATATGGATATAAACGTATTTAATATCCAACATCTGGGCAATTATGTAGGCGATTATAATATTATCAACTGGGGTTTAAAATGGCAGCAAGAGCGCATTGCAGATGAAATCAGTGAATGGAAATTTAATGATTCATCAAATTATTTTGTACCCTATAACCCCAATGAAATTAGCAATACCTTCCCATTGAGTTATCAGTTGCGTACAAACTTAAATTTGGCTTCGCAAAGAGTAAGTGGCTTCATTCAGAATATGCAGCACTTCAAAAAGAACGCCGATCTAACACTCACCTACGGAATTCGCGCTACCTATTGGAATTACAATAATGAAACGGATATCTCTCCGCGTTTTCAGTTTAGTTGGCTACCCAATAAAAAGTATAATGTATTGCATGAAGGCGATAGCACTGTGAAACGACGCAGAGATATCATCCTGAAAGCAGCCGCTGGAATCTATTACCAACCTCCATTTTATAGAGAACTTCGAAATATTGATGGCAACTTGAACCCCAAAATTAAATCACAAAAAAGCACACACTTTGTTTTGGGTGGTGATATGAATTTTAAAATGTGGGATCGACCATTCAAAATATTTTCGGAAGCCTATTTTAAAATTCTTAATAATTTAATCCCATACGAAATTAATGATGTACGTATTCGCTATTTGGCCAACGAGGTATCCAATGGCTATGCTACTGGGTTCGACTTTCGCATCAATGGTGAATTCATTAAAAATGAAGAATCATGGTTCTCACTCTCATATTTAAATACCAAGGAAGATATTGTTGGAGACAAATACACCGATGCCGATGGCGTTGTACATCCCATTGGATATTTACGTCGACCTACCGACCAACGAATTACAGCAGCCATCTATTTTCAAGATGCATTGCCCGCATTTCCTAAAAACAAAATGTATCTGAATCTATTGTTTGGCACTGGTATGCCCTCATCACCTCCAGGCAATCCACAACTAAGAAATACTTTTAGTGTTCCACAGTATAAGCGCGTGGATATTGGCTTTGCACGTGTCATCTTCGATGATGAATCGAAAGGGAAAGGACAAATGAGCAAGCATATTAAAGAATTGAAACTGAGTCTTGAAATTTTCAACCTTCTGAATATAAATAACACATTATCTTATTTATGGATTCAAGATTTGACAGGCACCACCTATGCTGTTCCTAATTATTTAACAGCACGTCGATTGAATTTTCGTGTTTATTTAAAATTTTAATATTGACGACGAAACCATTGCAAGCTTGGCTTGATGCGCATGCTGAGAGCCATAAGAATAGCACCAATAAAGCAATTCACTATATCTGTGTGCCATTGATATTTTTCACTATCGTTGGGTTGCTCATGAGTATTCCACCGTTGTTTCTGCAAGATATCCTTCCGTCGGGTATAGCACATTGGGCTACTATTGCAATGGCATTTGCAATGATATTTTATTTGAGATTATCATTTTTATTAGCCCTGAAAATGCTGGTGTTCTCCTCGGGATGCATCATCCTCAATCAATACATTAATAATTTCATACCCTTATTTTTATTTTCAATAATTGTATTTGCTATTGCCTGGGTAGGGCAATTTTATGGGCATCATATTGAAGGCAAGAAACCATCATTCTTAAAAGACTTACAATTTCTTTTAATCGGACCCGCTTGGGTGATGAACAAATTATTCTAATTCATCATTGCCTCCCTATTGTATTTGTTGCGATAATCAATGGACGATAACCCAATAGTTTTCTTGAAGATGGTGCGAAAGGTTTTAATATCCAAGTACCTAATTTCACCCATCACTGCATTGATATTTTCATGAGTGGTTTCCAAATCCTTCTTGACAACTTCAAATAAAAACGACTACCACCTCAACTGTGGTTGCCAAAATGGGAATATGTTTGATGACTAAACAATCAGTTTTGGACTTGTCGAAATCACCCTTATAATGGCGTATTTACTCCTAAATATTTAACGAAAGTTTTTTATGTTTGCATGAGAACTAATTTATCTAACATGCAAATACTAAAAATCATCCTACTCGTTATCGTGGCAATTATCGCAATTCCACTCATCATCGCACTCTTCGTAAGTAATGATTATAATATTACCAGAAGTATCATAATTATTAAACCACAACAAGAGGTTTTCGATTATATAAAACAACTTAAAAACCAGGAACAATTTAGTAAGTGGGTGATGACCGACCCCAATATGAAAACGACATTTACAGGCACTGATGGAACTGTTGGTTGTATTTATGCATGGGACAGTGAGAACAAACAAGCGGGCAAAGGCGAACAAGAAATTATGAAGATAAATGAAGGGGAAGGAATTGATGTAGAAGTTCGTTTCGAAAAACCATTTAAAGGAATTGCCAATACTCCAATACATACCGAAGCTATTTCAGCCAACGAAACCAAGGTAATATGGGGCATGATTGGGACTAATAAATACCCGATGAATTTAATGACCTTATTAATGAGTAATGCACTAGGAAAGGATTTAGATGAGAGTTTGAGTATGCTTAAAAAGAATCTTGAAAAATAAAAGCACTATGATTAAAAAGGCTACTTCAAAAAAAAATGAGACTGATACAGATGCAGTAAATGCATACATGCTGAAATTAGAGCATCCACTGAAAAATGAAATTGAAGCAGTGCGTTCAATCATCAAATCATCTAGCACTAAAATAAAGGAGCGAATAAAATGGAATGCTCCGAGTTTTTTCACCAATGCTGATTTGGTTACTTTCAATCACCGAAACACAAAGCAGGTGCACCTAGTATTCCATCATGAAGCCATCGTAAACATACATTCCGAATGGCTTCTGGGCGATTATAAAGATCGACGCATGATGTATTTCGCTGATATGAACGATATCACTAAAAAACAAAAAGTGCTTACTCAAATAATGAAATCATTAATATCCCTCGCTGAGTAATTAAATCCTACTTCAGTTATCCTGACCTAAATTGCGCTAAAGCATTCAGTAAAACATTTTGAATTGGGTGTTTGTTTTTAAAACTAATATTGCGGAGAAGAAATCAGCAAATAAGCTTGTTGAAAAGATTTTATCTAGATATCCAAAGCACGAATGCGTATCATAGGCTCTGGATTTATTTTTTATGGCATCGGCATGGTGATGTCGCAAGCCCTCAATGGTGCCGGTGATACTCGCATCCCTACGCTCATTAATTTCTTTTGCTTCTGGATATTTCGAATTCCATTTGCTTACTTTTTAGCCATGGGTTTAGACGTTAAATCAGCAGGCGCATTTATTGCCATTTTGGTCGCCGAAACCTAGATAGCGCTTATATCATGGTGCATTTTTAACGAGGCAAATGGAAATAAATTAAAGTATAATTAATGAAATTTAACTTTAAAGAAATGATGTTTTTTAAAATAATCTTATCTTTGCACCTCTGAAAAAGTTCATCACCATATCATTATTCGCTATTTACTTGTTGTCGTTCACCGAACTAAGACAACTGGTAAGACTTCCCGCGTTAATTGATCATTACAATGAACATAAATCCAAAGATAGTTCTATCTGCCTTTGGAAATTCCTTACCATTCACTATACCACTGTTGAGCTTAATGATGCCGATTCGGAAAAGGACATGCAACTTCCTTTTAAAACATTCGATGGTTCATTTAATTCAGTAGTTCTTGGTTTCAATCCTCAAACATCAACCGACCTTATAAATAAGCCTAGCTATAAAGATGCTTCCGCTTATTATTTCTTTACTGAGAAATTCTTGCCAGCTACCTATCTCGCCTCCATCTGGCAACCACCTAAAAGCTGTTAGTTGCTCCCTGCTTTTTATTGAAACTTTTGGCATTTAATTTTTGCTAATGTTTCCTATTTTCACTTTATTTAATTTTTAATTTATATGCTAAATAGAATTATTGAGTTTTCCGTACGGAATAAACTCATTATAGGTTTATTCATTTTTGCCTTAATTGTCTACGGTGGATACCAAACAACCCGACTTCCTATTGATGCCGTGCCTGATATCACCAACAATCAGGTACAAGTAATTACCGTTGCACCATCCTTCGGTGCTACCGATATCGAACGTCTCATCACATTCCCAATTGAATTAGCGAATAGCAATATCTCAGGTATTAAAGAAATCCGCAGCTTCTCTCGTTTCGGCCTTTCTTTGGTAACCATCGTATTCGATGATGCCACCGATATTTATTGGGCGCGACAACAAGTAGCCGAGCGTTTGCAACAAGTACAAGCCGATTTACCTCAAGGTGTGGGAACGGTTTCTATGGGTCCCGTGACAACAGGATTAGGTGAAATATATCAATACACTGTGCGCGCCAAACCTGGCTATGAATCTAAATACGGCCCCATGGAATTGCGTACTATTCAGGATTGGATTGTACGTCGTCAGTTACTTGGCGTAAAAGGTGTTGCCGATGTAAGTAGCTTTGGTGGCAAGCTGAAGCAATATGAAATTGCAGTAAACCCGGCCAAGCTTCAATCCTATAACCTAACCATCAATGATGTTTTTACAGCGCTCGAAAATAATAATCAAAATACTGGAGGCGCCTATATAGAAAAAGGGCCATCGGTACTTTATATACGCAGTGAAGGATTGGTTGGTTCGATGGAGGATATCAATACCATCTTCGTAAAAAACACTTCAACAGGTTCGCCTTTGATGCTTAAAGATATTGCTGAAGTACATCTTGGATCAGCAACCCGTTATGGAGCCATGTGCTTTAATGATGAAGGCGAAGTAGCAGGTGCCGTAGTCATGATGTTGAAGGGTGCCAATAGCAGCGATGTAATCAAAAATATCAAGGAACGTGTTGCCCAAATACAATCATCCTTGCCCGAAGGGGTAATCATGGAGTCATTCCTCGATCGTACCAAGATGGTGAACAACGCCATCGGAACTGTGAAAACAAATTTAATTGAAGGGGCGCTCATCGTTCTTTTTGTACTCATCATCTTCTTAGGCAATTTACGAGCTGGATTTCTTGTGGCTTCGGTAATACCACTGGCCATGCTATTCGCAGTAATCATGATGAACGCTTTTGGAGTGATTGGAAACCTCATGAGCTTGGGTGCGCTCGATTTTGGATTGATTGTAGATGGTGCTGTGTTTATTGTTGAAGCAGTTTTGCATCAACTTACGCATAGCAAACATTTTCAGAATGTAAATATTCTCTCTCGCAAACAAATGGATTCGGAAGTAAGTGGTTCTTCGAAACGTATGGCACGAAGTGTTGTTTTTGGTCAGATAATTATTCTGATAGTTTACCTACCAACCTTTGCTTTACAAGGCATTGAAGGAAAAATGTTTATTCCGATGGCGCAAACGGTGGCCTTTGCCTTATTAGGTGCCTTCTTACTTTCAATTACTTACGTGCCTATGATGAGTGCCTTGATTTTAAGTAAAAAAATCACACATAAACAAACCATTTCCGATCGTGTTATGGTATTTCTTGAGCGACATTTCCAATC